>JBDTYJ010000024.1:0-28431 GCA_040005755.1 Pseudomonadota bacterium
GACATGCTGGAGCACGCGCCCACCATGCAAGAGCAAGACGCCAAGAATCGCTCGGTTCAACGGCGCGTGCGTGGCGGGATGGAGGACAAGTGAGACCCGCGCTCCGCGGTTTCGGACGAGCCGCGGGCGCTGCCGCGGTGTCTGCCGTACTCGCCGTGAGCCAAGCAGCACGAGCCGCTCAAGTCCAAACTGCGGTCAGCAGCCAACGAGTGGGCGTTGGTGAGTCGTTCATCGTACAGCTCACCGCCACCAGCGATACCGACGTCCAAGTAAGTGACGCGCGCTTGCCTCTGCCCCCCGGCATGAGCGCCGGACAACCAAACGCGAGCCGGTCGTCGCAGGTGAAAATCATGAACGGGCAGATGAGCCAACAGATCCGGGTCACGTTGACCTGGAACGTGACCGCGAACAAAGCGGGCTCGTTTCGCGTGGGGCCTCCGAGCGCGCTCGTGAGCGGCGAGCGGGTGCAAGGCAATCCGATCCCGATGCAAATCGTCACCGGTAGCACCGGCGCGGGTCAGCCGACGCCGCAGCGCGGCTTCGATCCCTTCGGAATGTTCGGGGGAAATTCGCCTTTTCCGCCCGGTTTCAACTTCCGAAGCCCGTTCGACGACGACACGGACGAACGACAGCAGGCAGAAGAGCCGAGCTACCCCGAGGAACTGCGCGTCGACAAGCCTCCGGACCCGGTCGCGTTCGTGCGCGCCACGCTGACGCCGGACCACGTTTACGTGGGTCAGCAAGTGGTGTTGCGCGTGTTCGCGTACGGGGGGCACGGACCGTACTCGCTCGGCAGCATGACGGAGCCATCACACGCCGACTTCCTGGCTTTCGACGGCTCGCCGGATCAGTTCAAGGCCTACCTCGTGCCGAGCGCTGGCACGCGCTACATCGCGGGTAAGCTGCGCGAGCTGCCGTTGTTCCCATTGCATGCGGGCAAGTTGCGCGCTGGCCACATGAAGATGGAGTTCACCGGTCGCGGCTACATGCGTGACCAAAACACGGGCACCGAACGCGAGAGCAATTGGGCGGAGGTCACCGTCATCGAACCCCCGCTGGAGGGTCGCCCGGCAGGGTACAAGGTTGGCGACGTGGGCGACTATAAGCTGACCGCCACGGTCGAGCCACGCGAGATCATGGCCGGGGAAGCAGTGTCCGTCGTGGCCACGCTGTCCGGGGTGGGCATGGTTCCGTTCAAGATCCAGACACCCGAACAGCCGGGCGTGGAGTGGCTCGAGCCCTCCCTCAGCGAAAAAGTGGAGGTCACGAACGGCCAAGTGCAGGGCTCCCGCACCTTCGGTTACGTCGTAAAAGTGACAAATTCCGGCAAGTTGGAGTTGGGGGACCTGACCCTGCCTTACTTCAATCCGAAGAAGCGACAGTACGTGACCGCGCGCGCCGAGCTTGGCTCGCTCAACGTCAAAGTGAACCCGAATGGCAAGGCCGTGAGCGCCAACGCGAAGCCCGATGATCGCTTAGCCAACGTGCTCACGCCGCGGGACGCGCTCGGCCCCTACCCGAGCCTGCGCGCGCCGCTGACCGATCGCACCGGGTTCTGGGCAACGCTTTTGCTCGCGCCCTTCGGGATGGTGGTGGCGGGGGGCGCGGTCAGCGTGGCGACCAGAGTACGCGGCAGGCTGCGTGAGCGCGGCGCCTCACTGAGCGCCCAAATCGATTCCGCCCTGCGCGAGGCGCGGAGCTTGGCCAAGACCGATGTCGCAGGCTCGGTCGGCGCCAGCGAACGCGCCGTGTTCCTTGCCATTGAAGCAAGGCTCGGCCTGAAGGCGCGCGCGATCCTGAAGTCAGACCTGGCCAAGACGCTCACGGAACGCGGGCTGCCCCGGGCACGGGCCGAGGCCCTGGCAAAGCTGCTGGAAGATTGCGACACACTCAGGTTCGTTGGCGTCGCAAGCGGCATAGAACCGGCCGAGCTTGCCCAGCGCGCCGCTAAGAACGCCGCAGAAATGCGCGGCGAAAAGCCCGCGGTCTCGAGCTGACCGATGCGACGCTGGCTCGTATTATTGCTGTTCGTGAGCGGGCTCGCCGCCTCAGCCGCACGCTCGGCGAGGGCCGCCGAGAACGAACCGGCACGTGATTTCGCCGCCGCGCGTGCCGCGCTGCAGCGCGGCGCCTACACCGAAGCCATCGATACCTTGGAGCTGCTCGCGGACCGCGGCTTCGTGCACCCGGATGCCAGCTTCAATCGCGCTGTGGCTTACGTGGAGCGTGCTCGTTCGACCAGCGCGGCACCGGGCGATCTCGGCCGCGCGGCAGCCGCGCTGAGTGAGGTGCTCTTGCTGCGCCCGAATGACGAAGCTGCCGACAGCGCGCTTGCGCGGATTCGCGCCGAAATTTCGCGGCGTCATGCGCGTGAGGGCACGGCTCCGGTAATGGCACGCGCTTCGCTGGGTCGCGCCGTGAGCTCCTTGGCGGAAGAGAACACTTGGGCACTCACGGCGCTGATCGGCTCGCTGCTCTTGACCGTGGGTTTAGGTTTAAGGCGCTTCCTGAACCGCACGAGCACCAACTTGGCGGGCGCGGTCGGCATCGGCCTAGGCGCGCTGCTCTTGGTCAGCGGCGCGGGGCTCGCGGCCGCCGCGCGGCACTTCCGGCTCACCTCATCGCCCGCGGTGATCGTCGCGGATGAAGCGCGTTTGCTGGACGATACTGGCAAGCCCCTGCCCCAACGCGGCGGCGCCGCAGATTCCGTGTTGATCCCAGAAGGGGCGAGCGTCTACGTGCTCGAGCGTCGCCCCGCGCTGGTCCGCGTGGAGTGGGGTTCGAGCGAAGGCTGGCTGACGCCCGGCCAGGTGCGTGTTTTGGCCGTCCGCTGACGGTCGCTGCTAACCGTCGGTCTTCCTGCGGCTGAGTGTGGCGAAGGCCAACAAGCCCAGAGCGGTGAGCGGAAACAGGACCGCAAGCGCGTGCGCGCCGCGAGCAGCCCACGTCGGACTCACCAGTAATGGCACGCTAATGCTGACGACGCTGGACGATTCAGTTGGGAGGCCCAGCACGACGCGACCTGCGCTATCGACGACCGCGGACACCCCGTCGCGCGTAGAACGCACGAGGAATCGACGCTGCTCGACCGCACGCATACGCGCGAGCGCGAAATGGAAATCGACTGCGGCCGTGCCCTTGAACCAGCGATCACTGGTCAAATTGACCAGCAACGCGGCGTGGCTTCTCCTCGCTTGCTCGGAGACGTAGTCCGCAAGGATATCTTCATAGCAAATGGAGAGCCCAAGGGAATGACCGAGGAGCCTAAGCGGTGGTGAGTCCGCGCCCGAACGAAAGGGAGTGGCACGCTGAGCGAAAAGGTTCGGCAGGCGCAGCCCGAAAGGGAGCTCTGAGGTTTCTCCCACCGGCATGAGGACATGCTTTGCATACACTCCCTCCAGCAAGCCACTTGCACCGAACAATATGGCGCTATTTTCGAACGTTCCTCGTTCGTCCAGCACCGCGCCGACCAATAGCGGACCCAGCAATACGTCCCGGGAGGCGCGCGCACGATCTCGCCTGAGGTAATCGTTTTCCAGAGCGAGGAGCTGGCGGCGAGTGGACGGCGTGCCGACCGTGGTTTCCGGCCAAATCCACAAGTCTGGTGGGCCGCTGGCCCGTTGCTCGACGAGAGAGAGCGACCGCAGCGTTGACGCAGCGTCTGCGACGGCTGTCGAAGAATCGTAGTGACCGAGCCCAATGCGGGCGCGCGGAGCGGCGAGGCTCTCTGCTTCTCGTAGCCGCATCAGCAGACTGCCGAACGCTGTCATCAGGGCGAGCACAATGCCCGCAGACAACAACGGGCGCAGTAGCGAGGCCGTCCACGACCCGGCGCTGCGACGACGCAACCACGCTTCCGCGAGTAGGCCATTGACTAAGCACAACCACGCGCTAACTGCTCCTGCCCCGCCGAATGCCGCCGCCTGTTGCCAAACTGGAAGTGATGACACCGCGAGCGCGTTCGTCCACGGGAAGACACCAGGCAGTGCGATTTCTGCGACCACGTCCAGCACCGGGAACGAAACCCACACGGGCACCGCGCGCCGCAAGAAAGACACTCCACAAGCGACCAGGGCGGACCGAACCGCAACGAGCAGCGCCACGGCAAACAGGGCCAGAGCGGCGCTCCAGAACGGCATTGGAAAGTTCCGCAGCAGCGCAGGAACGAGCCAACTATGCGCGGCCAGCCCTAGCGCGAATCCTTGCACCAGTCCCAGCAACAGGGCGGCGCTCGGCCTGCTCGACGCGGACGCGGCAATCAGCGGGACCCATGCGACGAGAATGAGTGGCGCGCAGTCGAACGCGGGCAACGCCAACCGCACGAGCAATGCCGAAAGCAGCGCCAACCCCAGCCGAGCAGCCCTCATCGGAAGGGACAAAACCCTATCAAGGCGATGGGCCATTAGAGGAACGGTAGAGCCCGCAAACCGCGGCGATTTCCGACTTGGAGGGCGCGACCTTTTCGCCCTTCGTCACCGACGCGATGTCAGCGCGCATCACCTGCGCCGTGGCGGACGGATCGCACGGCACGAGTGGCTTCTTCTTTTGACTCCATTCCGTATTCGGTCCGCACGGATGATCCAAGCCGAGTACGTGCCCAAGTTCGTGCACAAGCAGTGTCTGCAGGCTCAGGGTGTCGCCGACCTCGCCCTGCGCCGACCAGTGAAAATCTACGTCGTTGAGCTCGATGTCGATGCCACGAAGCTCACCGTCTCGGGGTGTTCCGGGCTGCAGAGTTGGGTAGAGGTGCGTGCGTCCCTGCAGATCGGACGGGTAGCAATCTTCTCGTTGAATGCTCGAAATTGGGCACCATTTAAACTGATGCAACGTTACGGTGTTGACCAAATCATCGCGCACGCTGGGCGCGGCAAGCACCTCCAAATTCGCAAGGAGGCGTGGCGCTTGGCAGCTGCTGAGCGCATCGTTCCAAATCGAGGCGGCGGCAGCGAGCGTCGTGCCGAGCAACGCGGGGGGCTTTTGCCCATTTCGCTCCGGCGCAGGCGTGAGCACAATGTTCTTTTTGGGCCAGTGCAGGTGCGATCCGGAGGGCGTGTACGCAAGCGAAGCCGAACCGAGACGCCGCTCACAGCCAAGCAGTAGCGACCCGAAAAGCAGCGCTCCGACCAGCCACGCGCACTCCGAGCAGCGAGGGAGCGAGCCCCTTGCCCTCACAGCCGAGTGACCGATGCGGATGCGACCACGGCGCACGAGGTGGGGCAATCTCCTCGATCCTGATATGTAACAATACTCATCCTGCAGGTGCACGAACCGCCGGTGCTGGATAGGCACGGGCCCGAACAACCGACGTTGATCTGCGCTTCAGCGAGGCACGACCCTTGCGAAAGGGTGTAATGACTTTCAATCAAAGCGCCGCCGCCCGCGGAGTAGTCCGAGCTCCGCACGACGTTGAACGCGGTGTTGCCCGTGAGTTCGGCTTGCCCGGACAGACATACGTCCCTGCCGGAGCTGGTCACGATATCGGCCTGGAGTACGCTGCCCGGGGCAAACCCCCAGTCGATCGCGCAATTTTTGCCGGTGGTGTCAGCTCCGGTTTCGTTTTCTATCAGCTCGCCAACATTCACTTGGAACTTCGCCCCGACAGAGACACCGGGGCAGGGATCCCGACTGCCACAGGCTGCTAGCAACAGCGGCATGCCGAGTAGGACAAGGGTGATACGACTAGCGGCATCTGGTCCCATTCGCGAGAGCATACTATTGTGTCGCGTCGCGTCGAGCGCCGCGGGCGTTTTTTCGCCGCGGTGTTCCGGCGCGGGTGTCAAGACAATCTCTTTTTCCACCCAGTGGAAGTGCGCGCCGGATGGCGTATATGCAAGCAGCGCGCGATCCCGATGATGGCTGCACACCCTGCGCCGAGCGCAAGCGCGAGGAGAGAGCATCCTCTGTCGAAGCGCATAACATGCGCGCTCACAGTCGGGTGACCAAAGCAGTTAGGACGACACTACACGAGCCGGGGCACGTGCCGCGGTCTCGATGCGCATCGACAGACAGAGAGCACGGGCACGAGCCAGCGCCCCGAGCGAGGCAACCGCCGTCATTGCAGCCAATTGCGATCCCCGCTGGACCCGAGCAATCGTCGCGCGAGATGACGTAAGCAGCTTCCACGAGACCGCCGCCGCCCGCGACTCGATCCGAAGTCAGCTGAAGCGTCCAGCCATGGTTGCCGCTCAGGGCTGCTCGGCCTGACTTGCAGTCATTGTCCCCAGCCATATCTACAATTGTAGCCGTGAAGGTGTCCCCCGCGGCGAAACCCCAGTCCGCGGAGCAATTGTCGACGCCCTCGTCTTCGGTCGCCCCTACTTGCACCTGATACGTAGCGCCTACTACCACGCCAGCGCAGGGATCCAGGTCCCCGCAGGCACCAATAAACAACATCGCGACGAACAACATCGCAAGCGAACGAGCAAGGAGTGGTGCGATGTAGCAAAGATGACTGCGCAGACTACCGGTCTCGCACCGCCTCTACGATTGCTGCGCATTGTAACAATTGATCATCGCGTGCGCCTCCATTGCGCAGGGCGATGAATCCGAATATTCCGGGCAATAGTAAATCGGGCCTCCCTTTTGTAGGCAAGCGAGGTAGTTCTGCGTTTGCGTTGGGCAGGGGAACAAGGTCATAGAGAATCGTCCGTTGCACACCGTCGGACACTCTTCAGGGTGCGCGGGGACGGGCTGACAACCCGCGTCGCACTGCTTCGCGCAGATACCGGCAGCGATTGTCAGCGGGTTTGTCGAGCCGCCTGCACCGGTCGTGCCCGCGGCTCCACCGCCGCTACTCCCGGCGGTGCCGCTACTCGAGCTTCCGCCTGAGTCTGCGGCACCGGCTAAAGAGCCGCCGACACCCGGCGAGAAACCGGCCACGCCGGCGCCGCCGTTGGCGGCCCCTCCGCCGCCCGCTCTGCCAGCCCCACCACCGTCGCTGCCCGAGCCGCACCCAATCAGCGCTAGCGCCAGGGCGCACCGGCGCAAGCGTAGCGCAATCACGATCGTAGAAGCAGCGATGCGCATTAGTTCGAGCCTCTATTGTGGCGGGGGTCCGCTGATGAAGGTGTGAACGTCGAGCGTGGCGTGGGGCATCACTTTGGAACCAAAGCGCATCACCGTGCCGAAGGCCTCGGCAGGTGTGACCTCATGTACCGGGACGTTGTTGCAGGTATTGAGGCAAAAGCCGGCATCCGCCGGGCAGTGGCCGGCATCCCCGATCCCGGTTTGCGGATGTTCGCTAAAGTAGCCCGTCCTAGGATCGGCAAATGCCGTGATTAGCGTCCAACTGCGGTCGCAGTTCGCTTCGCTGAATGGTGATGGGCTCAGGGATGCGTTGAACACATCAGCGCCAGCGGCGAACACGGCACCTGGATGATCGACCTCGAGCCAGAAGGTGTCCGGGCAATTGTCGCCCGGCGCGCTCGTGCTGAGGTCGAAGCTTTGATCGGCCGGCATCGTGGCACCGTCGACAACGACATCTGCCACGCACTTCTGGCACCTGTTGCCGACGACCTCACCGACGCACGGTTGGCACACACCGTTCGCGTCAGACGTTTGTCCGGTTGGGCATGCTCGGCAACTTTCGGCGTCGATGCGAAGGTAAGGATCCGGCGGTGCTTCGCCGAGAGCTAGCGCAAGCTCTCCGTTGCTGCGGCACGCGCTGAACGTATCCGCTATGGTCAGGCTAACGCCCGGCTTCGGGCGAATCCCGGGCTCATGAAGCGCGAAAACCCGGCAACGTTCGCACCAATTAACGTTGTTCTCCACCATTGCCTGATTCACCGAGCTCAGGATCTTCGGCACGTCCAGCGCGCGACCGGCTTCTTCGAACCTGCCGTCATCGAAGCTGTACTTAAAGAACGGCGCCATACCGTGCGCGAAGCCGTGCAATATCGTGCGCACGCCAGATCCAGGAATACTCACGCGCTCAAGGGCACTATCCTTGCTGCCGTAGCCCGTTGGGCTGTAGGTCATGTAGCCGGCGGTGGTGTCGAACATGAAGCTGTCGGCGTCGGTCGGAGCATTAACGGTGCGTGCGGCGCCTTGTCCGTCCACAACGTCCTGGAACAGCGTGGCAAGCCGGCCGATGTTTCGGTGCCCCGGATCCTGGCTCGCACCATTGGTTCCATCAAGGTTTTGATCCCAGCATTCACCGCTGAAGGAGGGGTCGCAATAAGTGTCACTGACGCTGTCGCCGCGACCGACGGCCCAGTTGTAATCGGCTCCGCCGCTCACTTGGCCCATGAAGAAGTCGGCTACAGCCTCGTTCGAGTAACGAAGCGGGTAGTTTAGCTCGTTGCCGCGGAGCATCGTTCCCCACACGATGTGATCGACGGCGTCACTATTCTCCTCGTAGGCCATCGAGCAATACTCGTAGTGACCGTATTCGTGAGACATCACCGCGCGGCTTTCGTGCAGGCTCGAACTGGTGGACATCACGATATCTGAGTTGCCGATGACGGCCGCAAAGGTGCCCGCGCCAATCGCGCCGACTGCAGCGCCGATTCCTGTGCCGAGCCCCGGAACGATGCTGCCGACGCCAGCGCCTGCGAGCGCGCCCACGCCACTGGCCGCCGCGGTCATCGCATCCGAGAATGAGTTCGGAAAGTTTAGGCACGGAGTGAATAGCCGCTTCCGACCCGAGTCTGTCGTAGGCGCGAAGGTATCCGCCCAGTAGCCACTCATGATGCGCGCACGCGGCGCCTCGAAGCCAATCACCTTCCGGGCGTACTGATACACGTCGTCCGATTGGTAGAGCCCCATCAGCCGCGTGTTGTCGATGTTCAGCACGTAGTTCGTCTTGGACGAATCGAACTGAAATTGATACTTCGCCACCTCCGGGTTTCCGTAGCCCGCTTGGTTCGGCGCGAAGTGATCGGGGGCCACGTAGCCGCGCAGATCACACAACTCACTGGCGAGTAGAAAATCCGTGATTAGCGCAGCGGAAGTGCGCATCTCAACGCACAAGCCGGTGCCGCGGCTCTCAGCGCCATCCGTCATGTCGATCTTTGCGACACCGACCATGTTGGTGTCGTCCTGTGCGGTGGTGGGAATGGGCGAATCGAACAGGCGTTGTAACACCTTGACCTCCATGCCCTCGGCGGCCAAGCGATTCCCCGCGTAGTTGCCCCAGCCACGGACCATGGGTTGGTTACCGAAAATTGAATCTCGCGTCAGCCCTTGCATGTAGAAGGTGACGTTAATCTCGCCCCGAAAGAACTGATCGATTTCGTTGAGCACGCCGGTCACGACCTCGCCCGCGTCACGTGCAGCTTGGCCTACCCACTCGAGCACGCCGACGAGCGCGCGGGCCGCGCCACCGTCGAGCTTCATGGTGGATGGATCCGCGAAAGCGTTCGGATCATAGCTCAGGTAGCGAAAGCCAGAGTGCCCGAGCACATCGAGATTGATCGAGCCGTTCGCGTTGCGTGCGGCAGCGGGTACGTCCTTGCGGATGATCACGGCGTCGAACACCGTACGGTCGCCTTGGATGTCACCGCTGGAGAGCGCATCGATCAGCTTGTTATAGGTCTTACCCGGCATGACCACCGGCTCGAACGCGCCGGTGCCGTCACCCGGGTTCGTGAACACCCCGCAACGGCCAGCAAACTGCACGAGCTCATCGTCGAATAGGGGGCGCTGTAGTACGTGAATGTAAAGCTTCTTGAGCGCGAGGGCTTCTGCCTTATTTCGAATGAATACCCAGGCGTAATACAAAGTGGGACGCCCATCCGGCGTGATCTCGGCGACTTTGTGGGCAGTACTCCAGTTGAACCCTTCGCGCATTTGCCGCGTTTGATCGGGCGAGAGCAGCTCCATGTCATCGTCACATGCTCGGGGCTCGAGCGCGGGCGATTTCACGGTAACCGGGTAACCAGCCGCAGGAGCAGCGCTCAGCTCGAATTGGTCCGCCGTACGTGCTGTCGTCGCAGGTAAATTATCAGAGCAACCCTGCAGCACCAAGTGTGTGCCTTTAATCAGTTCATCTGGCGTGTTCGGAGTCGTGGTTGAAGACTGACCCTTGTACGTGCATGTAACCCACGGTGCAATACCCAGGCGAAAGCGAAAACTGACCGATCCATTGCCGATGATGCCGCCGCCGACTGTGTACTCCGGCCGCAGCGAAAACGTGCCAGGAGTCGCCGACGTGGCCGAGGACGAGCTCTTCCCGCTACCGTCTCCGGCGATGTTCAGTGTCAGGTCGCGCGGGCTTTCACTCAAATCTCGCGTGATCACGTTGGCCGGAATGGGATCGAAATCGATGCCGACCACGGTCGTCCAATCGAACGGGAACGAGCTGAAATTCGTACCCGGCTCGAGCTTCACGCTAGAACCGTAGACAAATGCGCGGTGACCTTGCGGTCGCGCCGCTTGGAAATGCACAGCCGCTTGCGGCGCAACGATGGCTCCAATGAAAGGGGCCTCAACCTCGACCGATGTACCGAGCACGGCGAACAAGATCTGTGGCAAGGCCGGGCTCGCAGAAGCAATGGCTCCCCGGAACGTGTACGAACCGTCCACCACAACTTGCACTGGACCTTGTGAGTCGTCGATCACGAGCCGTGCTTGAGGCTCCAATAGAAAGTCTGCGAGTTCGTAGACGCCGGAGTGCAGGGTGACCGTGCTACGCGATTTTACGGAGAAATGTCCGTAAGTTCCCGGCGACAAATCACGTGACTGGTTAGGCTCGAGCTGCACGTCACCGAGGCTCGCAGTGTTTACGTTCAGGGTCCAAACCACGCTTACGGGCGGGGGAAAAGGGTTCTTTTGCGTGACGGTACCGCTGATGGTCGCACTCGACGACGGCGCGATCACCTTCGTCAATATGTTCCCCGTGACCACGCTGCGGTCATGCAGGGTGGTTGTGCCGTTCACGAATAAATTACCAACCTTCGCGTCATTTCCGACTTCCGTGTCCCCCAGATCACTGAAGATCGTGCCTGGCACATGGTCCGAATCCGCGAGGGTGACGGATTGAGTGGCACCGACGGCGACCTGATTCAGCGAGGCGCCTGAAGGAAGCTTCATCGCAAGTCGAATCTGCCGTTGGGCGCTCGGACTTTCCACAGCTTGTCGAGTGGTGGCAGTCGACTCCACGCCGTTCTCTCGCGAGCACCCGGCTGCCGAAAGGCTTCCGAAGCCCGCTACCCAGACACACAGCAACCAATTTTCGAGACTTCGCACTTCGAACCCCTATTTGGAGCACCCCAACCAGGCACATTCCAGAGATGAAACCGGTTCCAGGTATAACCGGGATGCGAGTCCTTTGTCTAGTGACTCGTGTTCGTTGTAACGATCGCGACACGACAACCACGGTCTGCGTCGCGGACCGCGAACGTGGCAAATTTCCCCGGTGCGGGGCAGGGCGGTCGCATGTACGGCCTTTGCGCGCTCGTAGGCGGTTATGTCCGAGGTGCGCACGGTTTCCGCGTCCAAGGCGAACACGCCGCCGGCATAGCTTGCGACGTACACCACAGCGAAGCGTGCGATTCGGATGAAGACGACGATCGTTTAGCAGCCTCGCACTCCCACTTCCGGGCAGTGGTAGCGGGCGCAGTTACGCGCGCGATCCAGGGCAACGCTCGTTTGTGTCGGCCGACGGGTGGCGCGGTGCTGGCCACATGCTTCTGGGGCTGGACTACGCGATGCTTTGGGCCGTGGGTCGCGCATCGGCTCCCGCGGATCTTCATTGCGCTGCAAGTCGCACCACCAACAGCACGCGCGTGGTTACCTGGGCCCAGTCCAGATCGCACACGGCGTCGCCGTTCACGGTCGTCAACCCGTCCTCTCCTCCGTCACATGCTCCAGCGCGTGCCCGCCCTCGGCTCTCTCGTAAACATGCCCGGGCACGCCCTCCTGTCCCCGCACTCCCGCATGCGATCCGATCCGACCCGAGAATCGGGGAACTTTTCCGCTCCGCAGTGTACGATCCTGCCATGAGAGCTTATTCGGCGCTCGCTTGGTTGACCCTGGTCTCCTGTGCCGGAGCCCCAGCGAGCCGCAGCGCCGCCGAGCCCGCTCCAGCGCCGGCTGCGAGCGCCCCACCCCTCTCACCCCTCTCAGGCCCGCCAGATACGCCTGCGGTGGCCAGCGCGGCAGCCCCGGCGATCGACACAGCTCCGGCGCCACGCCCGTGCGGCGGCTCGGGGTGCTTGGCCTTTCCCACCGCTCAGGCCGCCTTCGCTTACGTGCTGCAGAGTCAGCCGCGCATCTTGGCGGTCGGTGAAGCGCATGCACAAGAGGGCACGAGCGGCGTGCGCTCGAGCACCCGTCGCTTTGCGGAGGAACTTCTGCCGATGTTGGCGGGGAGGGCCAAACACATCGTGATTGAGCTGCTGGTAGCGAATTGTAAGCAGACCACGGTCGCCGCTGTGAAGAACGAACAAGCGCCGGTCACCGAGCACCAAGCCAAGGGCAACCAGAATGAATTTCTGACCCTGGGCAAGTATGCGCAGCGCCTAGGCATTGAGCCGCAAGCGCTGAACCCCGAGTGCGCCGAGTATGAAGGAATCGCCGCATCAGGCGCAGACGGCGTGTCTCGTCTGCTCGAGCTGGTTGCTGCGCAAACCGCGAGAGCCGTTGAACATTTACTCATGCAGCCGGACGCCGCCGGCAACGTGATCCTGAGTTACGGCGGGGCGTTGCATAACGACCTGCACCCGCGCGCAGGGCAAGAAGCGTGGTCGTTCGGGCCAAAGCTCGAACAGGAAAGCCAAGGAGGTTATGTGGAGCTGGATTTGATTGTGCCGGAGTTCGTCAAGGACAGCGAGGCGTGGCGCAACCTGCCGTGGTTTTCGGCGTTTGACCGCGAGCATCTACCGGACGAGGCACTTTTGTATCGGCCGGCTCCGGGCTCCTTCGCGCTAATTTTTCCGAAGACGGGCGCCGCGCACGCGCAACGGTTGTAAGCTGGGCCACGCTCGCATGTTTCGACTCGAAAACCCGATTCAAAACTACGCTTGGGGCTCGCATTCCGCGCTGGCTAAGTTGCTCCGGAAGCCTTCGCCTACCGCGCAACCGGAAGCGGAGCTGTGGATGGGCGCGCACCCGAAGGCGCCCTCCTTGGTTTTGCCAGCGCGCGAGTCGCTCGCTGCGTTGATCGCGCGCGATCCAAACGGCGTCATCGGCGCGGAGTTGGCGACCCGTTTCGGCGCTCGTCTGCCGTTTTTGTTCAAGGTGCTCGCTGCGGAGGCGCCGCTTTCATTGCAGGCTCACCCAACGATCGAGCAAGCGCGCGTTGGGTATGATGCGGAGCAAGCGCGGGGCGTGCCGATTGATGCGCCGAACCGCAACTATCGGGACCGTAGCCATAAGCCTGAGCTGCTGTGTGCGTTGACACCATTTACGGCGCTGTGCGGCTTTCGCGCCATTCCGAACACGCTGGAGTTGTTTCGTGCGCTGCGCGCGCCGCACGTGAACGCGATACTCGAACCGCTCATCCAGGAACCGACCGAAGCCGGGCTGTCTCAGCTGTTCGCTACGTTGCTTGGCTTATCAGCGGAGCGCCGCGCAGACCTAGCGCGAGAAACGCTCGACCACTGCACGGACATGGCCGCCTTCGAGGGCCAGTTCCAGCATGAATTTTCGTGGGCGGTGCGCATCGGCATGCTCTACCCGGGCGACATCGGCATCGTGAGCGCGCTGTTGCTCAATTTGGTTCGGCTGGCTCCAGGCGAGGCGATCTACCTGCCGGCGGGCAACCTGCACGCCTACCTGAGCGGCATGGGCATGGAAATCATGGCCAATTCGGACAACGTGCTACGCGGTGGCCTCACCCCCAAGCACGTGGATACCGAGGAATTACTGCGGGTTTTGGATTTTCACAGCGGTCCAGTGGCGGTGCTGCAAGGCGAGGCCCGTGGCAGCGCCCGCGTGTACCAAACGCCCACCGCCGAGTTCGAGCTGCAGAGCTTTCAGGTGTCGCCCAGCGAACGCCCCACCGTCACGGATCGCCGCGGGCCGGAGATTCTATTCTGCGAGCGCGGCAGCATAGAAGTCAGGGCGGCCGGGGAAGCGGTTTCACTCAGCCAAGGGCAATCGCTGTTCTTGACCGCGACGGACCCGGACTACGCGCTCAGCGGTGAAGGCACGCTATTTCGCGCTGGGGTCGGCCGGGCCTGAGGCTTCCTTGCCCTGCTCCTTATCGGGGTCGGGCTTCGGACAACGCTCGCCGGTGTGACCGGGCTCGCCCTCGGGGATGCGGCAGGGGTGGACCTCAACGCGACGAGCACGCGGTTTATACGTCACCTTGCGGTGCTCCTCTTTGATCTTGCCGTCGGGGAACGTCAGCGTGCGCTTGACCGTTACCGTCCAGCCGATCATGCCGCCTTCGCGGGTCTTCTCTTCGTCTGCCTCCAAGCTACGATTGGGCACGTATTCGACCGGCGGGAGCACGATATTTTGGCGGGGCGAGACCTCAGCGCGCACGCGCCGGCCCCCATTATCGCCGTAAATCTTCACGGTGATGGACGTGTCTGTATACTCGGTCTTGATCAGCGCGCCGGCATTGGTGTCGTTCTTGAAGACGATGTCCGGGTGCGGGTAACTGAGCGTTGCGTCGTAGCCCATCGGGTAGCGCGTGAACCAGTAACTGTGCGGCTGGCGCTCCAGGATGTCGTAGCCTCCGTAGAACAGCGCGTTGAACAGCGTGGTAGCAAACTGACTCACGCCCCCGCCAACGGTATCCACCATGTCGCCGTCTTCGATGCTCGGGGCGGGACGAAATCCGTTCTTGACCGTGCGCGGCCCGATCAGCTGATTGACTGAAAATGTTTCGCCCGGGCGAACCAGCGTTCCGTCTAGCAAGTCCGCGATGTGGTGAATGTTCTGCACGCGCGGCTGACAGCAAGCGTGGTGAGTAGTGTACGTGCCCATCAAGCCGACGATGCCCGCGTGTTCGGCGACTTCGGTCGTGAGCGCCGGCTCAGCACCCGGCTCGAGCGGGAGCCCCGCGCGTTTGTCTGGGCTGGCAGCCGCCATGCAAGCCGCTCGGGCGACCGCGGCATCGTTCAGAACGAGCCCGGAGCGGCCCGGTTCCACCTGCACATGGCCCTGCGCATCGATCACAAATCGCGCGTTTTCAGGCTGTTTTTCCAGCTTTGCGCGCTCGGGATCGAGCAGCTGCTTGGCGGCTGCGACCGAGCAGCCGAGCTCGAGCTGGCCATGCTCGGCCGCCGGCTGCACTTGCAGCAGAGAGGCAACTTGCAACGGGCTAAGTTGGAGGCGCTCAGCGCCGTCTTTGCTCGACAGCTCAATGCCGGCTCCCACCATGCCTTGCGCGAGGGCGACGAGGCGATCCACCTCCGCGCGCTCCACGCCGGGCGCTTCAGAACGCGTGGCGAGCGATGCGATCGCTTCCCCGGTGATGAACGCGCTCGCCAGCTGCGCCTGCGCGCGAGCGCGATCGAGTCGAACGCCAGAGCGTGGGTAGTTCGGGATCACCGTTACGCCGCTGGTGGTGATCCCGCCAACGAACGGCGGGTCCTTGATCGACGCCTGCCAAGAGTCGAACGACGCGTTCAGCAGCGCGGCATCGAAGCGGAGCTCCGGCTGGAGCACTTGCGGCTTGAAGCGACGTGCGATGAACCCGATCAAGCGCGAGAAAAAATTACCCGAGCGCCCCACCGCTAGCGCTTGCGCGCTGGACGCTGGCACATTGAGCGCGAAACCCACGCTTTTCGGCTCGAAGACGAGCGCGCTTCCGGTGAGGGTGAGCGGCACGCGCCGGGCCACGTGCTCGGCGTCCCAGGCGCCCAGGCGCCCAGCGAGTTGCTTGCGATCGAGCCCCGACACCGAGAGCTCAGCGAGCTTCACGCCGGGCACCACGCGTTCGGCGTCATGCTCACTAATCACGAACCAAGCGGTGAGCAAAAACATACATGCGCCCACGGCCGCAAGAGCCCAGCTCAGCGTCCGCAGCCAAGCGCGGCTGGCGTTCGTCTCGGGAACGGTCAATTTTTGTGAGGGGCCGGACGACGCACTCATTCGGCGGCACTTTTCGCATTTATCCGCGCCCGTGCGTGACCTTTTCACATGCGCCCGTTGGCATGCTAGACCTGTCTATATCGTGTGGGTTCGTCGCTCGGCCATCCGTCCCGTCCCTTCGTACGCGACGCTTCCTTCGCATGCGCTCGAATCAGTGCGCGATAACCTCGCTGAGGATGATGAAGAAGCGCGCGCCCAACTGGATGAAGCGTTCGAGCGCTTCGAACGTGCGCAGCCCGCGCTCGCTTCGCACGTGGCAGACGCCCTGGGCAAGCCGCTCGACGAAACGGCGCTCGCTTTAGGCTATTTCTTGGCGCTCACCGTGTGGCTGGCGTTCGAACGCACGCACGGCACCTACATTGATGAGGTGAAGGAAGAAGAGCTCCAAGCCACGGATGAGCTGCTCACCCTGGATGAAGAGCTGCGCCGCGCTGACCCGGCCGAAGCGCTCGATAGCGACGATGTGATCGCCATGGAGCAGCCGCACGTGCTCGCTTACATTCACGAGCACATCGACGCGACCTTGGATGCCCACGCCGAAGAAATCGACGTGGATGACGTGCACACCGTGTACCGCGTAGTCCTGGTCGAAATTCTCGCGCTCTCGTACTCGGTGCGGCGCCCGGAGGGTTATCCGGTGGCCAAAACCGAACTGCTCGCGTAGCGAGCGGGGGCATCCGTCAGCCGCCCGCGGCGACCAGCTCAGCGTCGGCCGCCACCACGCGATTGCGACCGCCGCGCTTGGCCGCGTATAGCGCGCTGTCCGCGCGCGAAATGACATCCTTCATGTTGTTCGCACAGCCCGGCCCGCACACCGATGCAACGCCGAAGCTGGCGGTTACTGAGAACGAGCCGTTCACGCGCAGCGCTTCGATGGCGCGACGCAAGCGCTCGGCGGCAAGCTTGCCGCCGACGCTGTTGCTCCCGGGCAGAATCAAAACGAATTCCTCACCACCGTAGCGCGCCGCCAAGTCACCGCCGCGGAGTTTGGACCCAAAGACACGCCCCACCTCACGCAGCACGTCATCCCCCACCGGATGGCCGTAGGTGTCATTGATCTTCTTGAAGAAGTCGATGTCACTCATCACGATGGTCAGCCAGGTGTGATCGCGGTCGGCGCGTGACAAATCACGCTGCAGCGCTTCTTCGAAGGCGCGCTTGTTCGCCAGGCCGGTGAGTGCGTCCGTGGACGCGAGCGTTTGGAGCTGCGCATTCGCTTCCGTGAATTGCTTGCTGACCAGCTCCTTTTCTGCGAGCAGCGCCTCTAAGCGACGTACCGCAACGTCGTAGTTTTGCGTCATTTCGACGAGGCTGCGATTCACGTCGACCAACAGCTCTTCTACGCTTGGCTGCGGGCCAATGTCGCGATCGAAGCCAGTTGCCGCAGCAACCAGGAGCTCGGGCAATGCAATCGTCGCTTGTTGCGTGTCATCCGCGCTCAGCCCGAGCTTCAACATGGCGTCGATTGCCGCCTTACGGTTGGCGGCGGGGTCGCCACCTTCCCACAGCGCGGCCAGGCGCTCGGCAGCCCAGGCCACACGCGACGGGAGCGCTTCCGGGATTGTTTCAGCGTGATGCTGCAGCACGGCGGCTTCAACGTGAGCTGGCACCATGAAAGTGGCGGCGAGTACTGCGCCTGCGGCCGGGTGCTCCATGATGCCCGCCGCGCGCTCGTGCACGACACGATGCAGCGCAGGCAAACGCGCTACCTCCGCTGCGCCAGGCAGATCGTCGCGGGCGCGTGCGAGCAGGCCCACCTCGAGGAACAGCCCAGTCGTGAAATACTCATCGACCTCCTTTTGGCCGAGGCGTTGAGCTAGGAACTGCGACGCCACGGCGCGGCGCAGCGAGTTGGCTAAGAGCACCCGGCCGTCGTCGCCAACCGGGATCATGTCAGACAGGGCCAAGCTCATCCCAATGCTGCGCAGGCCGCGAATACCCACCAACGAGACCGCCTGTCTGACGTCGGAAACGTGCCGTTGCGGCCCGAAAGAAGCGCTGTTCACCAAAGCAATGATGCGCAGGGCAAACGCAGGGTCGCTCGCCGCAAGTTTGGCAAGCTCCGGCAGGGACGCTTCGGGCGCCAGCGATTCACGCACGATTTGCAGTGCGATTAGCGAAAGTGGCGCCTTCGACGGCGGTTTGGCCCGAGATGAAACGTACGCTGCCATGAGGTCCCCGATCACCACTTCCGCGAGCCGCGGCCGAGACAAACTAGGGTACGTCATTTTTGCCACATACCAAAGTGGTCGTGGCGACTTTGCGGCTGGTCGCGATGGGCGCCATGAACCTACATCTGCTCCGCCTGAGGGAAGAGATGGCGGTCGTTCTGCGGACCTGCGCTCTTAGCCGGCGTGCCTGCGTGAGGAAACGGCCAGGCGTTCACCAATCACGCGCCGCAGCGCAATGAGATCATAACGCGCGGGGCGATCATCAGACAGGTTCGCGATGTCTTGGGTAATGCCGTCGACGATGATGCGAGGCTTTTCGGGAATCTTCAGCGCTTCACCCAACCTGTGCAGCGCCGACAGCTCCGCTTCAGTGATCACGCCATCCAGCCGGGTAATCCAGGATGCCACGCCGTACACGAAGAGGCGATCCTCCTTCGACAGGTTCTTGCGGTCGATCACTCCGATATCGACCGGATTCTTGGTGGCCGCCTCAATCTCGGCGATTTCGTCGATCTCCAGCCCCTCTTCGAGAGCGGTGCGCACGATGGCATCCGCCTCTTCTTGGTCGAGCTGCCCATCGGCCCAACCAACAGCGGCCAATGCAATGTAGACGTCTCGCCCGAGCCCGGTCTTCTGTTCAGTCATCGACAAATCCTCCGAAATCCCAACCACTAACACAACTTTCCCAGCAAACGGAGTACGCTATGGCGCGCGAATGGCGGTTCAGGTGCTCTATTTTGCTGCGCTCCGCGAGCTCACCGGCTTGGCCGAAGAGCAACTGGAGCTCCCCGAAGGTGTGCTCCTCGTTCGTGATTTGCGAGAGCACTTGCAACGCTTCCGCCCCAGTCTAGCGGGTCAATTGGCCTCGGTGCGCGTCGCGCTCGATGAAGATTTCGCGACAGATTTGGACGCTTTAGCCGGCGTGAGGGTCATCGCGCTGATCCCTCCGGTTGCCGGCGGTTAAGCCACGTTTGCGACAGGCCTTCCGCGAGGTTAGGCTGCGCCCACTCGGTGCCTTTCGAATTTCGCGTCGGTGTTGACGAAAATGGGCTTGGTGCTCGCCTGGGGCCGTTGGTGGTCACCGCGGTGCTCGCCCGTGTGACCGACCAAGGCCGTCGCACGCTGAGCCGCAAGCTGCCCAAGGCCATTCGCGCGGATCTGGATGATTCGAAGCGGCTGTTGACGCACACCAACGTAGCGTTGGGCGAGGCCTGGGCGCGCGCCTTGAGCAAACTACCGAGCAGCTCACCCGCGCAATTGTTCGAGCAGCTCTCGCTCGAAGGTACGACCAAACTGAAGAAGCCCTGCGCGTCTCACGTGTCCGGGCAATGCTGGCACGAAAACGCCGAGGCTTTTCTGGCCAAGGCCACTGACCTGGCCCGGATCACGAAGCACAAAGCTGCGCTGGCCGAGCGCGGGGTGGAGTTGCTCTCGGTACAAAGCAGCGTTGTGTGCACCCAGCAGCTGAACGACAAGCGCAACAAGGGCACCAATCGCTTCGTCGCCGATTTGCACGCCATGGAGGCGTTGGTGCTCGCGTTGCGCGCCGAAGCGGGCTCGGACGTGGAAGCGGTGTGCGGCAAGGTCGGTGGAATTGCGGAGTATTCCAAGTTCTTCGGCCCGCTTTCGGGCCGTTTGCACGCCATCTTGGGGGAAGGCCGAGCGCGGAGCGGCTATCGGTTCCCGGGCTTGGGCGAGCTTCACTTCGTGCGCGACGCAGACGCGGCGGACGCGCTGGTGAGCTTGGCTTCGCTGGTCGGGAAATACGTGCGCGAGCTGTTCATGTCCCGCATTGGTTCGCACTACGCCGCTGTCGTGACCGAAGACCACAAGCGCCCCAGCGGTTACCATGACCCGATCACCGACGGGTTCGTCGTGCGTTCCGAATCGCTACGGCGCAGTCGCAAGATCCCCGATCACTGTTTCGAACGCGAGCGCGTCGGCGACGCCGCGGATCAGGGCTGAACCATGGCCGAGGCTTCTGCGGGCCGCATCTTGTCCGGAAACCTACCGCTGGAAGTGATGCGCTTCGGCGCGCCGCTTGCGCTCGGCATGGGCCTACAAACCGCGTTCAACTTGATCGACGCGTTCGTGATTTCGCGCTTGGGCGGTTCGGTTGCGGGGCCCGCGCTGGGCGCGATCGGCATTTGTGATCAGCTCGCTGCCCTGGGCACGATCGTGAGTTATGGCCTCAGTGTCGCCACCGCCACGCTCATCAGCCGCAAGGTCGGCGAAGGCAAGCACGACGCCATTCAAGAAATTGCCTGGCAATCGCTGATCGTCATTGCGGTGCTCTCGGTATTCTTCGGACTATTTGGCACGTTCGGGGCCAACTTCGTATTGCGTGACTTGGTGGGCGCCAAGGGGGAAGTCGCAAACCTTGGCGTCCCCTACCTGCGCGTGATGTTGGGCGGTTCGTTTACGATCTTCCTACTCATGCACTTGACCAGCGTCCTGCGAGCGCTCGGCAGCAGTAAAACGC
Organism: Pseudomonadota bacterium; assembly: GCA_040005755.1. Taxonomy (GTDB): domain Bacteria; phylum Myxococcota_A; class Polyangia; order Polyangiales; family Polyangiaceae; genus PMG-095. The sequence continues at coordinate 20,641 of JBDTYJ010000024.1, forward strand.
CCGTCGGTCTGCTGGTGGCGTCTAACGTGTTGAACCTAGTGTTGGCGGTGGTGCTCGTGTACGGCACGGGCAATTCGCCAGCAATCCTCGCTTGGGGCCGGCCACTCGCGCGAGTGCTTGGTGTGCCACGCATGGGCTTGATGGGCGCAGCATGGGCCACGCTGATCGCGCGCTTCATCGTGTTGATCCCGCTCGTGGCGATCATGATGAAGCGCTTTGGCTTGTTCCGTAGGAACTCGCGCGTCGCGCCGCACGGGGACACCATCGCCTCAATCGTGAATTTGGGGTGGCCTTCGAGCGCACAGCTCGTGGTGCGCATTCTGGCCATGTTGCTGACTCATTCCCTGATCGCGCGGGCGTTCACCACGCCCACCGATCAAAGTGCCACGACCGCGCTCGGCATCGTTTTCCGGCTCGAGACCATGGCTCTGTTCGTGGGTTTGGGCTGGGGCAGTGCGGCGCAAACGTTCGTCGGCCAAAATTTGGGCGCCAAGAATATGCAGCGCGCCAAGCGCAGCGGTTGGTACGCCGCCGCGTACAACGCGCTGATGATGGGAGCGCTGGCTCTTTGCTATGTAGTGTATGGGTCGCGGATCGTCGGCTTCTTCGATTCGGATCCGGAGGTGCTGCGCCCGGCGCTGAGCTATTTCCATTGGGTGGGCGGCAGTTACGTCGGGTTGGGCATTGGCATCGTGCTGGGCTCGGCCATTCAGGGCGCGGGCGCGAGCTTGCGCGCGCTGGCGCTCGATACGCTGGTGATTGTTGGCTTTCAATTGCCGGCGAGCGTGCTCTTCGTGCTCTCGGACGGCGCCACGTATGTGGGCGTATGGCGCATCGTGGCTCTGACGTATTGCTTGTTCGCGTTGGTGTACGTCATCAGCTACCGCAGAGGCCGCTTCTTCGACGTCAAGCGCGCCGCGTCCAGGCCCCGCACGCCCACGCCGGCTCCCGCGTCCTAGCGCACCCTAGGTTGTGACGGTCGAAGTCTGCGGATATGCTCGGTTTCGTGCCTGAACTCGAACGCTTCGACTTGGTGGTCATTGGTGCAGGTCCCGCGGGGGAAAAGGCTGCCGCGCAAGCGGCGTACTTCAAGAAGCGCGTCGCGATCATCGAGAGCGAGCCGGAGCCGGGCGGCGCGGCCGTGCACACCGGCACGTTACCCAGCAAAACACTGCGCGAGACCGCGCTCTACCTTTCGGGCTATCACGCGCGCGAGCTGTACGGGGTCGCGCTGGAGATCGACAAGAGCGCAAAGTTACCGCGCTTGATGTCTCGCAAGAACGCTATCGCCGCGGCGGAAGCGCGCTCATTTCGCCAAAATTTCGCTCGTCACGGCGTGCGCTATTTCCAAGGCCACGGGCGGTTGGTGGATGCGCACACGGTGTCGGTCACCTCAGCCACGGGTGAGCAGCTCTTGGCTGCGGATTTCGTGCTGATCAGCACGGGGTCGAAACCGCATCGGCCTGCCGACATCGACTTCGCGGACGAGTGGATTCACGACAGCGATGAGATCCTGACCATCCATGACATGCCCACTTCGCTCACCATTTTGGGCGGCGGCGTCATCGGCTGTGAATATGCGTGCATGTTCGCCGCGCTCGGCGTGGGCATTACGCTGGTGGACGCTCGCTCGGAAATCTTGCCCTTCTTGGACGCAGAAATCGTAGTGCGCCTCAAGACCGCGATGATCAAGCTCGGCATCGTCATGGTGCAAGGCCAGCGCTGGACCACGGTGGTGCGCACGCCCACGGGCGTGACCACCACCCTTGCAGATGGCAAGACCGTCGAGAACGAGCAGCTGCTGTTCGCCGCCGGTCGCACCGGCTGTGCCTCGGATATTGGCCTCGCCAACGTGGGCCTGGCGCCCGATTCGCGAGGCTACATCCCAGTAGATGCGGAATTCCGCACCAAAGTGCCGCACATCTTCGCGGCGGGCGACGTGATTGGCTTTCCCGCGCTGGCCTCCGTCTCCATGGAGCAAGGCCGCGTCGCGATGTGTCACGCCTTCGGCTTCGGTTACAAGAAAGCGGTCGCCGCTGAGATGCCCTATGGCATCTACACCATCCCCGAAGTCAGCTCCTTCGGTGAAACCGAAGAGAGCTGCAAAGAGAAGAAGATCGACTATGTCGTCGGGCGCGCACTGTACGAAAATAACGCGCGCGGCAAAATTACCGGTGATTTGGAGGGCATCACGAAACTAGTCGTCGCGGCTGGAACGCGCAAAGTGATTGGCATTCACGTCATCGGCGAGCGCGCTTCCGAGCTCGTCCACATTGGCCAGGTCGCGATTCAACTCGGTGCCACCGTCGACCTGTTCATCGACATGGTCTTCAACTACCCGACCCTCGCCGACAGCTACAAATACGCCGCCTACGACTGCCTGGCCGCGCTGGCGGCGTATTCCGCCTAGCGCCGCGGCCGTAACGCTCAGGGTCGACCTGGGGAGGTCAGGTCAGGCCTGGGCTCGATAGCGGAGTCGACTCGACGCGCGAGTCACCAAACTGAGTGCGCGGATCGCCGTACACGTTGAGGATCGACGTGAGCAACCGGTTGTGCGGCACGCCTCCGCACTTGATCCAGCGATTGGTGCGAACGACCTTGCCGTCGCCGCCCGCGAGCATGAACGGCATATTGATCTTGTTGTGCGTGGGCGGATCGGAGATTTCGGTGCCGAAGAAGATCAGCGTTTCGTCGAGCAGCGAGTGCCCGCCCATGTCCACCGCTTGCATCGCCTTCAAGAGGTAGGCGTGCATCGTCGAGTACCAGGTATCGATTTGCACGCACTGTGCTGCCTGGAAGCCGCCGTCGTGCTGGTAGAAGTGGTGGTGCTCGGACAAATTGAGCCACGGGAAGGTATGCTTGGCCTCGCTATCGCTCCACTGGAGGGACGCGACGCCAGTTCGGTCACAGGCGAGCGCCGTCACCAGCATGTCCGTCATGAATTGGCCGACTGCCGGGATCTTCGAGTCGGTCGAGAGATCCTTGGTGCTGCCGTCATCGGCCGAATTGAGCCCGCTCGTCGGGTTGTATCCCGTCGTGTCCACCTTAGTGGGCGACTTGCAAGCCGTTGAGGGCGTGGTCGGATCAGTGGAGAGCGAGGTCAGCTGCGTCTCTAGCTGGCGAATTTGAGTGAGGTGTTGGTCGAGCCTGGCGCGGTCGGCGGCCCCGAGCTTCGCCTCGAGCGCGGCGTACTTCTTGTCGACGTAATCCAGAACTGACTTCCGACGCGCCGTGAGGATATCCGGGCCCATCATCGTGCCGGTCCCACCCGTTGAGCTTCCGAACAGCTTCGTGAAGATCGCCTGCGGATCGAGCTGCGGCCCGAGCGGCCCGTTGTTGTCGAAGTTCATCGCATTGATCGCGCTGGTCTTCCCATGCGATTTACCGGTCGCCCAACGGATGGCGAACTGCAGGCCGCCCAAGATGGGCTTGCCCGCCGACAATTTCGGTGTGAGCACTTGGTCGATCGAAGGTGTATTCGGGGCGAGGTAATTGAGGGGCCCCTTCTGGATGCCGCCGGTCAGCCAGCCCACTTCCCCGCCTTGGTGCTGCTCGACGCCGTACTTGGTCTGATCCCCGCAGGTGAGGTTCGTACCATCGACGATCAAGAGGCGATTCTGATACGCCGCAAGCGGCGCCAACACCGGCGAGAGCGTAAAGGCTGTTTCGGTGCCGGTCGGCGTGTACTTGTCACCGACCGAGCCTTGCCGGACTGCGCCGCCCGGCTGATACACCGTCATGAAGCGCTTGAGCGGCACTCCAGTCGACGACTGTGCCTGCGCTCGGCCCTCGTCAGCCATGATTTCCAACCACGGCAGTGCGATGGCGATGCTGCCCACGCCTCTCAGCAGTGCTCGACGATCGATCTGGAACCGCGTCATCACATTCTCCTATTGGGCCGAGCGGTAGAGGAAGCCATCACTCTGGGTCATCGCGAGCAAGAGCTCTTTCACCTTGAACCCGGTCTTTGCGAATTGCTGAGCCACCGACTGCTTGTTGCAGGCGTCAGCAGGTGGAGCTGAGTCCGCGGACTCGAGCGCGAGGGAGCGGCCGTATCCAAAGACCATCCAGTTCTGGGCAAAACAGTCGCCAATGTCCGGAGAAGTTGCCAGAAGCTTCACGAGCTCGATGCCGTCCTTCGCCGCTCCGGACACACCCAAAACCTGACCGCTCGAGTCAATTGGCGTGTCGTACGCGATTTGCGTGGTTGGGTCGACCCAGTGTTCCGCGGTTCGATACATGCCCACAGCGTCGTAATTTTCGAACGGGAACCCGAGGGGGTCGATGAGCTTGTGGCAGGACGCGCAAACGGGTTGGCTCTCGTGGAACCCGAAGCGAATACGCGCCGTTTTGCCGCCGTACGGATCGACCGGTTTAATCACGAGGCCCGTGGGTACCGAGAGGCCCTTGCACATCAGGTTGTTGATGATGAACCCGCCGCGTCTCACGGGGCTCGAGATGTCCGAGATGGTGTTGCCCGCGGTGATTCCGCCGGTCGTGAGCAGGCCCAATCGCTGGTTGGTGTTCAGCTCTACCTTCGTGAACATGGCGCCCTTCACGGGGGCCACGCCGGGCGCGAAGTTCGAAGCGCCGTAGTAGTTGAACAGCGTTTCGTTGACGAACGTGTACGGCGCCGTCAGGATCGCTTGCCAGCTGCCCGGCGCATAGGGCGACCCGGCCGGCTGCGTGGTGTTCTCGTAGATCTCGTATTCGAGCATCCGCTGCACCTCGGTCCGCATCGCCGCGCCGATGCTCGAGGACCAATTGGGGAACAGCGTCGAGTTTCGGGTTAGGCCGTTCAGATCAGCGATCGGCAAGAGGTTGTCGAAGAAGAAGGCCATCATCTGATGCGACCGCGGATCATCGAGCATCTTCCGCGCTTGCGCCTGCACGCCTTCATTCGTGTCGAGCATTCCGCTGTCGGCGACCTGAAACAGCTGAGGGTCCGGCATGGTTTGCCAGAACAAGTAAGACAGCCGCGCGGCCATCTCCCGCCCGGCCACGCGCTCAACGGCCGGGTTGCCGGGAACCGGGGTGCCCAGCTCCACGCGATACAAGAATTCGGGCGACTGGAGGATGGCCTCGATCATCGCGGCCACCCCCGACCCGAACGTGACCGTGGTCGCGAGCCCCCGAGCGCTCGTGTAAAGCGCGACGAGCTCATCCACTTCCGCGCTGGTCAGCACACGGCGGTAAGCCGCCGAGCCAAGGGACGACGCAATCGTCCGCGCGCAGGCCGCCTCAGTCGCTGTAGTCAGCTTGGAAGCGCAGGTGTTCAGGTTGCCGAGCGCGGTCGAATCCGCGGTTGCTCGAGCCGCGACGCTTTCCGCTACCGTTTGGTAGTCCGCGATGGCGAGCGGCGTCGGAAATTGGTTGGCCGCGTCATTCCCGAACGTATTCTGCTTGCTGTCGACCTGAGGCGCGAGACCGCTGCCGGGGCTCGTCTTGTCCCCCAATAGGTCGCGGACCGTGTTGTTGTATTCGTACGTCGTGAGGCGGCGTATCAGCGGGGCCGGCCCCGGGGAGACACCGTTGCATTGGACCGTGACGACGCCACTGCCCGAAGCTCCGGAATAGGAAGGACCTGCCGAAGAGCCCGATGCTCCGCCGCTACCGTTCGCGCTGCCGGCGCCGCCGCCTCCCGGCGTTGTGCCCGGCTGCAATTTTCCGCCCACCTCACCAGTGCACGCGCCAAGCACTAGAAGGATTGGCAGGAGCCAACGCTTGCCACCGAGCCGAATCGGCCGCGCGAGGAAGGGAATTTTCACCTGGACTGCCCTTCTCTTAAGAACCGCTTTTTTGCTCATGACCGCGCCGACCTCAACTTCGTCCGCGATCGGTTGCGCGAGCCCAAGACCGGGCAGTCGCCGACAGCCATGACCGCATGACACTAGTACGTGTCCACACAACGGCGGATTGGCTCAAAGTATTGCTTTTTTAGCTTTTTTTCTACGATTTGCTGCGCCCACTGCAAAAATCGCGCGGGGTATCACCGTTGGAGCCCGCCGCATGAACACCTACATCGACGCGCAGCGACCGCTTTTAGGCGACATCGGAACGCGCAGCTCAGAGGCGCCCGAATCGGGTTCAGCGCGACGTTCGCCGCCCTCCGGCAGCGATCGTCAACAAGGTGTTGTATTTGCTCACCGAGGCCCGGCGCGGCCACTCCCGCTAGTAGCTCTTCGCGAACACCACGCGGCGTTCGCTGGCTTCGCCGCAGGCGATGCATTTGCCGGTTTCGATGAGGCGTTCGGCGGCTTTGCAGCCGGCAATGCCGTAGGTCGGGATGCAGCGGATCGTGACTTTTAGCGCGTCTTTGATGGTGCTCTCGCATTTGGCAGAGCCGCACCAATGGCTGAGCGCGAAGCCGCCGTGCACTTCGGGCTTGTCCTTGTTCTTCGGGGTGAAGAAGGCGTCGAAGCTCGCGCGGTCATCGATGGCGACGGTGTTCGCATCGCGTTCGGCGAGCGCTCGCGCGAACAGGTTGTCTTGGATCGCCTTGAGGAGCTCGGGGATGCGCTTGGCCAGATCCGCAAACGGCACTGACTCTTTGCCCGCAGCACCCAGGTCCCGGCGCGTAACCATGGCCGTACCGGCGGCGAGATCGCGCGGGCCGACCTCGATCCGGAGCGGCACGCCTTTTTTGATCCACTCCCAGTTCTTGTCGCCGCCGCTGTTGTCACGCCGATCGACCTCGACCTCGAGCCGCCGGTCTTCGAAGCTCACGGCGCGGAGGGCGCGGGCGGCATCGTCGATGACCGCGGAGATCGCTTCTTTGGTGTCGTCTCCGCGGTACACGGGCCAGATCACAACGTGCGCGGGTGCGATGCGCGGCGGCAGCACGAGGCCATCGTCGTCCGAGTGAGTCATGATCAGACCGCCGACGAGGCGTGTGGATACACCCCAAGACGTGGTCCACGCCAGATTGATGGTGCCGGTCGCGTCGAGGAAGCGAATGCCGCTGGCTTCGGCGAATTTTTGCCCCAAAAAGTGGGAGGTTCCGGCTTGCAGGGCTTTGCGATCCTGCATCATGGCTTCGATGGCGAAGGTATCGACAGCGCCCGGGAAGCGCTCGCTTGCGGTCTTCGGCCCGCGGATGACCGGAATGGCCATGTACTCTTCGGCAAAGGTCGCATACACGTCGAGCATCTTCAGTGTCTCTGCGCGCGCCTCGGCCTCCGTAGCGTGCGCGGTGTGGCCCTCTTGCCAGAGGAACTCCGTGGTGCGTAGGAAGAGGCGCGTACGGAGCTCCCAGCGCACCACGTTTGCCCATTGGTTGATGAGCAGCGGCAAATCCCGATAGCTCTTCACCCACTGCGCGAACGACGCGCCGATGATCGTTTCCGACGTGGGGCGTACAATCAGCGGCTCTTCGAGCTCGGCTTTCGGATCCGGAATCAGCCCCCCATCAGGGCCCGCGATCAGGCGATGGTGGGTGACGACGGCGCATTCTTTGGCGAAGCCTTCCACATGCTCCGCTTCCTTTTCCAAGAAGGACTTCGGGATGAACAGCGGGAAGTAGGCGTTCTTGTGCCCGGTGTCCTTGAACATGCGATCGAGCACGCGCTCGATGTTCTCCCAGATCGCGTAGCCCCAGGGCTTGATCACCATGCAGCCCCGGACCGCGGAGTTCTCCGCGAGATCCGCCGCGCGGACGACCTGCTGGTACCACTCTGCGTAGTCTTGGGCGCGCGTCGGCTGAATCGCCGTGCGCGGGGCTTTCTGATTCATGGTGCGGCCCGTCGTAATCGCCGCCGCGCAGCGGCGCAAGATCGACGGGCCGTTCAGCCG
>JBDTYJ010000025.1:0-27356 GCA_040005755.1 Pseudomonadota bacterium
TACGGACATCGTGCGCGTTGGCAACGAGCCCTCACCGCTGCGGGGCTCCTTGCCGTCGCAAGCGCTGCCGCGCATCGCCGTGCACGCCTTGCCGTCACCGGTAGTGCCTAGTGGTGGCGCTCCGTCCCCGACGGCGAAGTCGCTGTCGTCCGCCCTCCCGCCGCCGGTAGTGCCGTCGAGCGTTGCCCAATCCCAGGCCTCGCAGCCGCGCTCGCAGGCCGAACCGGTCGGTTCGGCCGAGGACGCCGGTTGGTTCTCACTGCAGGTCGAATCCGATGTGCCGTCCGCAACGGCAGAGATGGGCCCGAACCCGACGCTCTCTGAGCCACCGATCGCAGCGCAGCCGGCTGACGCTCCGGTTGCCCCGTCGCTACCGGACAAGACCAAAGCGCTGCCCTTTAGCGCCGAAATCACGCCTTCGGTCGATCGCCTTTGGGACGCCCTCACCGAGGGCGTGTTCAAAGACTCCTCGACCCTTCAGGGCGTCGGAATGACCCTGCCTGCGGTCGACGTTTCGAAAGCAGCCGAGCCGGTTCCTGAGCAAGCGTTCGCGCAGGTGCCCACTTTGGAGGCACGCCGAGAAGAGCTTGATGCGCTGGCGAACGCCTTGACCGGTGGATCGCCGAGCCTGCCCGTAGTGCACCCGTCGCCCGCCGCGACCCAAGTCATGGCGGCGGTAGCACTACCCGCGCCAGCCGTGACGAGCGATTCTGCAGTCCGTGAGCCGCCTCAAGCGCCGCTAGTACCGGGGATCGCTCGCGAGGCGGCGTCCGCGCAGGCTCGCGGTGAAAATAGTGCAAAGCCTGCACCGCGTTCATCGCCCGCCGCGGCCGGGGCTTCCGCCGCGTCGCAGCGGGCTAGCCGAGGCAGCGCAGCGGGCTGGCTGGTCAAGGCATTGCTCGCGTTTGCCGTGTCGTACGCGGCGGTTAGCTACTACAAGGCGACCGTGACGCTCGGCACTGATCATTCGCCTGGCCCGACGCCTACGTCTTCACGATGAGTAGGCCGTGGGCCGACAAGCCGCGCCAGCTTGGCAGCGCTTCGCGCCGCCTTCCGGCGGTGCTCGCCCTCGCCTTGGGCGCTTGTAGGGGGTCAACGGGTCCGAGTCCTGGGCCTGCCCCTGCGCACAGCGCAACGGCGGCCGTGACGCGGTCGAGCGACGTCGTGCCCCCGGTTGCGAACGCGCGCGATCGCTTTGAGCTGATTCCGAATTCATCCTGGTGCGAGATCGAGCACCAGGGCTTGTTGCTCGATCTGGGCAGCGTGGCTGCCGCCGCGTACAGCGGCTTCGGCGCGCAGCGCTCGGACGATGCGGAGGACGTCGAGCGCGACGGACAAACGTTCGTGCGGGCGCACGGGCGGACGTTGCACTACGACTTTTGGCTGGATGAGCCGCGCGCTGGGACGAGCATCAGCCTCCGCATGCATGGCGGTGAAGCGAAGTGGCTCGGGGTATCGATTGACGACAAGAAGGTCGGCGCCATCAAGGTAAACGGGGACGAGACCAAGGTGTACTCGCTGCCGACGCTGGCGGCAGACCTGGCGCGCGGCCATCACCGACTCAAACTGAGCTTTTCTGGCGCACCGCGCGGCTCGAGGCCCACCCAGGGCGAGATTGATTGGGTGCGCATTGGCAGCAAGGGCGACGACGTGACCGGCTATGCCGCCCCGACCTTGCGCGACGTCGTCGGGGATGTCGTGCTGAATGGCGCGCCGAAGCGATCCTTGGTGCTGAGTCCATTCAGCACGGTTCGCTGTTGGCTCCGTCCAGCACCGGATGCGCGTCTCAAGGTCGCGTTGGGCTTTTGGGGAGCGGGCAAGGGCACCGCCGAAGTACGCGTCGTCGCCGACGCCGAAGAGCCGGTGGTGCTGCAAACGCGCAAGGTCAATGGCGGTGATAGCGCGTCCTGGACTCCTCTTGCGGTTGATCTGGCGCCCTTCGCCGGCAAAGTGATCGGTATCGAGTTCCGCGCGCTGGATGGTTCGCGTGGCGGTCGTTTGGCATTCGGGGACCCGAGCATCTCGCGCAAGGTGCTTGAACCGGTGCCCATTCCGCGCGCGAAAGTTGCGGTTTTGTTGATTGAAGCCGGCATCGATCGCCGGCGTGTTCCGCCGTTTGGGCCAACAGGGAAGCTTTCGGCCATCGGCGAGCTTGGGCGTTCGGCGACGGCCTTCAGCGGCTACCGCGCGCCGAGCGTAGTCGTGCAGTCCGTCGCGGCATCTCTGCTGAGCGGGGTATCGCCCCGCACGCATCGTGTAGAGGACCCGAACTCACGCGTTGCCGACTCCGTCCGGTTGCTCGGCGAAGTAGTGAAAGAAGCAAGTGGTCGCACTGCCATGTTTACGGAGGTGCCGAACACGTTTGCCTCGTTCGGCTTCGGTGTCGGCTGGGACACCTTCGACGCGCTTTCGCCAGTGCAAGATGTCCCAGCCACCGAATCAATGACGCGCGCGCTGCGCTGGCTCGAAAAGGAGCTCGATGACGAGCACCCTGGACCACGGTTGCTGGTCGTTCACGCCCGCGGCTCGCACCCTCCCTGGGACCTGACACGGGAGGAGGCCCAGCAGCTAAAGCCTGAAGAATACTCGGGAATTCTTGATCCCAGGCGCGGCGGAATCATGCTGGCTGCGCTGCGTACCAAGAAGCGGAACGTTCACCACTTGCAGGAGGACGACTGGATTCGTTTACACGCGCTGCAGGACGCCGCGCTGGCGAAGCAGGACGCTGGAGTGGAGCAGCTCGTTACTCTGCTCAAGAAGAAGGGCGCGTGGGATCAAGCGTTGATCGTGTTTGCCGGCGATGTGTCCGCGGGCGACCCACCGGATGTTCCTTACGGCCCGCAAGGCGCGCTGGACGAGAGCCGCCTCGCGGTGCCCCTGGTGGTGAAATTTCCGCACGGTGATTTGAGCGGTCGCGACGTGCCGCTGCCCGTCAGCGCTCCCGATGTGAGTGCAACCATCCTCACTGCCTTGGGTATCCCGGTACCTGACTATTTTGAGGGCATAGACCTATATGCGGCAGCGCACGGGGGCGTGGCGGTGGTCACGCCGCCCCTGGTGGCGACAGAGCCGGGGCGTTATTCGACGCGCTTGGGACCGTGGCTATTACGTGGCGAGCTCGGCAAAAGGCCCACACTTTGCGCGGTAGACCTCGATCCGGCGTGCGTGAGCGATGTGTTCGATGACCGCCCCTATGCGGCGCGTGCGTTGTGGCTCGCCACCTTTCGCGCGGAGAGCGCGTCGCTTCACGCCAGCGAGCGGCCCAAAGAGAAGGTCCCCGCAGTGCCCGATCCGGACACCATCGCCGCGCTCACGGTCTGGGGTGACGTGCGCTGATCAAGTGCCGCGCCGACCACCCCACAGCTCGAGGTGCAAGCGCGAAGAGAATCGAAATCCGCGAGCGTGGGCCGCTTCCGCCACGCGGAGCGAGCGAGTGCGCAGCTGCTCGCGATCGTTGGCCTCGGGCATGAGCAAGACGCGATCACTCGGCCAGTGCAGGCGACTCACGAGCGCATCGGCTTCGGCGTAGTCAGCGTCGGTGCGCACGACCAGCTTCAGGTAAGCGCACGCGGTGTCGCGAAATGCGCCCAAAACCTCCGGGCGAATGCGAAATTGTTCGGGGTCACCGGCGCTGCTGAGCTTGGCGGACACGTTCCACTGATTGACGCGCCGGAGCGACTCAGGCTCGGGGGCGATCGTGCCGTTGGTCTCGACCTCGACCAGAATGTCGGTCGCCAAGCGGGCGAAGAAGTCTTTCAACGCGCGCTGTTGGAGCAGTGGCTCGCCGCCGGTCAAGATGAGGCGTCGGCTCGTAGAGGCGTTGACGATTTGCGCAACGTCCGCGACCGATCGCTCGTGCACCTCCTCCTCGTAGCGATATCGCTCGAAGTCCCAGGTGTATTTCGTATCGCACCAGACGCAGTGCAAATTGCACTGTGCCAAGCGCACGAAGATCGCGGGCGACCCGATGCTGACTCCCTCCCCCTGCAAGCTTTCGAAGATCTCGGAGGTCTTCAGTAACGCGCTTTCGCCGGCCATTCCGCTAGGTCTTAGTACTAAAGTCGGCACGAGCCACGAGAGAAACCCGCCCGTGCGGCGCACTCTGCTTTGGGCGGGAAACGGACGCCGCGTGCCATCCTGCGCTACGCCGCTCGGGCAGTTCGCGGACAGGATCCCGCTTTGGTACGTCGCAGGAGCTTGAGTAAAGTTGGCTGCGCGCGTGGAATCCGAGAAGCTTATCCTGAGTCTGGCCGGGGTCAGACGTGCTACAGCGGCCGGGATGAGCCCCTCAGTCCAAACGATTCGAAATTCCGTGCAGGCCGCGCGTGCCGGGCGCGATCTGCGCGCCATTCGCCCCGTGGAAGCCGCCCCGGGTTTTCATCGTCTTTCGGAGGGCTCGGTGCTTTACCGTGCTGGCGGAACGGTGGTGTTAGCCACCGCATCCATTGAAGAATCGGTTCCGGACTTCTTGGCGGGCAAAGGCAAGGGCTGGATCACCGCGGATTACCAGATGCATCCGCGCTCGAACCCGAAGCGTCGCGAAAACCGTGATGGGCGTGAACGCCCGCTCGGCGGCCGCGCGCGCGAGATTCAGCGGCTGATCGGGCGCTCTCTTCGGGCGGCGGTTGATCTGGACCGGCTGGGCGAGAAGAGCATTCATATCGACTGCGACATCCTCGAGGCCGACGGTGGCACGCGGACGGCGTCCGTGACGGCCGGCTTCATCGCCCTCGCGTTGGCGTGCGACAAGCTCACGACCAACGGCCGTCTGAGCAAGCCGGTACTGCGCGACCAGGTTGCGGCCGTGAGCGCCGGACACGTCGCTGGACAATACGCCCTGGATCTTTGTTACATCGAAGATAGCAACGCGCGCGTCGATCTGAACGTCGTTGCAACGGCCAATGGCGCGATCGTCGAGGTGCAAGGCACTGCCGAGGGCGAGGCCGTGCCGCGTGCGGACATCGACGCCATGATCGATTTGGCGCTCGAGGGCATCGTTGAGCTATGTGCCGTGCAGCGCCGCACGCTCGAAGGAGCGGGCGTGGACCTGGGCCGATTACTGCTGAAACCGGCAGGTTGAGCGCGTTTTCGCGCCAATTGCCCGCCGGGCGCTCCCAGTTCGGCTTGTATTCTTCAGCGTTCTCGCAGCAGGCGCTCGACGCGTTCCATTGAGCCGCGAACGCCATATAAAGTCGACAGGTCATCGGGCAGTACTGGGCCGAGGCCGACCGAAGCCAAGATCCCGCACAGGTTGAGACGAGCGAGCGGAGAGTCATTGCCCAATGACTCGACCTCCCAGATCACCTTGCAGCGTTCAGCAAGACCGGCCATTCCCGCCGCGCGACCGCGCGCTTCAGCTACCCGGGCGTCTACTAAGTCCGCATCGAGCACCCGCCGACTACGGATCTGTAGCCGGCCCTGGTAATCGTGCTTGTCGCAATTCAGCAAGACCTCGACTTGATCACCCGCTTCGGAGCGGGACTGCACGTCGACCGTCGCGTCGAAGAAGCGCCGCGTGGCGTTCAAGAGTGCCGGCAAATCGATCGCGAGCTCATCTCGCTGCGCAAATACTCGCACTTCTGCAGGGCACCACGGAGCCATGCAGGGTTCAATGCGCGACGTGGGCAGCGCCTTGTTTTGCGCGGGAATGCGCGCCATATTCCGAGCGTGCGACCGGATCATGGCGGCCGACTCGAGCTTAGGCTCGCCGAAGCGATAGGCACTACCGCGCGTTACGCGGTGATGGTTTTTACGCCACTGGCCGAGGTTAGCTCGAGCGCGCAGGTAAACGCAGAAAGCGGCGTCATAGAAGTTGGCGCCTGGGTCGAGGGGGCTCCTCCGCCATGGCTCGAGGCTTTCGCGCGGACCTTGCTGCGCACTGTGTTGCGGAACAAACAGAGTGATGGTGAGTGGCCGCGGCGCATGACGCGTTGGAGACCGGAGCCCGCAACGCGCAGGTCAGATCCTAGAGGCTGAACAGTGTATTCCGCAGCCTCGCGGGGGCTGGCTCTCGGCGCGGCGGTCGGCCATGATGAGGTCTGCTCATGCGAACGCAGATCGGGATTTCCGTTGTTGCCTTGGGTTTGCTGCTCGGCAGCTGTCACCCGCGGGCACCGCGCCTTGCGCCCGCCGCGACAGGTAAAGCCGCGCCGCCGCACGCGCTTTCGCCGAGGGCTCGCCTGGCGCGAGCGGCCCAGCTGCTAGCGCTCAGCGGCTATCGCGAGGCAGAGGCGGACTTTCGGGCGTTATTGAGCACGTCGGAGGGCGATGAAGCGCGGGTCGGGCTTGGGCGCACTTTGGTAATTACGGGTCGCTACCAGGAAGCGAAAAACACGCTGGCGACGCTCTTGACGGACTCCCGATGGGCGGCGGATGCGGCGCTCTGGACGGCTCGTGCACGAGAAAACGAGGGGGACGTGACGGGAGCGGAGGCTACGCTCAGCGCGGTGCCGCGGGATCGGGTTTCGAACGCCGTGCAGTTGGAGCTGGGCACGGCGTTGCTTCGTGAGGGGCGCCGCGCCGACGCCGAGCCGGTGTTGATGAGCCTGGTCACCGCATACAATGAGGATCGCATCAAGGAGACGGACGGCCTAGGGCTTGCGCTGGTGGGCCGCGCGGCTCAGCTCTTACGCAGCCCGCGCGATGCCAACGACGCCTTCAATGCCGCTGAGCGGGCGCGACCAGGCGACACGCAAACCCTACTGTTTCGGGCGGATTTGTTTCTCGAGAAGTACGATCCAGGACACGCCGAGGAGGTGCTCAATGAGATCCTGGCGACGGCGCCCGCAGAGCCCCAGGCGCTGACCCTTCTGGCCCGGGTGAAGTTGGCGCAGGCCCTGGATTTTGACGAAGCAGAGCGCCTGGCGCGTCTGGCACTCAGCGTCAATCCGAAGTTCGGCGCGGCGTACGCGGTCTTGGTCGGCATTGCACTTCGTGATCAGGATCTGAACCGGGCAGCATCCCTCTTGAACGAAGGTCTGAGCGCAGAACCAGGCAACCTGGAGCTCTTGAGCTTGCGCGTTGCCGAGCGCTTCCTGGCTGATGATCAGGCGGGGCGAGAGCTGGCAAAACAAGCAGTATTACGGCTAAATCCGCAGTACTCGAAGCTGTACGAGATCGTCGGTGAGTTCGCCGACTGGGAGCACCGCTACGACGAGATTGTGCGCATGATGCGCGACGCAGTTGCCTCCGACAACCAAGACGGAGTGGCCTACGGCGAACTCGGGTTGAACTTGATTCGTTCTGGCGACGATACCGGGGGCCTTTCGGCCTTGCGCCGTGCATTCGCGCTCGACCCGTACAACGTGCGCGTGTTCAACACGCTCAATTTGTACGAGAAGACGATCGCGCGCGAGTACGTCACGGTAGAACACCCGCCATTTCGCATCCGGTATCGCAAGGACGAGCGTGCGATCTTGGAACGTTACGTGCCTGGTCTGCTGGATCAAGCCTGGCAGAAGATGATCAAAGCCTACGGCTTCGTCCCGGAAACGCCGATTGGCGTGGAGCTTTACGCAGAACGCGACAATTTCGGCATCAGAACCGGGGGATTGCCGGAAACCGCAATTCAAGGCGTGTGCTTCGGCAAGACCCTGGCCGCGATGAGCCCGAAGAACGAATCGTTCAACCTAGGGATGACGTTGTGGCACGAGCTGTCGCATGTTTTTCACATCCAGCTCTCCAAGAGTCACGTGCCGCGCTGGTTCACGGAGGGCCTCGCTGAATACGAAACCATCATTGCGCGGCCGGAGTGGGCACGCGAGCAGGACCCGGAGCTGTATCAAGCACTGCGCGGTGGCCGGCTCCCCGCCGTCGCCAACATGACGCGCGCCTTCACGCGCGCTGAGGAACTGAGCGACGTTGCGACCGCGTACTACGCCTCGAGTCAGATCTTGGTGCAGTGGGCAGGTAAGTACGGCATGCCAAAGTTGAGTGAAATGCTCCGTCAATGGGGGGCCGGCAAGCGCACACCCCAGGTGTTGCAGAGCGTGCTTGGAAAGGCTCCAGAACAGCTGGATCGTGAGTTTAGGGCATTGGCCGAGCAACGCTTGGCGCGCTATCAAACGCAATTCGTGCCCATCACTCGCGGGGGCTCCATTCCGCTCGCCCAAGAAGCGGTGGAGCGCAATCCTGACAGCGCTGCCAGCCACACCACCTTAGCCTTAGCGCTACTTCGCCGCGGGCGCGGCGACAAGGCAAAGGCTGAGCTAACCCGAGCCTTAGCGCTCGACCCGAAGTTTGCCGACGCGCGTTTTTTGGACGCGCAGTTGACGATTCATGATGATCCGGTGCACGGGGTGAGCGCGCTGCGCCAGCTAATTGCCGACGGCAACGATGGTTACGCGGTCGAAATGCTCCTGGCGCAGGCGCTCGGACCGAACGACGAAGCCGGCGCCAAACTGGCGCTGGAGGCCGCGGTGCGGTTCGACCCGACGCAGGCATCGCCGGAATACGCGTTGGCTGATCTGGCTGAAAAGGCCGGGGATTTGCCCGCTGAAATGACCGCGTTGCGCGCCCTGTGCGCGCTGGAGCAGCACGAACCGAAGGTATATCAACGGCTGCTACAACGCTTGATCGACAGTGGCGGCTTCGAGGAGGCGGTTAAAGTCGGTGAAGCAGCGCTTTACGCGGACGTATCGGGGCTCACCACCCACGTGCTATTCGCGGAAGCTCTGGCCAACACCAAACAGCGGGAACGCGCCATCTTCGAGTTGGAGAGCGCGGTGCTGTGCTCCGGTACGCCGGAGGACCTCGCAGAAGCGCATGCGCGCCTGGCCGAGCTCTATTGGAACGCGGGTAAGGGCAAGCAAGCAAAGGAACACACTGCTGCAGCGCGCCTGCTCGACTCGAAGAACCCGCGCCTGGCGAAGCTGCCGCACTGACCCCGCAATTCAGGTTTCTGCTTCGTCGTCTTTGTCGCCGCGCAGCCCTAAAGCCCGCGCTTTTTTATACAAATGGCTGCGCTCCAGCCCTAGGGCGCGCGCGGTCGCGGCCATCTGCCCCCCGTGATGCGCAAGCGCCTCCTCGACGATGGCGCGCTCCGCCTGCTCCGACAAGACTCGGAATGGGATACCGGGTTGGTATAGACCTGCCACTTGAGTGGCGCCGCTCATCCCCACCGAGCGCTCCACGTCCTCTCCGGTCACGGCGTCGTCCGGATTCAGGATCACCAGGCGCTCCATCAAGTTGCGCAGCTCGCGGACGTTGCCCGGAAACGGATGCCGGGTCAGGGCAGTGATGGCCGAGGGGGTGAGCGTCATGCCGGGGCGAGCGTTGGCTTTGCGCGCGGTCATCAGAAAGTGTTCTGCCAGTCGCGGAATGTCTTCGCGCCGCGCGCGCAGCGGCGGCAGCTCCAGCGGCACGACATTGAGTCGGTCGTAGAGATCGGCCCGAAAAGCGCCTTTTGAGCAGGCTTCCAGCAAGTCCTTGTTGGTGGCTGCCACGACCCGCACGTCGACCTTGAACGTGGAGCTGCCGCCGACACGCTCGATTTCTTGTTCCTGTAGTACGCGCAGCAGCTTCGCCTGCATGGCCAAGGGCATGTCGCCAACTTCGTCGAGAAATAGCGTGCCGCCGCTGGCGCGCTCGAACTTCCCGCGCCGTTGCTTGGTGGCTCCCGTAAACGCGCCTGCCTCATGGCCGAACAGTTCGCTCTCGATGAGCTCAGCCGGGACGGCGGCGCAATTCAGGCGTTCCAAGATCGCTTTGGCACGAGGCGAGGCGCGATGGATGGCGCGCGCCACGAGCTCCTTGCCCGTGCCGCGTTCACCGCGAATCAGCACGCTGGCGCTGGAGCGCGCGGCACGCAGCACACGTTCTCGAAGATCACGCATGATGCGGCTATCCCCCACTAAATCGTCGAAATGCCCCGCTTCGGCGTGCAGCTCACGCGCCTCCGCTTCGGCATGCAGCAACCGCAACGCATTTTCCAACATCACCAGCAGGCGGTCGGTCGAAAGCGGCTTCTCGAGGAAGTCCAGCGCGCCCAGTTTCGTCGCACGTACGGCCGCGTCGATCGTCGCGTGCCCGCTCATCATCAAGACCGCACAGTCGTTGCCTGCGCTGCGCAGGCGCGCCAGCAAATCGAGGCCATCCCCGTCTTTGAGAGCGACGTCCAGCAATACGACGTCGTAAGACTGCTTCGCGAGCCGTTCTTCCGCGAGAGCAATGCCCCCCGCGAGGTCGACCTGATAACCCTCTAGAGATAGCGCCTTCTTGAGTGTGCTTAGAATCGACGTTTCGTCATCTACCACCAACACGTGACCGCGGAGCATGCGAAAACGCTAGCGAAACTGCCCGCTGTGCGCCACGCGCCCGGCGCGACGCGCGGTCGGCTTGCGGGGTTGCGCGGCATTTCGGACGTAAAAATAACCAAGCGCCGTGGCCTCGGCAGCCGCGGAAACGCGCGTTTACGAGCGCCCATCTCAGTTCGAGTCGCGCCAGAAGTTCTGCCGAAATTCCGTGAGCGGTGTTACGCTGCCTCGGCTTTGACGGAGGCTGAACCCACTGCACAAGGCTCGCTGGAAGCGACTCCGCTCGGGCATTTGTTGGTTTACTGCCTTGATCGGGCGTTGACCGGCACGCTCGTGCTCGAGGAGACCACCGGCAAGCGTCATGCGATTTATTTTGAGGGCGGCGGGCCGGCAAAGGCCAAGGTTCAAGATCCGATCCTGTCTTTGGGCCGAGTGCTGGTCGAGCAAAAGCTGATCTCGGAGCAGGTCTACGATCGCACGCTGGCGCTCGCGACCGAGCGCGGCGTGCTCCACGGCCAGGTGTTACTGCAGGAGGGCGCGATCGACGAACGCGCGCTGCGCGAAGGCCTGCGCGAGCAACTGTCTCGGCAAGTGTTGTGGATGTTCAGCCTGCCTCCGAGCACGCTATTTGGTTATTACGACCGTCGGAATTTCCTGGAGCGTTGGGGCGGTGAGGGCGTGCGTGCCAAGCCGCTCGCGCTGATCTGGCGCGGTGTTCGTGAGTATGCGCACGCCGGGCATCTCGCTGAGGTGCTGGAGCGTTTCGGGGAGCAAACCATTTTGCTGCACGTGGATGCGCCGATTCGCCGTTTTCGGTTCGACAAGCGCGAGCAAGCCATCATCGACGTGTTACGCGCGAAGCCACAGCCGCTGCAGGAGTTGCTCGGGCGCGGACTCGCTGACGAGGCCTACGTACGGCGGCTGGTCTATGCAATGATCATCACCCGTCAGCTGGAGACCGGGATTGCCGGCGTCGAGCCGATCGGTGTAGATGAAGCACCCTCTTCGTCCCGTATGCCGGTCGCGAGCGTTCATTCACCGCCGCGCCCTGCGTCGGGCGTGGCGCGGCGTTCGCCGAGCTCTGGGGACGCCGTGGCGCCCAGTTCGCAGCCGCCATCGCCTTCCGCCCTTTCACCTGCGCCGCCGGCCCCGCTGGATAGTCCCGAGCTGGCGGCGTTCAAGGCGGAGATTCGAGAGAAGGCAGAGCGGGGAGGCGCCGACTACTACGAACTGCTCGGCGTCGCCCCGGACGCGGTACCTTCGGTCATCCAGGCGAGCTTTTTCCAGCTGGCGAAAAAGTGGCACCCGGACCGGCTTGGGCCTGATTTGGCAGACGTTCGTGAGCTCGCGACGAAGGTGTTCGCGCGCATGAGTGAAGCGCATCAGATCTTATCCGATCCGACGCGGCGCAAGGAATACGATGAGCTGCGCAAAGACGGTGCCGGCGGCGCCGAAGAGCAAGAGCAGGTTCAGCGAGTGATTCGCGCGGCGACTGCATTTCAAAAAGCTGAAGTGCTGATGCGCCGTAACAACGCGGCAGCCGCCCTGCATGAGGCGCGCAAAGCGTTGGAGCTCGACCCGAGCCAGGCTGACTACATCGCGCTCTTGGCTTGGATCGAGGCGACGCAGTTGAACGCGAACTTGGTCGATATTTTGGCGCGTATCGAGAAGGCGCAGCGCCTCGAACCGAACAACACGCGCATCCGTTGGTATCGCGGCTCGCTGCTCAAGCGCATGGGCAAGAGCGGTAAAGCGATCGGGGATTTTCGCTTCATCGTCGAAAACGACCCGCGGCACGTGGACGCTCAGCGTGAAATTCGGCTGTATGACATGCGCAAGGCCGAGATGCGGCGTTCCGGCGAAAAGCCGCCCAGCGAACCGCCGGGGGCTGGCACCTCGAGCTTGCCGCCGAGCAGTGGCAAGCCCGGCGAAAGCGGCCGCTTCGGCAAGTGGTTCAAGCGCTGACGGCTCAGTGGCTACGCGTCACGCTGAATTGGGTCACGGCCACACTGCCCAGCTGACTGCCGCACACGCCGAGCGGCACACGCTCACCGCCAACGTTACAGCTCGAGCTTACGCCCCCCAGTGTGACGGTGAGCTCGGTTCCGCGCCGCACGAGGTCGAGGTTGTGCGTTTCTTTTGAAGCCGCGGCAGGCACGCGGCACGCGCCCGAGTCGCCGTCAGTGGCTTCCAAAATCGAGGTGTCCGCCACCTTAAGGGTCGGCGGGGTTGCCGAGGAAAACTCGATACGCGCCGAAAAATTCGCATATTTGGCATCCGCGATCCACACGCAGGGCTTCTTTGCCGGGTCACGCACCTGCGTGAACCCGAGCACACCGTGGACGCTGTCGTACTGCACTTCATCAGTGGGCGCGTGATCGGGCACGAGGTGTGCGGGGCGACGGGTGTCTTCGGTATCGCGCAACGTGACCAGCGCCACGTCCGTGACGAACGTCGAGCGCGTTCCCCAACGCACCCCCTGCACGACCGGGCCAGTCGCATCCTGTTCGAACCACACGAACGCATCGGGCGCCGTCGACACAAAACGCGCTCGGCCCTCTCTGGGCGCGCTTCCCAAATCCAAGTCAACGGCCGCGAACGTCTTCCGCCAGGGATCGAAGCGATAGGCGACGAAGCTCCCCGGCGCTGGACTGCCGTTGTCATCGACGCCCGCCGCGAGCAGCCAGGGCCGCCCGTCGCTGCCGGGCAAGAGGGTCGGCTGCGCCGCGCTGAATGGGAAATCCAGGGCAGAAATGGAGCCATCGGCGGCTACCCAAAAGGCGCCGTAGCGCTGCTTCGTCATGGCGTCGGGTGCTGGTGGACAACCGCGGGCGCACCATTGGCTGCAATCCTCAGCGCCCTCGGCGCGGCGATCTTCACAGCCGCCGACCGCCAAGGCTGCTCCGCCAGGCAACGCAACCCAGGCTCGATCGAAACGCGCGGGGAGCTCGGCGCTGCCATCCCACGGCGCGCTGAGCGCGCTCGCGTCGGCCGCGCGCCATTCCAGCGCAGCTACGGGGTGCCCGCCTTGGTCTTCGCCACCAGCGACGAGGATTCGCCCATCGCTCAGAGTCAGGGCCTCCGGATGATTGCGTCCGAACCTGAGTTGCCCGACTAGCTTCGCGAGGCGCGATTCGGGCGAGAGCACTTCCACGAAGCTAGAGGCCTCGGAGTCCTCCGTGCGCCCGCCGATCAACACGGTCTCCCCGCTGGACAAGTTGACTGCGGCGTGGCGCGTGCGTGGCACGGCGAGCCTGAGCAGATCCGGCTCGAAACCCTGCACATCTGGGCTAGAATCGTAAATTTCCGCGCTGTCGCGGATGACTGCGGCGGGGGCGTTCGGCTCGTGGACGGGGTTCTCCCCGCCAGCCACGAGCAGCTTGCCTCCGAAATCCGTGATGGTGGCGAACGCCCGCGGCTCGGTGAGCACTGCGCGCAGCCTGGGATCGACCACGTGACTTTCGCCGGTCCGCGCGCTGAACGTTAGGGCACCGACAATCGCTGCGCTCGTCGCGTCATTACTGCCGGCAATCATGACCAACCCAGAATTTGCTCCGTAGCCGATGGCTTCGCCGCCGAATGTGCCGGGGTATGAGTCGGTGGCGGCGGGCCGTGCCAGTTCGCAAGCGCTGCCACGCGGCCAAAGGAGGAAGTCCAAATCGCCGCCGCTGCGTTCGCCATAGCCGATGAATGGCTGCTCGGAGGTTTGGGGATGTGCAAAGGCGTCGAGGGCCAGCACGTCGGCGGGGAAGCCGAGGTGGGTGTCCGAAGCTGCCAGTGACAAGGATTCACTGGTTCCGTTACTGGTCGGAAAGTCGCCTAGGGCGGCTAAATCCAAACGCGCCGGCTGCGTGACGGGGCAGCTCGCCAAGCCGTGGGGGCGCAAAGCAAGGATGATTTCGTGGGCTGGCGGCGCGGAGCAGCTGGAAAGCAGCCAGGCGAACGCCGCGGCGCTAGTATGAACCTGCGCGATGTTCCCGCAGATCTTCGGCAAGTACGTCCTGGAGCGCGAGATCGCGGCGGGAGGCATGGCGCGCGTTTACCTCGCCACCTTACGCGGCGCGGTGGGCTTCGAGAAGCGTTTGGTGGTGAAGCAGATTCGGACCGAGCTCGCGTCGGACCAAGCCTTCGTGACCCGCTTCGTGGAAGAAGCGAAGACCGCCGTCGAACTGAGTCACCCGAACATCGTGCCGGTTTACGAGCTCGGAGTCGAGCAAGGCGTGTATTACATTGCGATGGAGCTCTGCGAGGGGCTCACGCTATCGGAGGTGCTCGCTGAGACGGGGCCGCTCGGGCCGGCGGAAGGCGCCTATGTGGGAGCCGAAATCTGCCGCGCGCTCGACTACGCCCATCGTCGCGTACACATCGTGCATCGCGACGTGACACCGCGAAACGTGCTGATCGACGACGAAGGCGCCGTGCGGATCATCGACTTCGGGATTGCCGCGCCCGTGACTCGTGAGGGGGAAGCGACGCGCAGCGAGATCTTCGGTTCGCCCGGGCACATGCCACCCGAGCAACTTCACGGCGCTGAGCTCAGTCCGGCCACGGACGTTTTTGCCGTGGGGGTGCTGCTGATCGAGGCTTGGACGGGCTATCCGCCATTTCGCCGCGCAACGGCACAGGAAAGTGAGCGCGCGCTCTTCGACGTGCCTCTGCCGATCGACCGTCAGAAGCCGGAGCTGTCGCCGCTTGCGGCGCTGATCGCGAGCAGCGTTGCGTTGGACGCCCGCGATCGTCCCAGCGCTGCCGAGCACTTGGCCCGTCCCCTGCGTGAATTTCTGAAGAGTGAAGACAGCGGGGACATTGCGCGCCGCTTGGGGGCGCGCGTGCGTCGCGCACGCCGTCGCTCGAGCTCAACGAGCCCTTGGTTTCCGGGGGAAACGCGGCCTGAGCAGACGCGCCCCGGCGCTCAGCAACTGCCCCCGGGGCCGTCGCGCGCGTCTGAACAGACGCCTTCGGCTCCTTCGCCAGTGACGCGTACCTTTGCCGCGCGCGAAGATCTGGAAGCGTGGACCCGTAAATTGTCGAGCACGCCTGCGCCTCTGCTGCACACGCCCGCTGCGACGCCCAATTCGCTCCGGCTCGCCCAGGCCGCGAGCGAAGCCGCGATGGATGACGGCGCGCGCGAACCTTCGGGGATTTCGTCGAGCCAGCTCAGCCGGGCGCCCAAGGGCAGCTCGGGCGTTGCGCTGCTGGCGGTGTGTTCGGTCGCCTTCGTTGCTGTCGCCTTCGTGTTTGGCTCACGAGTAAATAAACCGTCCGCCGCGGGCCCCGCGGCGGTGCGGCCGGCGCCTGTGCTCGGCGAAGCGTCGGCCCCGCTCCAGGAGTTCCCGATAGCCCCTTCGCCGCAACACGCGAGCCCCGACTCGGATCTGGCAGCGAACGCCAAAGTTCCGCCGCGAAAGCCCACGCAAACGCGGCCCCGCGCTTCGGCTGACGTAGCCGGCGCGGACGCGGACCAGCTTGGGTCACTCAAGTTGACTGCGGACCCGCGCGCCGCAGTCGAGATCAGTGGTCCCAATGTTCATCAGTTCGGACAAACTCCGATCGTGAGCCTGCGGCTCCCCGCGGGCAGGTATCAGGTGGTGTTTCGCAACGACACATTCGGCACGCCCGTGACGACGCAGGTGGTCGTCGTCGCGGGCGGCGCGCGCAGTGTTCACGCAGATTTTCGCCAGGCCGAGCCGGCCTTGACGCTGCGCTGAGCGCGCTTCAGGCGAGCTCGAGCGCGCGGTTCTGGCGCAGGGCCTCGTACACCGCGATCGATACCGAGTTCGCCAAGTTGTGCGAACGCACGTGCCCCGGCATCGGGATGCCGACGACCTGCTCGCCCCGCTCGGCGAGCAATGCCGCGGGCAAGCCAACGCTTTCTTTGCCGAAGACCAAGGCGTCACCCAGTTCGAATTTCACGTCCAGGTAACTGCGGCGTGCGTGCCCGCTGAATAGCCAGGTCTTGGGCGCGCGCTGTGGGCTAAATTCGGCCACGCGCTGTTCGGCCTCAACCAAACTCTGATGCTGGATCACTTCGACGAGGTGCCAATAGTCCAAGCCTGCGCGACGCACGGCGTGTTCGTCGATGCGAAAGCCAAGCTTGCCGACCAAGTGCAGTGGACACAGCGTGGCCGCGCAGAGTCGCGCGACATTGCCAGTATTGGGCGGAATTTCTGGCTCCACCAAGACGATGTGAAAAGGGCGCGGCACCGCGCGTGTGCGTAGGTAGAAGTCGGTGTGAGTCGGCGTGTCGGACACTGCGTTGCCAGCTTAGCTGCCCGGGCCCCGGACCGGGAGACTGTCTGGCGCTCTCCGTCCCTTGACGCAAATCCCGCGGGGCCAGTAGCCTCGGCCGAACGGCCACTGGACCGTTGATGATGAGCGCTCGCTTCGCAGGCTTTGCCGTCGGTTCACTGCTGTTCTCCGCAGCACTCGTGGCGCGTGGCGAGCCCATGGATCTCGCGATCGAACGCTTGGTCGCTAACCCGGGCAGCTGCCTCAGCAGCGACGGCGCAGGGCGCTTCGTGCCGTCGACCGCCACCAGCCGTTGCAAACCCGACAACCTGGCCTTCAAACGTTTGGTGAGTCAGCTCGGCTTTGCGCTTGCTCCTTCCGCCATGCACTCTGCGCGCACGACCGGGTACGGCGGCTTTCATCTTTCCATCGAAGCCGCGTACACCAACATTTCCAGTGACGCCGACTATTGGAAGCGTGGCACGCAAGGCGCGCCGGACCCTTCGACCAATAGCGCGGCAACGAGTAATCAAAGTCCGGCAGCGCTGCTTCAGCAGTATTCCCTCAAACTGCGCAAGGGGTTTGGCTTCGGTTTGGAGATTACAGGCGTAGTTGGCATCTTGCCTCAAACTAGCCTGATCAACGGTGGGGCTGACGTGCGCTTAGCGGTGTTGGAAGGCTTCCGAACTGGCGTTCTCGGCATTCTGCCGGACGTCGCCGTGGGTGGCGGTGTGCGTACCATCACGGGCACGCCGGAGCTTCAGCTCACTACGGTGGGCGTGGACGTGCAAATCTCCAAGCCGCTCGCGATTCTGGATTCATCAGTGCTGACGCCATGGCTCGGCTATCAATACGTCTGGATCTTCGGCGATTCGGGGTTTGTCGATCTGACGCCGGGCACCAATGCGGTGCAGGCTTGCGGGTACACCGGCCCGAATGTGCCCGGGAACCCGGATCCGAATAAGACCTTCACCGACGCCGCCGGCAAGGTGCACAACGTGTACGACGGGCAGCCGGTGTGTAGTGCCGGTTCGACCCGCGACTTCAACAACAACACCGTCTTCAGCGCGGTCCGTTTGCACCGGCAGCGGCTGATTTTCGGTATGAATTACCGCTATGAAATGGTGATGCTGGGCGCGCAATTCATGACGGACATGCTGAGCCCGTCTGACGCGAACAGCGGTGCGAACAAGGACGATCTAAAAGGCGAAGCGCGTCAATGGCAGCTAGGCCTCGAGCTTGGCGCAGTGTTTTGAGCGCGCGTTAGCGTAGGGCGAGCGCCACCAATAACGCGCCCGCAGCCAAGATGATGAGTAACGGAACTGCCGTAAAATAAGCCGCGCGCCGAGCCGCGAGGCGCGCCGTTTCCGGGTTCAACCCGTGCAACCCGGTAAGGTACGCTTCTGCGGCTTGTAAGGGTGCCGTGAGCCCCAGCGGCGCGGCACGACGTGCAGCCTTCGGCCCCTCCACCAAGGCGGTGGTTAGCAAACCGAAGGGCAGCGTGATGAGATCCCAACCGCAAGCGTAGAGGCCGAAGCGCAAGCCGCGCCCTTTGCTCCTTCCGCCCAGGCGACGCGCAGCTAAATCAAGCGCCACGCCGTGCGCGGCATGCACACTGACCATCGCGAACATCAACATCACGATGCCGGAGAGCGCGCCGCGCACCACGGCGCGGCGCAGCAAGGGGTCGTCGACCATCAGGTGCGGCAACTCGGGGAGGAAAGCGAGCGCGAGCAACGCGCCGATGATGCCCAGACCGCTAACCGCGAACGTTTCGCACACCAGCGCGTAGGTGAGCGCGGGTGAAATGTCGCCGTCAGGAAGAGAAGCGAAAAACGTCCGCGAGTGGACGGTAGCGAGCGTTGAGGTTTGCCAGAGCCGACGAAAGAAGCCCATTCCGGGGCGCTCCCAGGGAATAATCGCGACGACCCCCGAGGCATTCGTGTGCTCGAAGGCCGCGCAGCCGAGGCAATCGGGCGTTCCGCACACGGCGCACACCACTGTGGCCGGTACCTCAACCAAGTCGAGTGCCGAATCCAGAGGTGCTCGGCCCGAGTCTGGCGCCCGAACTTCGGCGCTTTCGCGCTTGCCCATGGCGTCGGAGTAGCACGCCGCGCTCGACCGGGCGAACAAGCCGGCGCGCGCTGTTAGTGGAGGATCTCCCCAGTGCTCGTTTCAGTCCCGTCACGATTCGAAATATCCGTAACGATCTTGGGCAGGTCGGCCAATTTCCCGCCGAGGCGCAAGGCGCTGGCGACACCCAGCACACTCGTCGCGAGGCTTGCGTAGATCCCCCAACGCCAAGACAGATCCAAGGGCATATGATGCGGCGCGCGCGGCGGGATCGAGAGCAACATCCCGGCTTCGATCGCGGTCATGGCAGCGAAGAGCGCCGTGACGAAGCGCACGCCGCGCAGGCGAGCAATCGTGCGCCGCGTCCAGACCAGAGGCAGCATCACCAACCACGCGGCGGCGCCCCCCCAAAGCCAGCCCGCACGGCCGCGCGCGAGGTCGAAGCCGCTGCGCACGGACGAATCAGGCATGCGCAGCTCCACCCAAGGCGCGAAGAAGAGCAGCAGGCCGACTGCGGCGATCGCCATCAGTGCCCCGCGACTTCTGCCGAAATAGTTCCAGGGCAGTGGGCGCTCTTCGGGCAGCACAAACTCTCCGGCCTCGCGCTCGTCTGCCAACACATCCTGGGAGTGCGGCAAATTCTCCATGGGCACGAGCCTCACGCCGCAATCCGGGCACTGGCGGGCCTCGTCGCTACCGAAAAGCGACCGACAAAACGGACAGGCGTTGAGTCGAGTCACACTAACAGCATAGCGCATGGCCAAAAGCTGGCCGTTCGCCGGCGCCCTGGGCCTCGTTAACGCACTGTGTCATACAGGTCCGTGGTGCTTTGGGCGGCATCCGCTAGCCTGAGGTCGGATTTGATTCACGATGACAGAACGCATTGCCGAACTTTTTGGGTTGTCGGCCGACGCCCCGCACCTCGACGAGGCCCTCACCCACCCGAGCTTTGCTAACGAGCAGCGGACCACGCGGCACAATCAGCGGCTCGAGTTCCTGGGCGACTCTGTGCTCGGCTTTTGCGTGAGTGAGCTGCTGTGCGCACGCTTTCCGGACGCCGATGAAGGCGCGCTCACGCGGATGCGGGCGCAGTTGGTGAACGCGGAAGCGTTGGCGGCATGGGGCCGGAAGGAAGCGCTCGCCCAAGACCTGCGTTTGGGCCGTGGTGCTGGGGCGGCAGGCCTGCGCGACAGCACCAACGTCCTCGCGGACGCGGTCGAGGCGCTCATCGCCGCGGTGTACCTGGATATCGGCTTGGACGCTGCGCGCGCGGTCTGCGAGCGCATCGTGACCGACGAACTACAGGCGATGGAGCGCGACGGAACGCGTGATCCGAAGAGCGAGCTGCAGGAGCGGCTGCAAGCAATCGGCGGCGAAGCTCCCACCTACGAGCTGATTGAGACCGGCGGCCCCGCGCATCAGCGCTGGTTCAAGGTGAGCGTGTGCCAGGGAGAACGCCGGCTCGCGGAAGGCTCGGGCCGTTCCAAGCGAGCTGCGGAGCGCGCCGCCGCTAGCGAGGCCTTGCAGCGCCCCGACCTGCTGGCGCAGCCCGCGGAGGCGTCTCAGCCGTGATGAAACCGCTGCGGCGCCGCACCCTGTTTTCCCTATTGGCCGCTGCCCTGTTGGCGCCTGCACGAGCGTGGGCCGGAACGTACCTGAACAGCGCGGCGCTGCTGCTCTGGCAGGCCAGCAACGAGGGTGATTACCTCCGCCAGCGCATCAACGACAAAGAGCTCGCTGAGTTGATCCATCGACTTGCCGATGCGCGTCTGGAGGCCGCTAAGAACATCCTGGTTCCGAAGGAGGTTGTGCAGGCGCACCCGCACTTGCTGCTCGTGTTGGAAGACTACGAGCGCGCGGCTGATGCCGCAACGCATGGGCAGGGCGAGAAATTTCTTGTCTATCAGCAGCGCGCGCGCGACGAGGATCGGACGTTCCGCGGCGTGCTCAAGCAGTTCGGCTACGCTCTCCCGGAGCCGAAGCAGTAGTTCCGAGCGCCCGCCTCAGCCGGCGGTCAGCGCTCGCCGCGCTCGCTCGGCTCGGGGATGCTGGAACCGGCGGCAGCGGGGTGCGCGGAGGTGGCCGGTGCGGCGCGAAGCGGTGAGGATTCGCTATCGAAGCGCACCTGGTCGAGCGCGCCCTCGTTGAGCGAACTGAGGTATTTCTGGCGCAAATCGGCAAGCAAAGCCTCTCGTGCTTGCTCGGTGCGCTGTCGTTCGAGCACCTGGCGGATAGAGCCTTGTTCCTGCTCCAGCGTACGAGTCACGGCTTTCATGCTGCCGCGCCGCCAGAGCACTGCCCAGTGCGCGCCTTCCTTCACCGGCTGCGGGGCGATCTCGCCATCGCTGAGCGAGTCCGCAGCGGCGAACAGTGCCGGGTCGACCCGGAGCGTGGGCGTGTCGGTATCCCCGTTGGGATGCACGAAGCCGAGGTCGCCGTTCCTCAGGTGCGTCGCCTTGTCGAGCGAGCTTTCGCGCGCGTAGCTGCTCCAGCGTTGAATGCCGTCTGTCCCTCTGGAATCAGCGATGATTTTCTTGGCGAGCGCCTCGTCGTCGCTCAAAATTCGCCACAGGTGCAGGCGCCGCGGAGTCTCGAAACGCCCGCGATTCGCGTCGAAATAAGCTCGGATGTCAGCGTCCGTCAGCGGGGTTTTCGCGGCGCTGTCGCGGCGCAGTTCGCGCTCCATCGCGGAACGTAAGATCTCGCGCCGCCGACTTTGGATCGACGCCCGCTCGCCGAGTCTTAGGCGCTCAGCCTCCTGCGTGTAGAGCAGGTCGGGGATCAGCATTGTTTCGAGCACGGCGCGCTTGAGCTTGTCCGGGCTGTCCGCGATTGCAGCCCGTTGAAAATCGGGGATCGTGCGCAGGCGCCGGCTCAACGCTTCGGCGCTCAGCACTTCACTGCCCACCCGCGCGATTGGCTGCGCGTCCGCACCGAATACGGCGGACGCGCTCAGCAAGAGCAGGAAGGCAGGCAGCCGCGCTAGGGCATCGCGCATGACGCGCAGCTTAGTCGGTTTTTTGGCGCCGTCCGCAGTTAGGCAACGCGGAGCTTGCCGGGCGCCCGTGGGCTCGCGCGACGCTTGGCCGTGGGCGCCAATAGCGTCGCCTCGCCGGGCTCAATCTGAGCCTGTTGCAGCCGTTGGCGAGCCACGTGCAGGGCTCGAGGATTGGCGTCGATGCCGGTCGCGAGGCGCCCCAGGCGTGCCGCTACGGACAGCGTCGTGCCGCTCCCGAGGTAAGGGTCGAGCACAGCGTCGCCGGGCTCAGTGCAGGCCTCGATCAGCCGCTGGAGTAGCGCTTCGGGTTTTTGAGTGGGGTACCCCGTGCGCTCTTTGGCGACGGGCGCCACGATGCTGATTTCCCAGACGTCACCCATCGGTGCGCCGGCAGTCGTTTCTGTCGTCTTACTCGAGCAGCGACGGCGCCCGCCCGAATCCACGACGGCGCGTTGCTTCTTGTCCCCCCAGGTCGCCAGCGTCGAGGCGGCGAGCGGCTCGTAGAGCTGCCGGAAACGCGGCTCTGTGTCGGGGTTTTTGACGTAACGAAGCAGCACGTCGTGCACGCGCTGGAAGTTCTTGGTTTTGGCGGGCCAGCGGCGGTAGCGCCATACGATTTCACTCGCGAAGGCGCGCGGGCCGAAAATTTCGTCGCACATCACCTTGGCGTAGTGGCTCGTTTTCGGATCTACGTGCAGGATTAAACAACCGTCTTCCGTCAGCAGCTCACGCGCTGCCGCGACGCGGTCGCCCAGTGCGGTGAGGTAGGACTCCAGGCTGTCCCAGCGGTCGTCAAAGGCCGGCGTCAGCGTGCGCACGATGTCCCCGTTGGCGTTGCGTTCGCGATTAACTTGCGCGTGCTCGCGCCCGGTCAGGAAAGGCGGGTCCAAGTAAGCCAGGGCAAAACGCTGCGGTCGCTGGGCGAGAGCATGCAAAGCCCGTAAATTGTCGCCAGACACCAGCTCGAAGCCTTGAGTGCCCGCCTTTTCGACATGTAGCCGAGCTCCGCCTGTGGGGGTCGGCTCACGCTTCCCGGGCCAAGAAAGTCGTACCTGGCAGGTCTCGCCTCGCATCGTTTTCGGATCGTATCTGGGGCGCACCTAGCGGGGCCAAATTCTCCGCCGCCCTTGCGGTCGCCCGGCTCGCCGGGTACGTGAAGCTTCGTCATGAGCGAACGCTCGCGAATCTTCTCTGGGATGCAGCCGACCGGCGGCCTGCACGTTGGCAATTACTCCGGTGCCCTCCAGGGCTGGGTGCGCTTGCTGAATCAAGGCACGTACGACGCCTTGTTTTGCGTGGTCGATGCGCACGCCGTCACCATCGAGTACGACGTGAAAGAGATGCCTCAGCGCATCATCGACACGGCCATCTCGTACATCGCTGCCGGCTTGGACCCGGAGCGTTGCACCCTGTTCGTGCAAAGCGACGTGCCCGAGCACATGGAGCTGGCCTGGTATCTCGGATCCATCACTCCCATGGGGGATCTGAGTCGCATGACGCAGTTCAAGGAAAAGAGCGACCAGCACAAGCAGAACGTGAACGCCGGCTTGTTCACCTACCCGATTCTGATGGCGGCGGACGTGCTCTTGTATAAGGCCACCGTCATCCCGGTCGGCGACGATCAAGTGCAGCATCTGGAGCTGGCACGCGAAATCTGCCGCAAATTCAACGCCCGCTACGGTGACGTGTTCCCCGAGCCGAAGCCGCTGTTGTCGACCACCCCGCGCATCCTGGGCGTCGATGGCAAATCGAAGATGAGCAAGTCTCGTGGCAACGCGATCGAGCTCTCGGACGAGCCGAAGCTGATCGAGAAAAAGCTCAAGGGTGCCTTCACCGACCCACTGAAGCTCAAAATGGGCGATCCGGGTCGCCCGGAAATCTGCAACATTTTCACGATGCACAAGGCGTTTACCGACGCCGAGGCCGTCGGGCAGATCGACGCCTCATGCCGCAGCGGTGAGCTAGGCTGCGGCACGTGTAAGATGCGCCTGCGCGATTCGATCGTAGCTGAGCTCACTCCCTTTCGAGAAAAGTCCGCCGAGCTTCGTCAGGATCCGAAGCGGGTGTTGAAGGTGCTTCAGAGCGGCGCCGACCGCGCGCGTGAGATCGCGCGTCAAACCATGCGTGAAGTGCGGGGCGCCATGGGCCTGTCTACGGCTTCGCTCGGCTAAGTTCATGAGTGCCGGCCACAGCTCGCGAAAACGTTGGTTCAGCGCAGGCTGTTTGGCGCTGAGCCTTGCGCAGGCAAGCTGCGAAGCCGAGGCAAACGATTCCACACCCGAGCGCGTCGTGCAGGCGTTCATTGATCGGATGCAGCGGGTGCACGGTGATGCGCACGCGGCGCGCTTGGCCTATGAGCTGTTGTGGTCTGATGCGCGGCGCAACTTGGCGGAGCGCGCCAAACGCGCGAGTGCGGTCGCCGGCCGTGAGATCGCCCCGGAGGAGATGATCGCGCCGTCCCATTTCTCGCTCGCCTACACGCCGAAGAAGCTGACGTCGCGCGCCGACGGAGACTGGGCCGAGGTCACCGTGCTCGGGGAATCCAACGGCGCGCCGCCGCGCACCGTGAAATGCGTGCGTGAAGACGGTCACTGGCGCGTCGTGCTCGAGTTACCGCTACTGCCCCCGATTCAACGCCGTGTCGACGGCGGCATCTGACGAGCCAAGCGTCACGTCACAAAAAAACGAAACGCGCATCCCTTGCGAGACGCGCGTTCGGTCAGCTACAGAAAATGATCAGTTCGCGAAGAAGATCGATTCGATCTCGTTGCGGACGTTCTCTTCGGTCTGTGCGCGGGCAATCGCGATCTCTTTCACGATCAAAGTACGAGCGGTATCCAGCATGCGACGCTCGCCGAACGAGAGCTGCTTGTTGGCTTTGAGGCGATACAAGTCACGCAAGACTTCGGCCACGTCGTAGATGGAGCCGGTCTTGATCTTGTCCATGAAGCCACGATAGCGACGGTTCCACGTCTGGGTGTCGAAACCGATCGTGCGCTCCTTCAGAATGTCGAAAATTTCGCGAATTTCCTGCTCGCTGATGACCTGACGCAGGCCAACCGCATTCGCGTTCGACACGGGCACCATGATCTTGCGATCGGTGTCCAAGATGCGGAGGACATAGAAGCGTTGCCGCGTGCCAGCGATGTCTTTCTCATCGATGCTGATCACTTCTGCGACACCCTGGGCGGGGTACACTGCTTTGTCGCCGACCTTGAACTCAACTTCCGGGCTGGACTGCATGAACGTCTCCTTTGACGCTAACTAGGGCGGAGCGCTCGTATCGAGCACGCCACCGCGCAAACCGAATGATCAGAAAGCTCGTATCTTTTAAGCAGCTACGCTCCGCTCCGTTGTCGCGCGGGATGGGGTTTGACGCGGACTGAACGGATTGGGCATGAGCTTCATTCCAGCGAGGTATACGCGGGGCACGGTAACGTGAGAGTTTCCGGCACCGGACTACCGATGTTCCCCAACCAGAGGTTAGGAATCGCCAGGCGCGGCACTCTAATTCTTAGAACCCAAACTGTCAAGAAATCCTGCGTACTTCCTCAGAATTCCTGGAAACGGGCAAAACGGCGAGATGAGCTATACAGGTGCGCAGGTTCTTTCCACCGTGGCGGATTGCGCGCTGCCCGTTCTCACGGGGCGCGACTATGCGCGGCCAACTCTTGGCACAGACCCCAGCGTACGCCGCGGTCAGAGACGACGAGCTTCCTCGCGCCTGACCAGTGTAGCACCGCTCGAGCGATCGCGCTGCCCACGACCAGCACGTCGGCTCGGGAGGGCTCCATTCCCGGGTACAGGCGGCGCTCGGCAAGCGTGGACGTCGCCAATTTCGCGGCCCATCGATCGACGCTGCCGCGCGCGAGCTCACTGCCGTGCACGCGCGCCGCGTCGTAGCGCAAGAGGCCAAGCTCGAGCGCCGCGAGTTGGGTCACGGTCCCTGCGACGCCGATCAGAGTCGCTCCCGCCGCGAGTTCCGGCGCGCCCCGCAGCGCTTGCGCGATATCCGCGTCCACTTCGCTGAGTTCGGCAGCAGCGGGCGGATCACTCCGCACATGACGCTCGAACAATCGCACGCTGCCAATGTCCAAGCTGACCGCGGCGGAAATCGCTCTGCCTGCCGGCCCCACTTCCCCGACCACGATTTCAGTGCTGCCGCCTCCGATGTCGAACACCACCACGGGACCCGCGATGGACAGCCCGGAAAGTGCGCCGGCGAAGGTGAGCCGCGCCTCTTCGTGGCCGTCGATCACGCGCGGAGCCACACCCAGAATGCGCGCGGCACGCGCTACGAAGTCCTGTCCGCCCACGGCGTCGCGCATGGCGCTCGTGCCGACAGCATCTAGTCGCGTGACGCCTTGCTCGCGTAGCGTGTCGGCGTATTCGGTCAGGCACGCCAGTGTGCGCTCGGCCGCTTCGGGCAGCAGGCGTCGGTTGTGATCGACGCCCTGCCCCAGACGCGTGATGGTCGCGCGCTCTAGCACCGCTGTCAGCGTGCCACTGCCAGCGTCCACCTCGGCGATGAGCAACAGAACGGAGTTCGTGCCGATGTCGATCGTGGCGATGCGCATTTGGGAAGAGGCGGCAAAAACGCCCCAAATCGCGCTATTTAGCGAGGCTCTTCAAGTTCAGCATTTCCTCGACGTCCGGTTGAACGACGAGCTCGACGCGCCGGTTCTTCTTGCGCCCTTCTTCGGTGTCGTTGCTCGCGACGGGATCGGTATCCGCGTAACCCGCTGCGCTCCAGTTTGCCGGGTTCAGGCCGCCGCCAATGCCCGTCTTGTCCGGCGGCGAGGTCAGGAGCAAGAGCACGCTGCGAGCGCGCATGGCCGATAGGCCCCAGTTGTCCTTGAACGGGCCGCCAGCGAGTGGCTTGGCGTCCGTGTGCCCCGCGACCTGGAAGCGCCGCTTGGAAAGATCTGAATCCTTTCCGACGACGTCTGCGACCTGCATCAGGATTTTTTCACCTTCGGTCTTGAGCGTTACCTGGCCAGAGTCGAACAAAACGTCGCCCGGGAGCTGGATTAGCATGCGGTTGTTACGCACCTCGACCTTCAGCCCGAGTTGCGTGAGCTTTTGCAGTTTCGTCTGCAAGAGCTCGAAGCGCTTTCGGATCTGATCGAGTTGCTCGGTCCGGCGCGCGTATTCTTCCAGTGCCTTGCGCTGCTCGGCCAGGCTTTGATTCAGGTTGTCGAGGTTCGCACCCCGATCGGCGAGCTGCTTCTTGAGCGTGTCGATTTCCTGAACGGCCTCTTCGTAATCGGACTGCGACTTCTTGTGCGCGTCCGTTTGCGCTTTGAGTCGGTCGGTGAGGCTCTGGTTCTCGCGAAGCTTCTGGTCCCATTCTTCCTGCGAGTACCCGCAAGCGGTGAGGCCCAGAGACAAAAATAACAACAGAGATGTGGGTCTGCGGAGCATCGAAAACTTCATTGGATCCCGTCGGGGTTGCGGAGCGATTGGAGTGCCGCCGCACACGGCCTAAGCGACTCTTGTAACCGCGTCAAGTGCGCGTGTTCAAAAGGTTTTTTGCGGGCCAGCCGACCGATACGTGGAGCTTTTCAGGCATCTGAGAAAGCACTAAACAAGTGCGCTGTCTGCAACGCCTGCGACCCTGTAAGGCCGTGTTCTGTGCCGACCCGAGGATCGCAAGTGAATTTTTTTCGTTGACACATCGCAATAGGTGGCAATATACGTCTTGCAACATACCCTCGGAGTGGGGGCCAATTCCGGCCCTTGTTCCGAATGCTGGGAGGCAATCGAAAATGGCTGCAAAGAAGACCCGTACCAAGTCCGCTAAG
>JBDTYJ010000026.1:0-27111 GCA_040005755.1 Pseudomonadota bacterium
ATTGGCGGCGGCTCGACGATTGGCGGCGGCTCGACGATTGGCGGCGGCTCGACGATTGGCGGCGGCTCGACGACCGGCGCCGGCTCGACGATTGGCGCTGCAGCGGCGGCCGGTACGGGCTCCACCACTGGTGTTTGTTCGACGATCTGCGCTTTGGGCGCTTCGAAGCTAGGGAAGCTCAACGCCGCGACGCCGACCTCTGGCGCCAGGGCGACCGGCAAAGGCGAGGAGAACGCGCCGGTCGGTAAGCTGGGCGGCCTGCGGCTTGGAACCGGCGGCGGGGGCAGACTGTCGACATTGCTCGCGGCGGCAACCGCTGCCGCGCCGGGCAGCGGCGGGCGCGGACGCCTCGGTGGCGGCGGAGGCTCGTGCCGAGGGGCGCGCGCGCTGAGCGGGCCGTCCGGCAATGGCGGTGGCGGCGCTGCGAGCGAGCGCAGTGGAGGCCGTGGCGGCGCCGAACGCAGCGGCGGCGGCGGTGGCGGCGGCGGGCGCGTCTTGGCGCGCAACGGAGGCGGTGGTGGCCCGGGCCGCAGGCTCCGCGGTTTGTCGTCGTCTTCGCGCGGTTTCGCGGGCGGACTCGAGTCGCGATTCCCAGTCATGGCGTTTTTTTGCATAAGCCCTTCGCATGCCCGACGCAAAGCGTACCGGCGTGAGTGCTTCACAAAAACAGTCTTTATTTGAGGCATTTGCAGGTGCGCCTCAGTTTCTCGATGTCAGTACGGTAGTATTCCGTTCACACGGATTTAGTGATTGAGCGCCCTCTGCCGCAGCGGATGGATAGCGAGCGCGGCGCGGCGAGCGATCCGGCCCCGCGCGGCAAAGCGTTCCACGAACGAGCGAGTGAATGGACGTCGTGTGCGGTTATGCCCGCGTCACCCCGCGCAGTGATTGCTTCGGCCAAGTTTCGCGCCCGTACCGAACGCGCTTCGGAGTACACAAACCCAACTGCGCCGTGCGCCGAGCGGATACGATTGTCGCACTCCGAGGTATCCAGGCGGGCAAAGTTTGTGAACATGATGTGGCGGGCGGGCAAGCCCTGCCGTAAGTGACGACGAGATGACTGACGCCGAAATTGCGCAAGGCGAAGAGCGTGTGTTCGATGGGCAGCTTCGCGTTCATTACGACGGCTATTGGATCAAGGCGTACCAAGTGCCGGCAGACACGCTGCTCGCCAAGAAGCGCTTGATCGATGCGCTGACGCGCCGCTTGTTCAACCACGTTGAGTACGGGCTGAACGTGCCGGGTACGCGCTTGGCGGAAGCGCGGCGTGCATTCTTGGACGAGACCAATCAGGCGAAAAAGCGCGTCAAAGGCGGCATGCTGGCCGGCGCACTATTCAACCGCGCCACGGACATTTTCACGAAGCTGGTTGAATTGCAGGCCTGTGGCGTAGAGATCCACCCCGACAACGCGCTGATGCGCCAGTGCGGCGAACACTTGCAGGAATCACTCGCTCTCGGGAAAATGGTGCTACATCGCAGCGGGGAAGAGGGCATTGACGAGCTGTGGGGTGAGCCCTTCAAGGCGTTTGCCTTTCCGATCGAGGAGTTCTATCGCAGCCGCTACGTGAAGATTGCGCTGGCGATGCGCGCGCTTGACGCGATCGGCGCGGCGTTGTTGAGCACGATTGCGCTCTTGCCACCGTTCTTGCCGTTGGTGCCAGTAGTGCACGAGTTCGTCGCGATCGCCAAACACAAGACCGAAACGCTGCGCACCGATCCAGAAGTGTTCGAGGTGTGGTCTTCGTTCGTCGTCGCCAGCGAAACGCTCACCGGGTTCGGGCCCGCGCTGCCAGCGGCCTCTGCTCAGGATGCCGTGCTCTGCGGCCAATTCAGCGAGATTCTGTCGGCGGGGGCGGTGCTCGTGTCATCCATGGCGCGGGCCCGGGTGCCGATGCCCAAGAGCACGCACGCGTTCATCGAGCGTTGCGAAGGCTTGCAACAGGCCGCAAAGGCCAAGCGTGAAGCGGCCGCGCGCCTCCCCCTCACTTCGCCTGCTCAATCTCCTTGAGCTCGGCCTGATCCGCTTGCTGACGGGCGTTCATTTTCGCGACGGCATTCTTGGCGTCGTCGATGATTTGTTGTGGGCTGGCCAGGACGCCGCTGCCCAGGCCCGTAGCGCGGCGCGCCCAGCTCAAGTAGCCGCCGCCGAGTAGGCACACGATGCCAGCCACGATGGCGAGGCGCAGCACGATGCGCATCGTGCCAGGCAAGCGTTTGAATATCAGAACGACCAACAGCGCGGCGCCAAAGCCGAGCGCGAACATTGGCCAACCGCGCAAGCCTTCTGACGTTGAGGAGGCAACGGTGCTGGGTGGCTCGCCATAGGCCAGGCGTTGAGCTTGCGGGCGCATCGCTTGCGGTACGGACTCCAGTGAATCCACAATGTGCAAGCGACCGCTCGAGTCCTGGAACTTGTAGTAGACCGTTGCGCCTTGTTGCTCCCGACCCGCGCCCATGGCTCGGATAATAACATGACTTACGTGCCTGGGCTCAATTCAGCTGTGGCACCCACGAAAAAGCGTACAGCGGGCCGGCTTGCTTGAGGTTGCGGAAGATCAGGTGCCTCCGAAGTTGATCGCGAAACTGCCGAAGATGGCGCGCGGCGCGCCCGCGGTAAACGTTCGCTCGGCGACCAGCGTCGGTTGTGCACGCGCCGGTGAGGAGACATGGTTGTTGCTCCTGAAGTCCGACGCGAAGTTGTACTCACCGAGGCGATACTGGCTGCCGAACAAGTTGGAGACAGTTAGCCCAAATTCGTAGTGCGACACGCTCACGGTCGCAGACGAATCCAGCGTGAACACCGCGTCGCTGCGCTCACCGAATGGCAGCTCGCGCGGGCCAACGTACGTTGCGCCAACAGCCAGCGAAGCGCGCGGTTTGCTACCGAGAATGGGCAACGGCAGATCCTTGAACAAGGCCGTATCCGAGCGGAATATCAGGCCCGGGACGTACGCGACCAAGAGGTGCGTGTCATCATATGCGGATCTCACCAGCGTGAGATTGGCGGATTCATCGAGGAAGGCGCCCGTGATGCGCGCGCTGCCTGCCCAGCCAGTGCGCGTCGTGCCCGCGCCGAGCACGTTGCGCCCTTCGGTTTCACTGAAGATCAGATCTTTGTCGACATGCGTCACGAAGAAAACGGAGCGCGCCGAGAGCAGCAGCTGGTCGTTTTGTTTGACGAAGCTGACCCCGCCTTCGTAGGATTTGATGTTCGCGAACGGTGTTTTTACGTCCTGGGTGACGTCGCTCGGATCGATTGAGCGGACGCCTTGCCCGTAGCTCGCCGAGAACGTGAACCCGGAGAAGGAGCCAAGAACGATGGCCACACGCGGTAACACGGCAATGCTGGAGGTCGAGGCGCGCTGGTCTGGCTCGCGCGCGCGCCCTTGATCGTCCTGGTTCAGGCAGCTCTGGTCGAGCGCGGGATTGGTGCTCGAAGGATGAGCGACGTCGTGCACAGCGCAGTTGTCGGTCACATCGTAGCTGAACAAATCACTGCGCACACCGCCGCGCAAGCTTAGCCAATGCACGGGTTTCAGATCGGCGTCTGCGTACAGCCCGATGTCGCCCAAGGTGGAGTCGAGGTTCGCTTCGGTCAAGTACGGGTGCCCGGTGGCGGCCGCATCGCGCTGTTGAACCCCGCTCACCACATCGCCGCGCGCGAAGTAGCCGAGCTCAAGGTGCTGCGGCTCCCCGAAAGCCTGCGCATGCCAGCGGGCGGAGCCGCGCGCGCCAAGAGTGGCTTCCGACACCGAAAGATCGATCATGTCGCCGCGTTGCGCGTGCAAGCTTTGCAGCGGCTCCTGGACATCCAGCAAGAAGCCCGTGAAGTTCTCGAGTAAACGCAGCTTGCGGTAAGTCAGGAAGAATTGCTGCGTGAGCGTGGCGTCCGCGGCGCGCGATTCTAAGTCCGCGGCGAGGGAATAGCGCGACGAATCGCCGCCTTCGGGCATGGCTTCGTGTGCAAACGAGGATGCCGCGTAGCTGTCGTAGAAGCCGATGCGTCCGCTTTGGTAGTCGTCTTGGCGGATCGCGCCGGCGCTGTGAAAGTGGCTTGCGTAGGCGCTGGCCAAAATGCGGTACGAGCCCTCTTTGCCCAAGCGCCCTTCGTATTGGCCCATGGCGCTGGCGCGCTGGGCATCGCGGTTTTGGCCGTAGCCATCGGTCTTATAAATCTCGGCGCCAGCCAGGGTGCCTTTGCTCTCCCCGGCGGGCCCCCAGAGCAGGAGCATGCGCTCGGTTCCGAAGCTGCCGCCCGTATACTTGGCGCTGAAGCCGCGCTGCGCGAGACCGAGCTCGTAGTTGGCGCTACCGGCGACCGCGTAGTTGCCCTGACGGGGATCGTACGGACCTTCTACGATACGCAGGGAAGACACCAACTCCGGTATGATGAAGTGGGTGTCGGAGTAACCGTTGCCGTGCAGGTTGCCGCTCTCATTGATGGGCACGCCGCCCAGCGAAAACTCGATGTCTTGCCCGTCTTTGGCGTCGAAGCCGCGCAGGAAGACTTGCTCTGCGTGGCCTTCGCCGCCCTCGTTACTGAGCATGATTCCGGGGGCAAGCTTGAGTAAGTCGGAGGCGTTCTTGCGCGGCACGTGCGAGAGCTCACCGATGGTAACCGAGAAATCGGAGGCGCCGACGGCGGGCGGGCGCGCGCGGCCGGCAACGGTGATCTCGGTTGGCCCGTGCTGATCTTCTGCCGCTTCCGTGGCAGCGGTGTCGGGCAGCACCGGGTTGGCGTTGGGGCTGGTTGGCGCCGACGGCACCGGCGCGGCGGGCGCGGGCGCGACTGCGACGTCTGCCGTTTTTGGGGCTGGGTTCGGTAAGGGCGGCGTCGCGTGCGCGGCCAGCTCGAAGTGAACCAGGGCTCGCACACGCGCTGGAATGGGCCTGCCGTTGCGCGTTGCAGGTTCGAATTGCCAGTGCTTGACCGCGTCGATTGCGGTTGCGTCGTACTCAGCGCCCGCGCTGTCGTCCACGTGCGCGTCGAGCACCGCGCCGTCCGCGGCAACCGTGACCACGACGACCACGTCCACGTCGTGGTCGCTGCGGGCGTTGCTCGGCCATTCTGGCGCGGTTTGGCTAGAAACGTGGGGCGGAACAACGGTATCCGCGGCCCGAGCGCGGCGTGCGCTCAACAACGCGCACAAACAAGCTGCGACGCCAAGGGCGCCGCGAGCGCGAATGCTATAGGACATAAATTCCGAACCTGTGGGAAATGGGCCGCGCGCTGGCGGCGCTGAACTGCACTGGTGATCCGCGCGCGCGCTTCAATGGTGAGCGGAGCGCGTCGACCACGGATCGATTCGCGAAGACGTGAGCTGCGTACGCTCAGCTCGGCGGCGACGTCTTGGGCGCGCTCAGAAAGATGCGACGATTGACGGCGCTTTCCGCGGCGCTCGGGCTGAGCAGCCGCACGCCGCCGAACGAAACGCAGCCTGTGGCAGCGGCTGCTCGCGGTAAAATCGAGCCCGCGGGTGCATCCGCCACGGGGCACGAATCCGCACTGCAGGATGCCGCGTCATTGACCAGCGCGGCAGTGCGCTCGTGGGCGCGCCGGTGGCTCCATTCGCTGCTGCGCCGTTCGGCGTGCAGGTGAGC
The DNA here is from genome assembly GCA_040005755.1 of Pseudomonadota bacterium. Lineage (GTDB taxonomy): Bacteria > Myxococcota_A > Polyangia > Polyangiales > Polyangiaceae > PMG-095. The sequence continues at coordinate 5,604 of JBDTYJ010000026.1, forward strand.
GACGCCGCCCAAGGCGGCTGAGAACGTATGCGGGATCAGCGCAAAATGCAGGGCACCGATCACCTGCAACAACGCGACTAGCCACGCGACGAATGCGGGCAGCGAGCGATAGGCGGCGGGCGATCGGGTCATCGCGTTCGAGCCGACCAGTACCGCGGCCGCAGCGGCGTGGCAAACCCCCCGCTTTGCCGCATCGCCAGGCCCAAATTCCCGTCTTACGCGAAATCTGGAGCGCGGTAGGTTAAGAACTATGGCTCCCGAGTCGTCTATCTCTCACATGTTCTTCCGGCCTCGGCTCTCAGCGAAGGCGGCACTGCTCGCCCTGGCCAGTTTTGCTGGCGCATCCAGTTGCTTGTTCAAGGCCAGCGATCGCTGCGACCCGGGCCAGGTTTACAACGCAGCTGCGGGCCTGTGCATGTGCGATGAGGCAGAGAACATGATCGCAGGTGAGCACGCTTGCATTGCATGCGGGGCGAACGCGACCGCGAAGGATGACGTCTGCACGTGCGACGACGGCTTCACCGGCGATGGCATGACCTGCAACGAGAAGCCCAAGGCGCTGGGTGTTGAGTGTCAGGTCGACTCCGACTGCAAGGACAGCACTTACAGCACGTGTCATTTGCTGAACGCTGACTCCGGATACTGTACGAACACTGGCTGTGCCGTCTCGAATGGCGAGACGTGTACTGGGGGATATGCCTGTGATGCGAGCGCGCCGCCTGGCTATTGCGAGCGCCCACCGAGCGGGGCGGGCATGGCCTGCGACTCGGACAAGGCGTGTGCGAACACGGACGCGACGTACTGCGAAACCTTCAAGCAGCACCAGTGCTTCGTGCAAGGCTGCTCCTTGACGGAGAACGACTGCTTTCCGGGCAAAGAGTGCTGCGACCTTGCGCCGCTATCCGCTGGCATCGTGAAGGCGCACATTTGTGTTGATTCGGGGAAATGCGGCAAATAGCGCGAGGCGTGCGCAGGCTCGCACTGTTGTGTTCAGCGTCACGACGCTGCTGGATTACGCGGGGCTAGCCCCCAATTCGCTGCGGCGGCGGCCTTTCTTCGGCTGTTTCTTGGGTGGGTTCGCGTTTCACGTCAAACCCAGTTGTAGCAGCCGCCGCTGAGCGGTACCGAGCGGGTGGTGTCACTGAGCGAGCAGGTAGCGCGGTTCGAAGCCTGGAGCGCGGAGCTCGGCGTGCAGGATTGGGCGTTGCTCGGCGCGCTCGCTTGCGAACAATCACTGCCGCTCAGTGTGCTCGAATCACTGAGTCCGGCGCCCGCCGTCCCAGGAGCCGCCTGGTTGAAGAAAGCGCAGCTGGCGGGCTGGGTGGTGCCGGCGCGCCGGGCGCGGGGCGCCTCCTTGAAGCCGCATTTTTCTGTGCATCCGGACTACGAGCAGCTGGTGCTGCGCCAGCTGGCGAAGCGGGGTGAGCTCGAGCGCATCGCTCGGGTGCTGCGCGAGCTCTTGACCCTACGCTCGGTGAGCGACCTCACGCTCGCCTTGCAGAGCGGTTCCCTCGCAGATTTTCAACGCCGTTGGGGCAACCGCAAGCAACCACCCGAAGCTGGGCCGACGACGCGTGCGGAATGGTTGCGCCGCTCCGTGTGTGAGCCATTCGATGCCACGTGGCTGGCGCGCGTGTGGGCGGAGGATGTGTTGCGCGTTGCGGTCTTGGTGCTGGAAGAGAGCCTGATCGCGCCTAGTGAATGTGAGGAACTGTACGCTTGGCTGAGCGCGAATCGGGCCCCGGCTAGTACCGAAGAGCGGTATGCGCTGAGCGGTGTGCTCTATCAGCATGCCGTGCTGCGTAACGAGCTGGAGCGCGTGCCAGCGCTGGTGGCCGAGCTCCGCGGCGGCAGCTCGTTGGCCTTCTCGGTCGCCGTTCGTTTCCTCGAGGGCAACCTGGCCGACGCCCAAGCACGCCTCGATCAGGTGCTCGCGGCGACCAAACAACGCGAGGTGCTGGCCGATTGCGGCGCGTTAGGCCCTCTCTATTCGCTGCTCTTGTGCGCGCGCGACAGCGAGACCGGCCGCACGCAGGCCAAGCGTGTGCTGAACGCGGGCACGAACGAGCTCAGTCGCGGCGCGCTGCGTGCATTGCGCACGCTGCTGAAGCACATGTCGGAACCCCCGGAGGAGCAGCGGCGCCTGGACGTGCATCAGCTTTCGGCGGATATTCCTGGGTGGGAGTTGTTAATTCTCGGGCTGACCGTGCACCTGCACTCGCCGGACAAATGGTCGCGCGCGAACTGGTGCCAGGAGCTCCTGCGGCGTGCGCGCAGCTGGCATGCGGCCGGCTATTTTTGGTTCACACGGCAGACGTTGTTTCTAGCTGAATTGTTGAACGAAGAACACTTTCGCGCCGAGCTGCCGCGGATCGCCCCCGAGCTCACGCCGCCCACGCGCACTGCAAAAGAGCTGGTGTTGTGGGAGCTGATCTCGACCAAAGCAGAGTGGCAGAAAGCGCTCGAAGCTCTGGCGTTGATCAGCGAAACGAGGGCAGAGCAGAGTGCGCAGAGTTACCGGGTGGCCTGGTACGTGGACATGGTGCGCGGTGAGCTGAACCGCCCCGCGTTACAAGAGTGCCGGCCTTCCGAGGGTTGGACGGACGGGCGACGGATGCCGCTGTCGGAGCTGTGGACGCACTACGCGGAGTTGCCGCCGGAGGACCAGCGCGTCTTGGACTTCACGCGTGAGCACCACGCGGGCGCTCGTGAGTTTACGCCGGACGCGCCGGAGGCGTTGCTTGGGCACCCGCGCGTGCTGAACGGCATGCGCGCGCGCGCGCCGGTGCAGGTGCTGTCCGGCACACCTCGGGTGGAGACGCGCGAAGAGCGTGGCTATGTGCAAGTGTTCGTCGAACCGTTGGGCTTGGGGCTCGGCGTCAATTGCGTGCCCGAAGCTGAAGATCGGCTCGTGGTTTACCGCGTGACACCGGCCATGCAACGCGTGATTGAGGCGGTGCGTGGCGGTGCCCGCATTCCAAAGAGCCACGAAAAAGAGCTGCTGGCAGTGCTCGGTAAGTTATCGGACAGCGTGGAGGTGCGCAGCCCGGAGCTGGGCAGCGAGCGCACCGTGGACGCGGATGCCACGCCTTGCTTGCGCTTCTCGCCGCACGCCGGGGCTTGGCTCGTGCAGCTTGGGGTGCGCCCGTTCGCGGAGCGGGGACAATTCTTTCTGGCGGGCGTGGGGCGTGCCAGCCTCAGCGTGTATACGCGCGGTCAGCGCCTGCGCTGCGTGCGAGATCTCAAGCGTGAACGGTCGCTACACGACCAAGTGCGCTCCGCATGCGCTACGTTGGCCGAGGAAGACGACCCAGAGGAACGCTCCCCCTTGGACGCCCCCGACAGCTGGACGCTGGGCGAGGTCGGCGTGCTCCAACTATTGTGCGAATTGCGCGATGCGAGCCTGCAGTGCGCGCTGGAATGGCCCGAATCCGGCAGCATGAGGCTTGCTGGCAGTGCCAGTTCCAAATCCCTGCACGGCCGCCTGCGCAGTGACAAGGGCTGGTACTTGGTGACCGGCGGCGTGCGTGTAAATGAGCTTACGGAGCTGTCCTTTAGTGAGCTGCTGCGTGCGCCCTTGTTGGCCAATGGTCGCTTCATTCGCCTAGAAAATGGCGACTATGTGGAGATCGAAGAACGCATTCGGCGCGTGCTCTCCGCGCTCAAGGCCGTGAACAGTAAGGGCCGCGCCGGCGCGGAGTTGCGGCTGCCCAAGAGCGCGTTGTTTTCGCTGACAGAGCTCCGCGCTGCGGATACCGGGTTCGAGCTGGACAGCGAGAGCCGCACCTGGCTCGAGCGCGTGGCTCAGCTATCGACACGGGAGTTCCCTGTGCCGCCCACGCTCAGGGCGACATTGCGACCGTACCAGGTAGACGGCTTTCGCTGGCTCTCCTACCTAAGCGAGCTGGGTTTGGGCGCCTGCTTGGCAGACGACATGGGCCTCGGGAAAACCGTGCAGATCTTGGCGTTGTTGCTTTCGCGTGCGGCGCAGGGCCACGGCCCCGCACTGGTCGTTGCACCGACCTCGGTGTGCGGTAACTGGGTCGCCGAGATCGTGCGCTTCGCGCCGGCGTTGACAGCCATCGAGTGGGTCGGCAACGACCGCGAGCGGTTGCTGGCCGGGGTGCAGGGCGCTGACGGTAGCGCGAGCGTGATCGTGTGCAGCTACACACTGCTGCAGCAGGACCAAGCCGCGTTGGCGGCCGTTTTCTGGGGCACGGTGGTGCTGGATGAAGCCCAGTTCATTAAAAATGCCGAGTCCTTGCGTGCAAAAGCCGCCTATTCACTAGCGGCGAAGCAGCGCATCGCCGCTACGGGTACGCCCGTCGAAAACCATCTGGGTGATTTGTGGGGCATCTTTCGCTTCCTCAACCCAGGGCTGCTCGGGGAGTGGCCGCACTTCAAACGCACGTTCCTCATGCCCGTCGAGCGCGACCACGGTCGAGAGTCGACCGAGCTCTTGCAAAAGCTGATCAGGCCGTTCTTGCTGCGGCGTCTGAAGCGCGAGGTCGCTCTCGACCTGCCTCCGATCACGGAGGTGCAGCACGACGTGCGCTGGTCCGAGGACGAAGCGTTGCGTTACGGCCTGCTACGCAAGCAGATCCACCAGAAGCTCTATACTGTGCACGGGAAACGCAGCAGCAAGCTCGAGGTGCTGGCTGAGATCATGCGCCTGCGGCGTTTTTGTTGTCACCCGGTGCTCGTGTTTCCGGATGCGCCGCGTGAGTGCTCCAAGATCGACGCCTTGCTCGAGTTGGTGGAGGAACTGAGCCAAAACCAACACCGCGCGCTTGTTTTCAGCCAGTTCGTGGATTTCCTGGCCTTGGTGCGGGAGCGTTTGGAAGAACGCGGGATCGGTTACGAATATCTGGACGGCAGCACGCCACAGGCTCAGCGCCAGGCGCGCGTGGCAGCGTTTCAGAATGGGAGTGCGCCGTTGTTCCTGATTAGCCTGAAGGCCGGAGGGTTCGGGCTCAATCTGACCGCGGCGGACTACGTGATTCACACCGACCCCTGGTGGAATCCAGCCGTGCAAGCGCAGGCAACTGACCGCGCGCACCGCATCGGGCAAGAGCGTCCCGTGACGGTATACCGACTGATTACTAAGAACAGCATCGAGGACGCGATCGTTCGCCTACATGAGCGCAAGCGGGAGGTGGCGAGCTCACTCTTGGACGGCGGCGATGCGGTGGCTGGCCTCAGCGCCGACGAGCTGAGTAGCCTCATTAGCGAGTCGTTGAGTTAGCGGCCTCGGACATGGCAAACTGGGACGATGCCGACCTTCACGCGGGGCGCGACCCAAATTTACTATGAGGTACATGGCAGCGGGCACCCGTTGCTCTTGTTTGCGCCTGGCGGCATGCGCTCGACCATCGCGCTCTGGGAGCGCCCGCCGTATCACGCAGTGCATGAATTTGCTGGCGAATTCATGGTGATCGCCATGGATCAGCGCAACGCGGGCGCGTCACGCGCGCCGGTCACGGCGAGTGACGGCTGGCAATCCTACGCCGAGGACCACCTCGCGCTGCTGGATGAATTGAAGCTCGAGCGTTGTCATGTCTTGGGCGGCTGCATCGGCGCCGCGTTTGCCCTGTCGCTGATCGCGAAGGCACCTGAGCGCGTCAGTGCAGCGGTTTTGCAGCAACCGATTGGGTTCGATGGCGCGAACCGGGGCGTGTTCTACGAGCTGTTCGACACCTGGGCGGAAGAGCTGCAACAAACTCGAGAAGACGTGAAGCCGGAAGTTCTGCCTTCGTTTCGCTCCCGCATGTACGACGGTGATTTTGTGTATAGCGTGAGCCGTGATGCGGTTCGGCGCTGCCAAACGCCGTTGCTTGTCTTGTGCGGGAACGACGTGTACCACCCCGCGGCAATTTCGGAGGAAATCGTGCGTCTCGCGCCGCGCGCGGAGCTCGTGCAAAACTGGAAAACCGGCGCAGACGCGCAAGCGGCGATCGCGCGGATGCACGCCTTCCTGACCGAGCACGCGGCGTCTCGCTGAGCCGCAGGCTTAAGGTCAGGCTGAGCGTTTACGGGCGACCAGCAGCAGCTGCTCGCCCCAGTAGTTGCGATTCAAGTAGAACAACGGCTTCAGCGCGCGCCCGAACAGCGCATAACCGGCGCCCAAGACTCCGCTAACCCCGCCGCCAGCGTTGGGGTTCGCGCCTGCCTTCGGCATGCTGAGGCGCGAGGCAAAGCGTACCAGTGAGCGGTACAAGTTTTGGAACGGGAAACCCCAGGCCAACACCTGCACCGGTTCTAAGTTCACTGCGCGCGCCAGCTCGTGCAGGCTCTTCACCGAGTAGTGGCGCTGGTGACCAATCAGCTCGTCGAAGCGTGACATCTTGCCGCCCGGAACCGTGAGCACGAGCGTGCCGCGTGGGGCGAGCAAGCTCGAGACTCGTTCGACGGCCTGGCGGTCGTCCGCGATGTGCTCGATGACCTCGGAGCACGTGATGAGCTCGAAACGGCCTAAGTACGCGCGGTACGTTTCGGCGAAATCCGGCGCGCTCAGATCCATCTGGATGATCTCGAGGTCCGGGTTCAGACGCCGCGTTTCGTGCACAGACGCCAACGACACGTCCGTTGCGCAGATGACCGCTTGCGGGAAGGCCTGCCGCAACTCCTGCACCAGGTCCCCACGCCCGCAACCCGCGTCCAGCACTTGGCGGGCGCTCGAAGCGTGACGCTGACAGAGCTCCACCACCAGGCGCCGGCGGTGAAAGGCCGCGGGGCTCGCGGCATCCAAATGCCCGTAGCGATCCCACATGTCGTCGTAGAACGCGCTCGCATCCGCTGCGGGCCGGGCTTGCCGTGTCGACACGAGAGGCTCGATAGCACGGTTTAACCGGTTTCTGTGCGGTGTTTCTTGCCTCTCCCTTGAGGTCGCGCTACCGCGGCACGCGACGCTCATGGCGGACGACCCTGCCCCGCAAGACATCGCTCCCGCGCGGGCGCGGCGCGCGCTCCTCATTGGCTTGGCATTCGTGGTCCCGTGCGCGGTGATCGCCCTGAGCCTTTTCTTCATCGTGAAGGCCGGCGCGCCGACGGCGGCCGTTCCGAGCGCCAGCGCGGGCCCCACTTTTCCAGAGCCTGCCGCGGTTGACGGCGCGACGCCGAGCATGGACGGCGGAATGCCCGACAGCGACGCGCCCTCGCTCTCCAAAGGCGAACCGGCGGCGGCGCTCAATGGTGGCGACGGCGTCGACGAAGACGGCGCGAGCGAAGAGCCGACTGTGCCGGCTAAGCCTGCGCCCCCGAAGCATTTTGCGACCGTGCAATTGGCCGCGGCGGGCAGTTGTTCGACGGAAACGGTGGACGGCCTGAGTCGTCAAATCATCGAGCAAGCGCGTTGCATCAAACCGAATGATTTCGTCGCGCTACCCAAACGCCCCAACCTGGTGCTGTCCGGGCACATTTACCCGTACTTGGAGGTTGCCGCGCGGGATCACTTGCTGAAAGCATTGAGCGCGCACGCGGCTGACACCATGACGGTCAACAGCGCCCTGCGCACGGTGGCTCAGCAGTATTTGGTTTGGCATTGGGCCGCGAGCAAGATTTGCGGCGTGCAGCTCGCCACGCCACCAGGCGACAGCAATCACGAAATTGGCTCGGCGCTGGACATTGCCGAGGCGGCCAAGTGGCGCCCCGCGCTCGAGGCGCAAGAGTTCAAGTGGCTCGGCAAATCAGACCGCGTGCACTTTGACTACAAGGGCGCCGATGCAGGCCCCGCGCACACCGCCACCGACGTGCTCGCCTTCCAAAAACTCTGGAATCGCAACCACGCGGACGATCCCATCCCTGAAACTGGCAAGTACAGCCCAGTCACCGAGTTGCGCCTCAAGAAGTCTCCAGCGAGCGGATTCCCACTCGGCGCGAGCTGCAAAGGCGTGACCGCGAAACACTAATAGCCCGCCAGGCGCGAAATCAGGGTTGGAACCCGAACTCGATTTCTGTTTTTTTGATGGTCACGCGGCGTGCGCGGGGCGGCTCTGCCTTCGGCGTCGCGTTCCGGTATGCACTCAGTGGCTCGCGGCAGCCGCGATGCAGCGGGCACGGGGCGGGCTGCGAGGTGCGCTGCCGGATCGCGAGCGCCCCTCTCCACCCGCCCACGGTTGCCTACGTCAGTTGCTGTTGTCGCCTAGGGCTCGCGAAGCCAGTGCGAATAACCTGCTGTTCTCGAGTACTCGGGGTTGAGTCGGAGTGAGCCTTGGTGCGCCGACTGACTACAACTTCTCGATTTGGTACAGGTCAATTCCTCCGCATTGCCATTTATTTCGTAATCACGTTTAGGGATGGCGGTTTTGGCCGTTCTATAAATCAATATGGTATCTGGACCGCGACTCGTGGTTCTGGCCTGGGCATGGTCGGGACGCAGTTCTGACCGCTCCGCAGTGCGTGGCCGAGGCTACGCGTTTCTCGGCGTGGTTGCCCTCGCGGCCACGTCGCTCCTGGCCGCGGGTTGCGGTGCCCCGGCGCCCGATGACATGGCCGAGAACGACGTTGGCTCGGAGAGCGCCGCGCTCACACTGACACTCACGACGACATCGACCTACGCACTCGCCTCGGGCGCGATGTCATCGGTCACGGTGTCTGGCGGAACCGGCTCCTATAGCTGTGCGATCACGAACAACGTTTCGGGCGGGGCGAGCTGCAGCGTTTCCGGCGGAGTGATCAGTTACACCGCCGGTTCGACTGCCGGGTTCAACATGAAATCCGAGCGGACGAACGACTATCTGAAGTTCGTGGCGGGCACGGGCGGTCCGTATTTGGAAACTGGCGCTGCGATCGGCGCAGCGGAGCTGTTCAAGTTTTTCGTGGTCGGTTCGGGTTTCAAATTTCAGGCCAAGAGCAACGGCAACTACGTACGCAACGCTGGTACGGTCTCCGCGGGCGACAACCTAGTTGCGGACACGGCAGTGGGCACGGCTGACGTATTTGCGATGCAGAACTGTAACGGCGCTGGCGACTCGGGGCTGTACAATCGCTTCGGGTTTTCTTCTGCCACCGGGACGCTGCCGTATTGGAAAGCGCAGACGCCTCCGTACATTGATGCCGTCTTCAACGGAAACGCTACGGCTTGCGATCCGACGTTAGGCGGGCGTTACGAAGCCTTCTTCCTCAGTCCTGGCATCGACACCCTGACCATCACTGACACGGGTTCGAACACCGGTACCCTTTCGGTGAGCGTCGAGCCGCCCATTGCGTTTTTGCCCGCTTCTACAGCAACCGCTAAGTCCACGGCGATCAGCACCGTGCAAACCTGGGGCGGAAGCGGCATTTTCACTGGTGGTTCCTCGGCCTGCACCGTGACCACGAACAATTCCGGTGGCGGTGCCTGTTCCGTCACGGGCTATGGAGCGGTCAGTTACACGGCCGGCAGCACGATCGGTACGGACACGATTCGCATCACTGACTCGCAGGGCCACACGGGGACATTCACCGTTTCGGTCACCGCGACACCCTTGGCGATGTCGACGACCAGTACGAACGCCCTTGCGTCCAGCGCGATGCCAGCGGTCACCGTTTCGGGTGGAACGGGCCCATACAATTGTGCAGTCGCGAGCAACACTTCGGGCGGCGCCAGCTGCAGCATGTCCGGTAGCACGGTGACCTACACACCGGGCTCGCGTGCTGGCTACTACATTAGATTGAATCGCACGAACGATTACCTGTACTTGCAGGCCGCCTCCGGTGGCCCGTACATCATCAACGGTGGTGCGTTGGGCTCGACCGCTGAGTTTTTCAAGATGGCCGCGTCTGGTGCGGGCTTCACCTTCCAAGCGAAGAGTTCAGGTCTCTACTTACGCAGCGCGGGCACGATCTCCACAGGCAACGATGTCGTCGCGGACGGCGGCAGCGCTGACGTGTACACGATGCAGGACTGCAACGGCACCGGTGACCCGGGCCGGTACAACCGCTTCGGCTTCGCGTCAGCCAGCGGAACCTCGCCGTATTGGAATTCGCCTGGAGTGCACCTGGACACCGTCAACAACGGCAACGGCGCTGCGTGTGATCCGACCGTGAGCCTTAGTACGCGCGCCTACTTCCTGGAGCCAGGCACGGATACGCTCACCATCGGTGATAGTGCCTCGCACACGAACACGCTCACCGTGACCGTGGAAAATCCAGTGGCGTTCATGCCGGCTTCGGCAGCGGCTGGGGTGTCAACCGCGATCAGCGCGCAAACCTGGGGCGGCAGCGGTGTGTTCTCGAGTTGCAGCGTTACCACGAACAACTCGGGTGGTAGCACGTGCACCGTGACCAGTAGCGGCGGGGTGAGCTACACCACGGGCGCCAGCGGCGGCACCGACACGATTCGCGTCACTGATTCGCAGGGGCACACCGGCACGTTCAATGTGGTCGTCACGCAGCCGTTCGTCGTCTCCTCCACTACATCGTACGCGCTTGCTGCCAGCGCGATCGGGCAATCAATCACCGTCACGGGCGGCACGGCCCCATACACCTGCACGGTCGCTACCAGCAGCTCCGGCGCGGCTACGTGCAGCGTCAGCGGAGGCGTTGTCACCTACACGGCGGGCGCCACCTCGGGCTACAACATTGCAAATTCGGGCTCGGGGGACTACCTGCGGCTCGTGGCCGGCAGTGGTGGCCCGTACGTACGGACCGGTGGCGCGGTTGGCAGTAGCGCTGAGCTGTTCAAGATCGCGCTGCTGGGTTCCGGCTACACGTTCCAGGCGAATAGCAGTGGCAACTACGTTCGCCACGCGGGCACGGTCTCCACCGGGAACGACCTGGTTGCCGACGCGACCGTCGCCACCGCTGGTCTGTACGCGATACAGAACTGTAGCGGCGCTGGCAGCTTCGGAAACTGGAACCGCTTCGGATTCAAGTCTTTGAGCGGCTCGGCTCCGTACTGGCAGTGGAAGAGCCCCACGAGCTACATCGACACAGCTGGGAACGGTTTCACCACCCCCTGCGACACCAGGTATGGCGCGCGCTGGGAAGGGTTTTACCTGTGGCCGGGCGTCGATGTCCTGACCATTAGTGATTCGGCGTCGAATTCGGCCATGCTGACGATAAGTGTAGAAACCCCGATCAAGTTCCAGCGCTCTGTTTTCGACGTGTCGACCTCGAGCGCCATCGTCACGCAGGCATTGGGCGGCAGCGTCACCTTCACCGGCGGCTCCGCGGGCTGCGCGGTGACCACGAACAACTCCGCGAGCGGCGGCACGTGTAGCGTTACGGCTTGGGGCCTGGTGAGCTACACCGCGGGTGCCACGACCGGCACCGACACGCTCACCGTAACCGATTCGCAGGGCCACACTGGGACGATCACCGTGAACGCGGGCATCACGCCGACGCAAATCAGCCCCGGCCCGAACTACTTTGGCTGCGCGCGCACTAGCAACAGCACGGCGCGCTGTTGGGGCTACAACGCCAATGGTGAACTGGGCAACGGCACCATCTCTACCTACAGTGCTACGCCGGTAACGGTGAGCGGGCTCAGTACGGTCACCGCGGTAACCACCGGCGAAAATCACGCCTGCGCGCTGCTTGCAAATAATACGGTGCGTTGCTGGGGTGACAATAGTCTCGGGCAGCTGGGCAACGGTACATTGACAGACAGCTCCACGCCCGTGACCGTGACTGGGATCAGTGATGCCACTGCAATCTCCGCGGGCATGGTGCACACCTGCGCGTTACGCAGCGGTGGTACCGTGGTGTGCTGGGGTTACAATGCCAGCGCACAAATCGGCAATGCGACCGCGCCGTATTGGCCCAACGCAACCACGCCGGCCGCCGTGACGGGTCTATCGAGCGTCTCGGCGATTTCTTCGGGCGGGTTTCACACTTGTGCGCTGTCCAGCGGCGGCGGCGTGAGCTGCTGGGGTGACAACAGCATCGGTCAGCTCGGTAACGGCGGCTCACCCACGAAGAGCTTCGCGCCCGTGGCGGTAACTGGGCTTACTTCCGGCGTGAGCAGTGTTTCCGGCGGCGAGCAGCACACCTGCGCGGTCGTGAGCGCTGCGGTCAAATGCTGGGGCGACAACAGTTACGGACAGCTCGGCAACAATTCGACGGCTAACGCGAACACGCCGGTCAGCGTGTCCAGTATCTCGACCGCGGCGCAAGTTGCCGCGGGCTACGTGTTTAGCTGCGCGCGCCTCACGACCAACGCGGTCAAGTGTTGGGGGCGCAACACGGAGGGCGAGCTCGGTGACACGACCAGCACCAACAGCCTAGTGCCAGTGAGCGTTTCCGGCGTCTCAACCGCTAACGGCTTGTCCGCGGGCGGGGTGAATGCGTGTGTGACACTCAGCAGCGGGCTTGCCTCGTGCTGGGGCTACAACGGCTACGGCGAAGTCGCTGACGGCACGGCGACAGACGCCCATCAGCCCATCAGCGTTTCTTTAGGTGGCTATGGTTCCGGCCTGCCGTCGGACCTTTCGAGCGGCGGTACCGGCACGGCTAGCACCGCCCCTGTCGGAGGTGAGCAGGGTCCCCAGGCGTTTGACAACGATCCCACGACCAAGTGGTACTCCGGCGGCGGGAGCGGTACCACGGGCTGGCTGGCGTACCATTTCACTGGCACCACCACGCACTTCGCGACTTCCTACGCGGTTACCTCAGCCAACGACGTTCCGGGGCGCGACCCCTCTGCGTGGCAGTTCCAGGGCTCTACTGATGGTTCTGCGTGGACGACGCTCGACACAAGGAGCACTCAGTCCTTCACGAACCGTTACCAGACGAAGTTCTACACGTTGGACAACAATACCGCCTACAACTACTACCGCCTGAACATCACTGGCAACAATGGCGGAACCGAGTTGCAGTTGTCCGAGTTTCAGCTCTACGGTGAGTGAGGCCTAGCGCATCGAGCCAGAAAAGGCGCTAGGCTGACCGCAATGCTTGCAGATGCTAAGCCCTGTCGCTTGTTCATCTACGGCACCCTGCTGCCTGGCGAACGCGATCACACGCTGTTGACCGGCGCGCAGCTGCTCGGTCCTGCGCTCACTGAACCACGCTTTCAACTCGTGGAGTTGAACGTGTACGCCGCGCTGGTTCCTGACGGCGCGGTCGCCGTCCACGGTGAATTGTACGCGGTGGATCTGCAGCTACGCCGCACCATCGACGTCGCCCGCCAAGTGCCGATTCTATTCCAGCGCGAGAGGATTCGCTTGGCTGATGGCAGCGACGCCGAGACCTACCTGATGACCGCGGACCAAGTGCGCGGCAAACGTCGGCTTGCTCACGGTGATTGGCGGAAGCGCTTCGCGCCCCCCGTCACGCGCCGCGCGGGCGGCGCATTCGTGGGTTGGGCGCGTTCGCGTACCGACAAGTGACGCTGGTTAGGACACGCTTGCCGGCTGGGCAGAGGCCCATTGGACCGGCTCTTCGTCGATTTTCGTAACTTTCTAGTATCGCTCGCCACTAACAGTTTGATTACATGGCGCAGTCTACGTCTCGAACTGCGGGCCCGCTGAAGCTCGTTCGACTCGCATATGATGCGGAGTTTGTGCGGCGCTGCGTGAGCGGGGAGCGCGGGGCGCTACGCGAGCTCTTCGAGCGCGAGCGGCTACGGCTGCATGCGTTGCTGTTTCGAATCGTCGGCCCGAGCCCGCACCTGGATGATCTGCTGCAGGAAGCATTTCTTGAGGTATTTCGCTCGCTTGGCAGCTTTCGGGGCGAGTCCTCCCTGCGTACCTGGATTGACCGCTGTACGGTGCGCGTCGCCTATGCCTTCTTTGCGCGCAAGGCCCGTGCGCCCGTATTGGAAAGCCTGTCGGACGCTCCCCACACCGGTTTGGACGCTGAAGAGCACGCGCTCTTGCGCGAGGCCACGCGGCGATTGTACATGGAGCTCGATCGGCTGGAGCCGCGCCAGCGCCTAGCCTTCACCCTCTTTGCAGTCGAGGGCCGAAGCATGCGTGAAGTCGCTGACATAATGAGCTCGACCCAAGTGGCAACACGAGTGCGCGTGTGGCGCGCGCGGCAGGCGCTGGAAGCGCGCGCGCGCAAAGATCCTCTGCTTGCGGAATTTTTGGAAGCCCCCGCGGCGCCGGCTGAGCCCGAGAAGGATGACGCCTAATGCAAAAGCCGCTGCCCGTAGAGGTCGAAACCGTGAGCGCGCGCCGCTGGGCGAGGCTCGAACGCTCGCTGTTTGCGCGTTGGGATGAAGAGCAGCGTCTTGATGCGGGGTCGCAGCCTGTGCGGCAGGCCCCTGCGCGGCAGGTGCGCCGGCTGGTTGCGATTGCCGCCGTTGTTGGTGTGGCGGCTGCGGCGAGCGCTGTGTGCTTCGTCACCTGGCGCAGGGCTGGGGATGCTGTGGCGCTGGATCGCACTTCACGCATCGCCACCGGAGCGAACGGCTCACACCTTTCGCTTCAAGGTTTGACGCTGGATGTCGAGCCCGAGTCCGCAGTCGTGCTCGGCAGCCCGTTCGAGCGGGGCATGCTCATCGTGCTCGATCGCGGTGGCATCGTGTGCGAAGTGGCTCCGCGCTCTGCCGACGCGCCACTCGTGATCCAAGCTGGGTCTGTCCAGGTCAAGGTCGTTGGCACTCGCTTCAGCGTGACTCGGACCGGAGAAAAGGCGCGCGTCGCGGTCGAGCACGGCGTCGTGGAAGTGGCAGAGGGAGGGCACGTGGCTCGGGTCGGCGCTGGACAAGTCTGGCCGTCGGAAGCTCCTGCCGTAGCTCCGCCGCAAGCTGCGCCCATCGCCAACCCGAGTGATGTACCGAGCGCCGTCGAAGATGGCCCGGAGAGCGACGTCACTCAAAAAGGCGACAGCAATACACCACGGGCTCCCGCCAAGGCGAGCGGCGCGGCCGGCGGCCGCCATGCAGGGTACGGCGAGGCCGCGCAAGCGCGTTTCGAAGCCGCGTCAGCTCTCGAGCGGAGCGAACCTGTGCGTGCTGTGGAGCTCTATAAAGGCTTGGAGAATGGCCGGGACTCGTGGGCGCAGCATGCGCTTTACGCTCATGGCCGGCTGGAAGCGGCGCGCGGCAATGCGGTGCAGGCCCGGCAACTCCTAGAGCGTTACTTAAGTCGTTTTCCGAAAGGGCCAAACAGCGCTGATGCCCGTTCCGTACTCGAACGTTTGAGGTAAGCTGCGGGCGTACCGTGGCGAAGCTCGCGTTCGTGCTCCTGAGCTTCGCGCTCGTATTGTCCGCCGCTTCGGCACGCGGCGCCGGGCGTCGCATCGCGCTCTTGCATGGCGATCCCGAGCTACAGCGTGCGCTCGCGCTCGCGCTCTCGGCATGGGACGTCGAAACCGTACCGCTCGACGTGCAATTGAGCGAAGAATCGGACGCAGACGCGCGGGTGCAAGCAGCAGAGCTGGTGCGCGCCTTGCACATGGAAGGGGTGGTGTGGGTATCGCCCACGCTCCACGGCTCGCGCCTCGCGGTCTTCGATGCGCACACGGGCGAGCTCACGGTGCGGGATTTGCCGGAGCTTCCGCCTTTCGCAAGCACCACGGCGGCGAGTCTTGCGCTCAGCGTCAAGACCGCACTTCGCCCCAGCGTCGAGCCGGCGATCGAGCAACCGCGCGAGTCGCCGCCACCACGCCCAGCGCCCGCGCCAGCGCCCCGAAGACTCGACCCCGGCGTGCCAGTTTTCGCGCTGCCGAGCTCGCGCGTTTCGCTGCGCACGATGCTCGATGTCGCCTGGGTGGCAGACAAGAAGTTAGAGCCGCACTGGGGCTTGGGTACGACGCTCTGGCTGGGTCGCAGGCAGCGCTTGGGC
Source organism: Pseudomonadota bacterium (assembly GCA_040005755.1). GTDB lineage: Bacteria > Myxococcota_A > Polyangia > Polyangiales > Polyangiaceae > PMG-095. Next base: position 21,314 of record JBDTYJ010000026.1, read on the forward strand.
GTCGCGCTACGGCTGTCTGCAGGCTCGGGGGTGAGCGTCAGTACTCCGGACCTTGAGGGCCGCTACCGCGATTTGACTGTCGGTCTGGGAGGCGAGTGGCGCTGGCTGGATACAGGCTTGGTGTCGAGCGCGGTCGGTCTCGGCGCGGGGCTGCGCGCGGCGACCCTCGACGGGACGTTGTCCGACAGCGGCGATATTTCCGTTGTGCGCTACAATCCCAACGTGGACGCAGCCTTTCGTCTAGACGTGCGCGTGGCGGCCCCGTTTTTCGTCGGCCTGGACGTCTCGTCCTGTTTTCTCGTGCGTTACCAGCGTTTTTTAGTCGACGGTCGGCCTGTATTTGCGCCCTTTCGGCTAAGTCCGAGCGCAGGAGTATCGCTTGGCGTCGCGCTGTTTTGAGCCGCGAGTGCTGCTATTCGTTGCTTCTTTGCCGCTCGCTTGCGGCAGAGAAGATATCGATCTTTCGCGTTCGTTCGCCAGCGGCGGCGGTGCTGCCACCGTGCCGAATCCAGGGGACTGCCAGGCTCAAGTGCCGGTGGGTCTTTTGGCAGCTCGGCCGCCCCTAGGCTGGAACGGCTACAACGCGTTCGAGTGCGCCGCGGAGCTTGACGAAGCGAAAGTGAAGGCCAACGCGCAAGCCCTGATCGATAGTGGCATGCAAGCCGCTGGCTACCGCTACGTCAACCTGGACAAGTGCTGGCAACAACAGGGGCGGGACGCGGCGGGTTTCCGCAGGTTCGATCCAGCACGGCTCCCCGACGGCATTGAAGGCTTGTCCGCCTGGCTGCACAAGCGCGGCCTTTCGCTCGGCCTTTTCGTCACGAACGCCGACTGCGGGGTGGGCCCCGCGAGTGATGGCTACGAAGCCGACGACGTAAAGAGCTTCGAGACCTGGGGCATTGACTACGTCAAGTACGTGGCTTGCGTTCAGGCGACCGAGGCGAACGTCGAGCGCTTCGCGAACGCGCTCAGCGGGGCTTCACGCCCCGTTGTGCTCAGCCTGACTACTCCTCCTTTCGCGGAATGGATGCCGCGTACCGCGCAGCTCTGGCGCAGCAGCGACAACGTCCAGGCGACGTGGGCTTCTCTGACTACGTCCATCGACATTGCGACCAAGCTTGCAGCCTACGCGCGCCCAGGCTCGTTCAACGATCCTGACATGCTGCAGATCGGCAATGGCCTGACCGCCTCGGAAGGCCGCGTGCAGTTTTCCGTTTGGTCGATCTTGTCCGCGCCACTTCTGGCAGGCAATGACCTTTCGACTATGGACGTGGCGACGCAAGATATCCTGACGAACACGGGGCTGATTTCGCTCGACCAAGATGCGCTCGGCCTGCAGGCGGGCCTTGTTCGCAGCGAAAACGGAATCGACGTATTGGCGAAGCCGCTCGAAGGATGCGGCGCGCGCGGGGTCGTGTTGTGGAACCGAGGCGATGCCGCAGGTGCTATCACGCTGCGCTGGTCGGATCTGTGGCTGGCCTCTGGGGCCGCGACGGTACAAGACTTGTGGCGCGGCGCAGAGCTACCGGCTGATCACGATGGCATCACGTTGCAGGTTCCTTCGCACGATGCCGTGGCGCTGCGCGTCGCAGGCGTTGAGCCCGCCCTGCCACGAGGAGAAGCGTTCTTGAGCGATCTAGCGTGGACTTATGCGGTCAACGGCTTAGGACCGCCTGAGCTGGACTCGAGCAACGGAGAGCAAGCAGCCGGCGACGGGGACCGGCTCAGTTTGCGTGGCAGCACGTATGCCAAAGGCATTGGCGTGAACGGTCCCTCGTTGATACGCTATCGCTTGGGACAAGCGTGCAGCCGATTTCAAGCCGAAATCGGCATCGACGATGACACGAATGGTCGAGGCGGCGCTGAGTTCGAGGTCTGGGCGGACGGAGTGAAGCGCTTCGAAAGCGGCGCTCTTACGGCAAATTCTGCCCCCATGCAGGTGGACGTGGACATCAGCGGGAGCAGTGAGGTCCGGTTGTTTGTCGGGCTCGGAGGTGATGCTTCCGGTCATGGCCACGCGGATTGGGCGAATGCGCGCGTCACTTGTCGTAATTAACTCGTAACGTTTCTCGGGCGCGGCCCCACTGACCAGACATGCCGTCGAGTCAGTGTCAGCGTATTCAATGTGCGGAAAGCTCCTCGCACGAAGCCCGAGCCATTTCGGTTCCTAGGTTTTGCGTTGTTAGTCTATGGCTTTTGGCGTGTGCGGCATGCTCCTCGGGCCAAAGCGCGGCGGGTGCGGCGGGTGCGGCGGGTGCGGCGGGCGCGGGCGCGGCGGCCGTGGGCAGCGCGGGCGCGAGCGGGGCGCAGGCGGCGGGCGGCGCAGGAACTGGCGGCGAGCCAGTAAGCGCGGGCGCAACGAGTGGAGGTACGACGAGTGCCGGCGGTGTCGCCGGTGCGGCAGGCGGCGCGACGCCAAACGGTGGAGCGGGCGGCGGCAGTGATGTTCTGGAAAAGGGAACGCTGTATGTCGCTCCGACCGGCGACGACGCCAATCCCGGCACGATGGCTCGACCGCTGCACACGATCGCGCATGCACGGGACCTCGTGCGAACGATGACCGCAACCATGACCTCCGACATTCATGTTTACCTCCGGGAGGGCACCTATCCGGTCACCGAAACTCTGACGTTCTCCAACGCGGACTCGGGGAAAAACGGCTTCTCCGTCAGCTATGCCGCGTTCACCGGAGAGCACCCGCTCGTGACCGGCGGCACGCCGATTACTGGCTGGCAGCTGTCAGACACGGCCAACAACGTCTACACCGCAAGTGGCGTAATGACGCCGTTCCGGCAGCTGTACGTGAATGGCGTCAAGGCAGTTCGCGCGCGTAGCCCGAACTTGGGCACGGGCGGTACGCCGAACTTCATCCGGGCTACCGGCTCGGATGGGGGAGCCAAATCTTTTCAGGTGGCGAGCACGGACGTTTCCAACTGGAAGAACCTGACCAAAGTCGAGATGCACCTGATGGTGTTGTGGGCGGACAACACGATGCGGATCGCGTCAATTGCTTCCAACAACGTCAAGATCCAAGCACCGGAAGACATGATTTTCGAACGGCCCAACCCCGCGTTTTTCCCGTCACAAATGCGCTTCTATTTCGAGAACGCACTGGAGTTTGTGGACCAGCCCGGTGAATGGTACCTGGACGAAACGTCGCACGTTCTTTCTTACAAGCCGCGGGCGGGAGAAGACATGACCCAAGCGACGGTTATCGCTCCCGTGGTGGAAACGCTCGTGAGCATCAAAGGCACGAGTACGGCGGACCAGGCGGCCTACATATCGTTCCAGGGTTTGACCTTCGCGCATTCGACGTACATGCGGCCCAGCCAGTACGGGTTTCTCGATGCGCAGGCGGGTCAGTACAATCTGACCGCGCCCTCCAACAATCAGCAGACCGTGGGCAGGCCGAAGGCTGGCGTTGCCGTGAGCAACGCAAATCACATTCGCTTCGAGCGCAATCTGTTCACGCAGATGGCTGCGACCGCGCTTGATTTCGTCTCGGGAACCCACGACGACATGATCATCGGCAATGCGTTTACCGACATCGGCGGCAGCGCGATCTCGCTCGCGAGCTTCACGCCGGACGAAATGACCGAATATCACGTCCCGTACAATCCCACGGACAAGAACGAGATTTGCAGCCACGACACGATCAAGGACAATTACGTTGATCATGTCACCACTGAAATTCAGGGTTCGATAGGCATCGCGGTTGGCTACGCGGCCAACGTGGACATCGAGCACAACGAAGTCGGCCACGTCAACTACAGCGGAATCTCGGTTGGCTACGGCTGGACCACCGCGGCCAACGCGATGACCAACAACAAGATCAATTACAACAACATACATCACGTGTGCGAGATCTTGGCTGATTGCGGCTCCATCTACACGCTTTCGAACCAAGGGCCCGCGTCGGAGATGCTGAACAACTACTGCCACGATTTCAAGCAAAGTGACTGGGCCGACTACAGCATCAACAACCTGTACATGGACGAAGGCACGGATGGCTACACCGTTGCCCACAACGTGCTCGTCAATTCACCGAACATCGTGCATCAGAACAAGAACGGATCGCACATGACGATCATGGATAACGGTCCCAGCCCGACCATGGCGCAAGCCACCATCATGGCCGCTGGTATCGAGCCCGCGTACGCCGACATCAACAAACTCAGCATCCCGGCGGCGCGGTTCTAAAAGTTTCGGCGCTGGTTCCGGGGCCGACCCAATGGCTATGGCCCGACGAGCGCCGCCTTGCGTAAGCGTTCCGCGTACGGACCACCGTTCTGACTGCTGAGGGCCGCGTGCGCGACGGCACGCGCCTCGGCGGATCGTCCGGAGAGCACCAGCGCTTGCACTTGCAACAGCGTCGCTTCTGCGCCCAAGGACGCCGTGCCCAGTTGAGCATGGAGGTCGAGCAAGGCAAGGGCAGCGTTTGGATCGTTGTGCTTGAGTGCTGTCCGCACGGAATCGAGCAGCGCAACTTCGCTGTCGAGCCGGTCAGGGCGCGCCTTCACTGGAGTGTTCTGCCGGGGCGCTGCGGTGGCGGGAGCAACCGCCGAAAGCGGCGCCAACCCGGACGCCCGAGCACCGCCAAACGAGAGTTGAGCGGTTGAACTCGGAGCTGGTGGCGCAATCAGCGTGACGCTCGAGCTCGCGACTAGTGCTGCCGCCATTTTCGGGACGGCTGTGTGTGCCGTCGCTGGCGCAGCGCTTGGCGCTGTTCCCTGCATCGATGGGGCCACACTCAAATTCGAGAGGCCTGTGCTCGCTCCGGGCATACTGGGCTGTATCACTTTGGCTCGGGGCGTAGCGGGCGCGTTCAGCACGAAGGGTGACAGCGCAACGCCCCCGATTAACAGCGCGGTGCCGCCCCATTGGGCGAGCGGACCCCACAGCGGGATGCGAATGGCACCCACCCGCCCAGCGGCAGCGGCTACGCGCGCGGCGCCCAGGCCGGCGGCGCCGATGCCCAGCGCCTGCGCCGCTCGTCCGAGGGTTCGCGGCGAGGGTTGATCGCGCAAGCCGGATTCAAGCACCGCTCGCAACTCTGGGCTCGGGTTCTCATCGAGCAGCCGACGGAGCTCGTCACTCACGGCGCACCTCCAACCCGCGTCGCTTCGAGGAAAATGGCACGCGCTCGGCGCAGACGGGTCTTGATCGTTCCAAGTGGCAATTCGCAGAGATCGCTGATTTCCTCCAAGGTAAAGCCTTCAAGCTCGAACAGCACGAAGGGCGCGCGCAACTCGAGTGACAATGCCGACAGCCACTCATCGAGCTTCTCGCGCCGTTGCTTCCACTCCAGCAGATCTTCGGGATTGCATCCGGGCTCCGCCATGGGTTCGGCGTCGGGTGCCTGTTCTTCACGACGCCTACTCTGTGCGCGACGAGCGTTAGACGCGGTGCGCAGAGCGACCGCCATCAAGAAAGCGCGTTCTTTTTCGGGAGCAATCTGCGCCAAGCGTTGACTGGCAGTTAGGAAGACGAGCTGCGCGGCGTCGTCCACCGCGCCCGGATGCACGCCGAGCCGGCGCAGCGTGCGCCACAGCCACGGGTAGTGTTCGACGAACAACCGCTCGAAGCGCGCCGGATCCGCCGCCTCGGGCAGCGCGGCAACCGCGAGCCTGGGTTCGGTTGTCATCATCGACGCCACACCATGTAAACTATGGTCCATTGGGCTTCCGCGTCAATTTGCGGGGTGCGGTACGGTATGCCAACGTCATCCACCCACCAGCACGTTGAGCCCACCATACCCAGCCAAGCCGGGGATGCGATGTACGGTTTGGTCAGGACCA
>JBDTYJ010000027.1:0-27101 GCA_040005755.1 Pseudomonadota bacterium
TGGTTTTAAGGGTACCGAAGCCCGGACTTGAACCGGGGACAACGCGCTTATGAATCCCGGCTCAGAGTAATCCTAAGGCCAAAAACAAGGGGTGTCGTGATCTCGCTCCCCTCCCGTGATGACGTAGTTTCCCCGCATTTCGCATCTCCATGCTCAGTTGCCATGCTCAGTTGCGAGGCGCGGGCGATTGCAGCGGAAAACGCGATAAATGCGTACCTTTTGAGCCTCGCGGACTCGTTTGCGGCTGCTCTCGTCGCCGCGGGCTGATCCGGCTAAATTGAAAACGCCCCGTCGGGTGGATCCGACGGGGCGCTGACGTGGAGACGTGATGCCGAAAAAAGTAGTGCCGGCCGCTCGGTCGCGCAAGGTCCCCGAACATGAGACCGTCGTGGCAGCCGCCCAAGCGGCCGGGCGGCGCGGGGCGGCGGAGGCGAGAGCATGGCTGCAGGACAACGCTCGGCACCTCCGTGAGCTGCCGAGCACGAAGGGCGGAGGTTTCCTTGGCGGCCTGAAGAAAAGCGGCATGAGCAAGACGGGCACCGTCGGCCTCACCGTCGATCGCGAGAAACAACGGGCGGCAAAACGCAAGCTGAGCCGCGCTCGAGTACCCCGTCGCAATCACCTGGGCTGGGTCGGGATCCACGTGAGCCCGATGGCGCAAGCCGATGAGCAAACGCCGGACACCATAGCGCGCGCCCACGTGCCACCTGATGAAATGCAGCGCGACATGATCAAGCGGCTCCGGGAGCTCCTCTCGAAGGCCGAGGAGCCATTTGAGAGCCACCGGTGGATCCGACCTGGCCAAGAAACGCCAGCTTGGCTCGCTCAGCTAGATGGCCACCGGTCGCGGCAGGCCATTGAGCAGGTGCGCGCGGCATACGCTGCGGCATTTGGGGTCGATGCGCTCCCCGAACACAGATGGAAAGAGCGCTTGCTTGAAGCCGTCTGTCGAGCTCTCCAGGTCATCCACGGTGATACCCGAGCGAGGGACTGGAACGACGGTGAGATCAAGAAGGTTGGTGTCACTCGGGGATCCTCGGGGAGAACGATCCGCGCCTGGCTCGCGAAAGTGTGCCCGCACGTGCCAGCCGACCTGACCGCGGAGCAAATCGAAGGAGTGATTCAGTCATCGACGCTGAACAAGCGCGGCGGGGGGGCAAAGAAGACGGGATCGAAACGGCATTACGAAGCGGTGGTGGCCGAGCTCATTGCCAAACTCGAGTGAAAAGCTGCCCCTAGTTTGCCCCGCCCTAAGGCGTGGAGACAGCAGACACACGGGAGACAGCGTATGCACACACTAACCAGTCACGATCGCGTGAGAATCGCAGCCCAAGCTCTGGTCTGCGAAAGGACGGTGATCCGCGTTTATCAGGGCGGCGGAACGCCATACTCGCGACTGAGGGTCACGGAAGGGGCCAAGGGGCTCGGACTACCCCCGCCGCCGAGCCTCTCGAGGGACTCGTCTCCGTCATCGCAAAAGCCATCGCAGACGAAGTCGAACGGCGGCTAACAGGTCGCATTGGCGAGTCAGCGCCCATCGTCAGGTTGCTCGACCGCCGACACCTAGCTGAAGCACTCGACGTGTCGCTGCCGACTGTGGATCGCCTGACGAAAGACGGCGCCCCGCATCTTCGAATCGGTGATTCGCCGCGCTTTGAGCTTGATCGGGTGATCGAGTGGTTGCGCGACAGGAGTGCAGCGTGACCGAGCGCGTCACGGTTCGGATCACGGGCGCCGAGATCGAGGCATTGCTTGCGGCCTTGCCGCGTTGCCACGAGTGCGGCGCGCGCGGCGAAATTATCATCGACGGACGACTGCTCTGCCTTGTGCACGCAGGCGCTCGGCGCACCGGCAGAGCAGCGTCACCAACGTGGTGCGATGCCGCGGACATCCTGGCGGAGGCGCTGCTCAAGCGATGATGCCCACAATCCTCGTCGACACGCGCGAGCAGACGCCGTGGCGGTTCTCGGACGGCGTGGCCGTCGAAACGTGTTCCTTGCCGAGCGGTGATTATTCGCTCAAGGGCTTCACGGATGTCGTCGCTGTCGAGCGCAAGTCCCTGCCTGACCTCGTGGCTTGCTGCACTGCCGAGCGTGAGCGCTTCTTGGACTGCTGCCGTCGGCTCAGTGACTATGTTCTGCGTTTGGTGGTGGTCGAGGCGAGCGTCGACGACGTGCTTGCTCACGCCTATCGCTCGCGCACCAACCCACAGAGTGTGATCGGCACAGCGCTCGCCATCCATGTCGACTATGGCGTACCCACGATCTGGGCTGGCGACGCGCGAAACGCTGCAAACCTCGTCGAACGCATGCTGACTCGTCTCTGGCGTAAGCAGATGGAGCGCGCAGCGTGAACGACCGAATCAAACCGAAGCGCACGCTCGCGGAAACGATCGCGTACGAAATGAGAGGCGCGATCATGCAACTTCCACGGGAAATCGTGCCCATGCCAGCGCCGGCGGACCTCGACATCGAGCAGGAGATCTTGAGCGCGTTGCTGTGTGGCCACGTCACGACCGACGAGTTGAAGCCGCTCGAGTCGCGACACTTCTACTCGCGGTTCAATCAACGCCTATTCGAGTTTTTGGTCGCGAGCGCAGAGCGCGATCTGCAAGCGATCACGGATGCGCTGCCCTGTCGCGGACCGGTTTTGGAAGAGCTAACGATCATTCGCGACGCGACGCCATTCGCGTGCTTGCCCACGCTGCACAAACACATCCGCACAGTCATGGATCGCTGGCTGGAGCGCGAGTTGATTCGAACGATGCAAGAAGTCGACGCCGAGTTGCGCGTGGGCGCGCTGACCCACGACGGCGCGCGCGCCCGGCTTCGTCAGCATTTCATGGAGCACGCAGGATGAAGCCTGATGAGAATGACCTGCACCGCGCAGGCAGTGCGACGACGCGACCGGCGACGATGCCGGGTGCGTTCCGGCTGACCGAGACCGGCAATGCGGAGCGGCTTGTCGCTCAGTACCGCGACAAGATCCGTTACTGCCCGCCGCGCCGCCGCTGGCTCCTCTGGGACGGCATGCGCTGGACTTGGGACGATCGCGGCGTGGTGCAGCAGTTCGCGAAGGATTGCGTCCGCTCGATCTACGAAGAGGCGGGAGCCTGCAGCGACGAGGAGCAGCGCAAGGCGATTGCCAAGCATGCGCGCGACTCAGAAAAGGCTGCGCGCCGTACGGCAATGATCACGCTCGCGCAAAGCGAAGCGGGCATGCCGGTCTTGCCGCACGAACTCGACGCCGACCCGTGGGCCTTCAATGTCCTGAACGGCACGATCGATCTCCGCACAGGCAAACTCCGCCCGCACCGTCGCGAGGACTTGATCACGAAGGTGTCGCCCGTCGAATACGAGCCCAGCGCCAAGTCCGAGTTGTGGGAGCAATACCTACGCGACGCGACCGGAGATGATGCCGAACTCGGATCGTATTTGCAGCGGAGTGTGGGTTACGCGCTTCAGGGCACAATCACAGAGAAAGCCTTCTGGTTCTTGCATGGACCGCCGGACGGCATGAAGTCGACGTTCATCGATGCCGTCGATGGAGCGCTCGGCGAGTACCACGTACCAACGAGCTTTGAGACGTGGCTGGTGCAGAGCTCGACCGGCGGCAACCGTGGCGATCTGGTTCGCCTGATGGGTGCGCGCCTCGTGTCGAGCGTCGAAGTTCGCAAGGGAGCCAAATTCGATGAAGCGACGCTCAAGTCGATTACTGGCGGCGACCAGATCACGGCGGCGGCTAAGTACGAGGCCGAGCTTTCGTTCTACGCGACGTTTGCCCTCTGGCTAGCCGCGAACGACGCACCGGTGATCCGGGACGACGACGCGGGCGCTTGGTCGCGCGTACGACGGATCCCTTTCACGCACCCGCTTCCCAAGGAGCGCCAGGACCCTACAATGCGCGCCAAGCTGCGTGAGCCAGCCGCGCGGGCCGCTATTCTGGCTTGGGCCGTCCGTGGGTGCCTTGCGTGGCAGCAAACGGGGATCGGCACCTGCGCCGCGGTCGATGCCAGCACGGCGGAATACCGGTCGGACATGGATCGCGTGGCTGGCTTCTTCGACGAGCGATGCGTATTCGAGGCCGGCGCCCGCGTGCAGCGGAGCGTGCTCCGCCAGGCCTATGAGGATTGGTGCAAAGAAAACGGCATCAAATCGCCGCTCTTCGGCAAGGAATTTGGTGCGCGACTCAGAGACAAGGGCGTCGAGGAGGGCAAGTCCGAAGGTAAGCGCATGTGGAGCGGCGTTCGGCTTCTCGAAGTCTGGGAGGACACGCAGCCGGGGACAGCGGGGACACCACGGGGGCATGAGTCCCAGAAAGTCCCTACGAGAAAAAGCAACGGAACACTTTCAGAGAATGGTGGCCCCGTGGTGTCCCCTGACCCCGTCGACGACAACCGAGAACGCCAGTCGATCATCGAATTTGGAGGTGGTTAAAATGGCGCTCGACGCTTCGGTTTCGTGTCTCCCGGAATGCGCGCGAGAAGTTGCGCCAAACTCACCACATGTTGCAGGTCGAGTTTGCCCCGCTCATGTGTTGATGGGAGTCCGACAGCAGCCAGCTACCATGCAGCAGGAGACCTCGCGCTACATCAGCGCAGCCTCGAGCACGCAATCAGGCGTAAATTCAGCTGGATTCGCGGGCGACTGTGCATGGCCAACTGAGCATGCCCATTCGTTCGCAAGCATTCCGGGCACTTGCGTCGGTGCCTCGTGACCCGCCCCGCCGTCGTCATCTGCGTCAGCTCGCCCAGTGGCGAGTCCGCGCAGATTCACGTTCCGTCGGCGCCCTGCATGACCGTACGGCAGCGCATCGCCTGGTACTGGCACTGCTTGGCGGTCGACGTTCGCAACGCGTTGTGGCGCCTACGAGGCGGTCGCTGATGGCTCTCCGTCACGGCAACGATTCGCTGCGCGTAGAGACCCTGCAGGCAGACGAGCAGGCGGTCGGAGTACCGGCCCCAGGCGTCACCGCGCCGCCGCTTGAGGCCGCAGCGCAGGGCCGCGTGAACGGCCGAATAGCGGACCGCTTGCTCGCCCAGGAGCTCGGTCGTCGCGGAGGCGATGCGCGCGCCGCAAAAGCCGCGCAGCTGCGCGCGCTGACTGGCCTCGGTCTCCGAGGTGCTACCCCCGCCGCGCTCGCTGCCTTCCTGGACGACGCGAACGCGTTCGCCGAGGCAGAGGTCGAGCGTCTGGCGCGCGAGTGTGGTGGCGGCGTCTGCCCCCAGAACGCTGCCGCACTGGTTCAGCAGGCCGCGCTCGCAATGGCGGGCAGCCGGGCCGCCTACGCCGCCGGCGACGCCGTCACCGGCGCCAAGCTGGGCGTCGAGGTGCGCCAGAACTTGCTGGGCAGTCGGGAGCTCACCGTCCTGGAGGCCAAATCCCGGCCCCAAGCGCCTGCAGCTCGCTGGCTCGTTCAGGAGCCGAAGTCGTGAGCGCGTTCATCAAGCTGCTGGACTTCATCCCAGCCCTCTCCCCGAAGTTCATGGCGCCGGTTCACCTGCGGCCCCTGACCGAGATCTTTCAGCGCATCGCCGGCGGCGAGCGCGTCCGCGCCGTTGTCAGCGTGCCGCCTCGAAACTCGAAGACGGAATCGCTGCTGCATGGTGGCGCATGGCTGCTGCTGCAGGACCCCACACTCCAGATCGCCTACGCCAGCTACGCCGCTAGAATCGCCGAGAAGAAGTCCCGCCGCCTTCGCGAGCTAGCCCGAAAGGCTGGGGTTCCGATTGCTCAGGACTCCCGCAGCCGCGCCGATTGGCGAACCGGAGTCGAGCAGGGCGGATGTTGGGCCACGTCGGTCGACGGCCAGATCACGGGCGAGGGTTTCAACGTCGTGATCCTCGACGACTTGATCAAGGGCCGCGCGGAAGCTGAGTCTGCGGGGACGCGAGAGCGAGCGCGCGCCTGGCTGATATCTGACGTGCTCACTCGCGTTGAGCCCGGCGGCTCGGTGCTGCTCTCGATGGCTCGATGGCACCCGGACGATCCGGCGGGGGCGATGATCGGTGCCGGCTGGGAGCATGTGAACCTGACTGCGCTCGATGAGAATGACCAGCCGCTTTGGCCGGAGCGCTGGCCGCGCACCGAGGTGCTCGAGCTCCGAGACGCTCTCGGCGGTCCGGACGGCTATGAGTGGCAGAGCTTGTACATGGGGAACCCCCGCGGCCGTGGCGCGCGGGTCTTCGGAGACGTCGCGTTTTACGATTCCCTTCCTGATCTGTCCGGCGCACTGATCTCGTGCGGCATTGACTTCGCCTACAGCACCCGAACGAGTGCTGACTGGTCGGTCGCCGTCGTGCTCGCGAAGTTCGGAGACGTCTTCTACGTCGTCGACGTTGTCAGGGTCCGCGAGGAGCCCCGCGCGTTTCGCTCTCGTGTACAGCTCCTGCACGCAACGCACCCGCGTGCGAGGTCCTGCGCGTACGCAGCGAGCACTGAGATGGGCGGCGTCGAGTTCTTTCGTGAGGGCGGGATCCGCATCGACGGAAGAGTCGCGACCATCGACAAGTTTTCCAGAGCTATCCCCGTCGCTGCCGCATGGAACACCGGCAGGATTTTGCTACCTCGCAAAGCCCCTTGGCTAGACGCTTTCATCTCCGAGGTTTGCGGATTCACCGGCGTCAAAGATCGCCATGACGATCAAGTCGATGCGCTCGCGGCGGCGTTCGATGGCGTTCGGTCTTCGCGCGCATCGGACCCAGCAATTCGCGGCTCGGTCTTCGAGTATCACTCGCCGATCGGCACGCACGATCTCGCGCCGCTTTTTGGCGAGTCCCGCGACGGACTGATTCCGCTCGACCAATGGCACGCGCTGCACCCACGAATCCCGAAAGGATGATTATGACTACACTTTCACCCACCATCACGCCGCGCGAGAGGGCCGCGATACAGCAAGCCACGGCGCCCTTCTGGCGACGCAAAATCGCTGAGATGCGTGAAGAGCTAGCCTGGACCACCAGCCAACTCAGTATGCGCGCCGCCGAGCACGGGGCCATCGAGGCCGAGCAGGCCCAAAACCAAGCAGCGTTGCGCGAAGCTCAGGTTCAGATCATCGCCGCCGACGAGGCGGCCGAGCGGCTGCGTCGCGATAACGCGGAGATGCGAAAGGCCCTCGCCGAGGAGCGCACGCGCGAAATCAACCTGCGAGTTGATACAGCGCTGGCCACCTACTGCGACAAAAAAGACTTGAGCGAGAGCAGTCGCAAGATGCTCACCCATCTCTGCTCCACCCTTCCTGACGAGTTCGATCGCGCCTATCCGCAAATCGATTCCGAGCACCAGCACCTCCTTCGCAATTTCACCGCCCGAGGTTCACGCGACCCTCGGGGCGGCGCGCTCCCGCCCGACCCGCAGCCGATGGCGCTCGAGCAGATCGCGGCGGCAATCCAGCGCGAGCATCCGGGCGTGGCTTACGAGCACGCGCTCGACCGCGCCGAAAAGCTCATCAAAGGAGCACAAAAATGAACCTTCTCGACCGCTTCAAGAGCGCGGAGAAGCGAAAACTCCAGGCGATCGCCGAGGCAGACGCCGTCGCCGCCCAGGCCGCCGCACGCCGCCAAGCTGAGCTGGACGCGATGTCACTCCGCGAGCGCACGCGCAACGCTCGGGACGCCGCGGCGATTGTGGAGCTCGGCGATCTACTCCTTCCACTAGTGCGCTCGCTTCGGAGCGTCGACGTCGATCACAACGATCTCGGATGGGTTGTGCGTGCCGCCTTTCGAGCCGCGGACATTCGCGCCGGCCAATGTGACGACACTCTGCACATCTACGACCGCTCACCCACTACACGGCTGCTCGCAGAAATTCTGAGCAGCAGGCCCTACTACTAATTGGAGTTCTTTACTCATGAGCATTTCCACACTCGCCCCACAGCTCGCGGTGTTCCGCGAGGACCGACCCATTTCAGTTCGCAACCTTGGCACCGTCGATATTCCGCAGGGCTTACTCGTGCTGCTCGATACCGCAAATCAGCTCGGCGCGACGTCGCCAGGTATCGAGACCTTCGCACAAAACCTGTCCTTCTCTGTTTGCTTACCTGCGATCGGGGCGCACGCGTCCGCGCCGGCGCTCGGCTGGCTCGCGAGCACGGCGAAAGCGCGCGGTGACCTGGCCGAGCTGGTCTGCCACGGCACAGTCCCGGTGATCGCGGCTGGCACGATCACCGCTTCAACACTGCTCGCGTTGAACTGCAGCTCAGGTCGACTTGGCTGGGCCTGCGAGGCAGGCACCGGAGACTACGCCATCGGAATGGCACTGACCGATGCCGCGGACGGCGCGGCATTCATGATGCGCCTGTGGGGCGCTGCGTGGCTGGTGCCCTGATGATGACTTGCCCGCGCTGCGGTCAGAGCTACTCGGGGCCGGTGTGCGCGCGCTGCGTAGAGCCGCGCCCGGCTGCTGCGACCTCGCTGCCTGTCATCACGCTCGCGACGGTGACCGACCGGTTCATTCGCGCCGGCCTGCCTTTCGACGAGGCACAGCTTCGGGCTGACCGGTTCATGGATCGCCTACGTCGGATCTCCCTGCAGTCGGCGGCGCTTCGAGGTGCGCGATGACACCAGGCGAGGTCCTGCAGTTCGCGCGAGCGTGGGCTTCGCGTCACGCACTGATCACATCAGAGACGGGCGCTCTCACACTACTGTCGCAGATGCTCGCAGACGCCGAGAGGGTTCTGGACGAGCGTCAGGCGGAGCTCGATCGTGACCGCCGCACTTTTGCGACGAAGCGCGAGCAGCTACGAGTTTGGTCCGAGGCGCTGGAGCTTCTGAAGGGCTCGCTCGCAGAGCAGTTCGTTGGCAATCAGATCAAGGCCACACAATGACCTTTGCGCGGATCGATCTCTGGTCGGTTTCGATCCGCGCGGAGCGCGACGTTAAGCGGCGTCGCGTCGGCAGCGGGTTTCCTTTCCCGCGCGGGGCGAGGCACGCGAGTGCACGCGGCTCCGGCTCAGTCTCGGTTGCCATTGTTGCCGAGACTGGGCGCCTTCGTTTCTTCACTTCCGGTACCGGCCCGCGAGGGCCACGGACAGATCAGTGCAAGGGATGCATAATGGGCTCCTCTTTGCTCGGATCGATCGTCGTTCGACTCGACGAGGTACCACTTTGGCGGCGCGGTCTCCGCGGCCGTGGCGAGCTAAGCGCTCGCGGTCGCTCAACGGGCTGGTTCCTCGTTGAGCGACTCCGCCAGGCGTTTTTTTTCAACACACCCACTCGCCGATGACGAGAGGCCACCCATGAAAACAGGCTAAGATTGGCACATTTCGCATACGTTCGCCCAAGTGGCATTTTCAACCCGGGAATCCCAGTCGACCACGCGGAGTTCACGTCGTTCGATCAACGGATTTTCAAAGCGATCAACGGCGACGATGGTGGCACCTGGGCGCCAATTTCGGTCATCACAGTCGGCGGCGCTGGCATCACGTTCACGGGTGCAAACTCGTCGCTCGCACCCGGCGCCACGCTCACTAGCTTCGGCGACCTGGTGCTCGCTGCTGGCAGCACGACGGAGCTGGTCGGGATCTCAAACTTCGGCGGCACCGCGAACTTCAACGGGCTCTCCGTTACCAATTTCTTTGGTGGGTCCGTCACGAACTTTTTCCCATCGTCGAACCTGGTGTTTGCCGCGGGCAGCACACAGGAGTTCCTAGGGACGGCAACCGTCAGCGGGACCACGAACTTCGACGGCCTCTCGACGACGAATTTCTACGGCGGTTCGCAGACGACCTTCTTCCCGTCGTCGAACCTGCAATTCGAAGGGCGGCTGAGCTCGACGGCTGGCTTGTTCACGCTCGGCGACAGCTCGACGTTGCACAGCACCGGAAACTTTTACTTCGGCGGCGGTGGCGCGTTCGTCGGCGGGGTGACGTTCGCCGGGCCGTCGACGAACTTCGCTGGCGCGGCGGTCCGGTTCACTAGCCCCACTGAGCTCGGTGGGCACACGACGCTCACGAACGACCTCGTCATCACAGGAGCGGGTGGCATCGCGGAGCGCGTCGTCATCGGAGCGGATTCCGGCACGAACACCTACAGCGTGAGCACGGCTGACGTTGTATTTGTGCCGACGATCACGACGAACACCGGCACCTACTACGTGGACAACGTCGGTGCTGTGGACGGGAAGCGGATGAAATTCTTTTTGCCGGTCGGCGGCGCTGGCGGAACCGCCTCGTTCGGCCCGCACACGTCAATAAGGCGCACATCTGATGGCATCCAACTCGGCGTGTTGGGTGAGATGACCAGCACCTCCTCTTGCATCGATCTGATTTTCATCGGCGGCGCTTGGCACTACATCCCAGGCGCCGTTCATCCAGTGGTGTCGGCATGAGCGGCGACAACGCCGGGACGCTACGCCTTGACGCCCAAAGCAAGCGCGAGGCTGCTCGCATTATCGCCGACACCACCGGCCGGTCCGCGACACAGGTCGCAGCAGATATCGAGGCTACTGACCCCCAGCTTGCGGCGTTGATTCGCCTCGAGATCCCGCGGGCGAGCCAGCGCAAGGCGAAAGCGACCGATCTGGCGCACGGAAATCGGAGGAGCACAAAATGAGTTTTGGAGATGAAGGTGACGACATTGATGAAGAAGAGCTGGCGCCCGACGCGCTTTCTCGTTGGCCTGCATTCGCGGAGTCTGTGCGCGGGCGGCTCGAGGCCGGGCGCGCTGCGTACGGCGACAAGTCGTTCAACAGGCCACCGGCGGAGCTCATTGGCGAGCTGCAGCAGGAGGCCCTCGACTTAGCCGGATGGGGCTTCGTGCTGTGGTGCAGGCTCGAGGCGATGCGCATTCCGGCCGCTGGGGTGCCCGGACCGGGTTCAGCACCCGCTCAGGGTGGCGTGTAGTGCTACCTTTCGCCCATGCCCCCGACGCATCCAGTGCGGATGAGCTTGGTGAGCTGTGTCGAGCTCGACCCGCTCACGTTTCAGCTAAGGGTGCTCGAGCGATGGACGGAGCGGCGTTGGTTCCGCACCTTCGAGCACGAGCGGCAGGCCACGTACACGCTCGCCGTGCGCGTCGAGCGCTTCCACGATGGCCAGCACTACATCCTTCGGCAGGACCCGAGGCACTTCCGGCTGTGGGAGTTGTTCGGAGCGTGGCGGCTCGAGAAGAAACTCGACGCGTTCGTCGGGATCGATCCACCAGTCACCTAACGTGCGCAGCCGCTGATCCCGCCGTGATGCGAACAGCATCCACGGTGGTTTCCGTGGCACGTGCACGACGGCGACAGTTCTCCGTCGTTGCACATCAGCGGCGAGTCCTCGCTGCTCGCCCCTTGGCCTGCATGAGACGGCGTCGCATTCGACGGGTGTTGCGATTGCCTCAGCAGGGATTCATTCAACGCAACGAGCTTCCTTTTCTCGTCTTCCGTCTCGGCGCCTTCAAGCGCCAAGGCAATTATCACCGTGCAGTCGTTTTGCACGCCGCGCCCGGCGTAGCAGTCCCTCAATTTCGTGCTGCGCCCGACGACGCCAAGGAGACGAAAGTACTCAACGAGCTTATCGTGCTCGCTTTTCTTCCACGCTTCCTGAGCGTCCTCGCGGCCCTTGAGCTCGGCCATTTGCGCGGCTTGCTGGTTCGCCTCGTCGTGCCGCCGCTGTTCGGCACGACGAATCGCTGCGTCACGCTGCTCCCGCGCAGCCGCTTGAGTATCTTGGTCTCGGGCAGCCTGGAGCTTTGCCTTAGTGGCGTAGACGCGCTCGGCGTCGTCGTGAAAGCCCCAGCAGAATCCACCGGGGTGTTGAGCGACACACGCTTGCTGCTGCGCGTGGATCTTCTCGAGCAGAGCCGAACACAATTCGACTGTGTCGCAACTCTCCTCGGGCGCTTGCGCCCCGCCATCAACTTCCATCCTAACAATCGACAGCGGGTCAGGCTGAATATTCAGCCGCACGGGCTCTTCAACCGGCTGTGGTGGGGCGCAGCCTGCACCAAGCTCGGACGCCAGGGAGACTACGATCAGAGTTCTAAGCATCGCGTGCTTCGGCATGAACCGAGAAGGCTCGCCGGGGTTGCGCAGATGATCAACGAAAACACGCGTTTACGCGTATCACGCGCAAATACGCGTCTGATTTCGCTTATGTCGATTCTTCCCGAATGGATCCACGCGTTTACGCGTCTCACGCAGATTAGTTCTTGCCCACGCGTTTAAGACGCGTATTGATGAACGCGTCAGACACGCGTCCGAGAGGTCATACGATGCCGATCAACGACAGCACGAGCGAATACACGGCCCGATTCAACATGGTGATGCTGCCCGACGAGCGCGCCATGCTTCAGGCCTTGGCAAAAGAGGCGGGCTTGAAGGAGTCCGACATCCTTCGTCAGATGATTCGGCGCGACTACGCGGAGAAGTTCGGCAAGAAGAAACCGGGTGAACCGGTGCCGAAGTACAACTCGGCCGCGGTGCGCGAAGCGAAGGCCAAGCGCGCGAAGAAGTAGCCAGAAACAGAAAACCCCGACGCTGCTAGTAACAGCCCGGGGCGTGGTCCAAAACCTATGAGGGAATCGAACATGCAAATCAAAGCACGAAATTCGGGCACAAACAAGAAGCAGGCCGAAAGGCCCGTGTCCGCCGGCATTCGGCGAGCAGCACGGCGCGCCGGCATCACGACTGCGACCCTTCAGGCCGTCGACGCGGACGCAGCGATTGCCGAGCTCAGAGAGGCGTTCGAGGAGGTCTTTGACGCTACCGGCGCCCCGTGTGGCGAGCACGACGCGCTGGTGCTCTGCGCCCTGCGTCGCTTGCGGTTGGTGCAAGGGATGATTCGCGGCTCGGTGGAGGTGGTGTCGTGATCGACGCGCAAGAGATCGGGACACACGGGCTCGTCGAACCCTTCGAGCCCGTGCCCAAGCTCCTGCCACTCGAGGTGGTTGAGATCTATCAGCACATCATCGATCGGGAGACACCCGCGTACCTCGCGCATCGACCGGAGTTCGTGGCCGAGGAACGGCGGCGCGCGAAGTTGCTGCTCGAGCTGCACGAGATCGCGATGGAACAAGAACAGCCAGGTGCACGTGAGCCTTGAACAAGTCGAGATGCCTTCAACAATTCCGCCACCCAAGCCAGAGGCCGCCAACGATGTCTGACACCGTCTTAGTAGCGTACGTCGCAGCGACCGCGGGCGTCTTCAGTGCCGTCATCAGCGCGCTGATTTCATACCTGATGAACCAGCGACTCCGCAACCAAATCGAGTCGCACGAACGCGAGCAGGCCGCGCACGAGTCAACTCTGCGGGTTCAGGCCGAAGTTAGTCTGAGCATGCACGAAAAGTCGTGGTCATTGATACGCGAACTCACAGCTGCCTTGTACGATGCACAGCGCGAGATCGCTCGCTGCCTGCAGTCTCGTGGGAAGGGAGAAGCGACTGATTTTTCCGCTGCGGTCGCCGCCGTGTCCAGGGTGGAGATGCTCACCGCCAGCGTTCCGCCTGACGTTGATCTTGCACCGGTGCTGAAGGACCTCAATGACGCCCTTTTCGACACAAATTTCCTTGGGGTGATGAGATCTGTTTCCGAGATCGGTTCGTCGCTCTTGGAGACCTCAAAAACCGGAAGGCAGGTCATCGCAAGCTGGAATGCGCGCCTGTGGGAGAGCGCGCGCCGGTTTTCCACCACGCCCGAGGGAACGAAATGACCAACGCCAAGCACGGCCCCGCGCGCAAAGGCTCACTCTACTGGACGAAATCCGGCTGGCGCGCGCGCATCCGCGTCGATGTCGACGGGGAGACGGTACAGAAGAGCTTCGACCTCGAGACGCGCGACAAGCAGGCCGCACGTGTGAAGCTACGCCGGCTCGTGCGCGACAAGCCGGCCGTTCCGGAGCTCAAGGAGGAGGCGGCTCGGCCTGAGACGTTCGAGGAAGCGGCTCGGCGCGTGGTGGACGAGAGCGGTATCCGTACGAAAAAAGCGCGCATCGATCGCCTGCGCCTGCACGCCTTCGCTGCACTCGGCTCAAAGTTCGTGACCGAGATCACGGCGAGCGACGTGCGCGACATCGTGCAAGAGCTGGCCAACGGCGGGGCAAGTCGGCAGCAGTGCCTTCACGTGCGCAACGACATCTCCGCTGTGCTCGGGGAGCTTTGGCGAACGGACGTCCTACCCGAGAACGTGTGCAAGAAGGTCCGCATCCCGAAGAACGCGAAGGTGGACAAGCGCGAGCGCGCGGTGCTCCGCGAAGCCGAGCTGGTCGCCTACCTGGGCTGGCAGCATCCGGAGGCCAAGAAGGACAAGGCAGTCATCGAGCGGCAGGCCATGGCGTGCGTCTCGTGGTTCTTTGGCGGCCTGCGCTGGGGCGACATTCGCGCCATTCGCTGGGAGGCGTTCGAGACCCAGGACGGCGCTTTCACGCACGGCCTGGCGCCCCGCAAGAAGACCGCGCGCAGCCAGGCGCTCGAGGTGCCTGAGGTGCTCCGTCCGATCCTCCGGGACTACTGGGAGCGCACCGGACGGCCCACGACAGGCCTGGTTTTCCCGGTGCGCCGAGGCGATCGTGCCGGGGCGGAGCGCAAGGCCGGGAGCGTTGCCAAGGCGCTACGGCGGGACCTGCGCCGGGTATTCGGGATTGACGAGCCGCGCTTGGTGCCCATCGCTCGCAAGTTCCCCGATGGCGCGGAGCGGACCGACACGCGAATCGTTTGGGTGCCGGACGTTCGGGAGATGAGCGACCGTGAGCGGGAGCTTTTCAGTGAGACTGAACTGACGCGACCGGTCGACTTCCACTCCTTCCGGCGTGCGTTCAAGCAAGGTTTGGCCAACGCGGACATCGACGTGCAACGGTCGATGAAGCTCTCGGGGTCGAGCGACATGGCTGCGCACGCTCGCTATTTGGCGAACACTGGGAGGCCCGCGCAGATCCCGGCGGAGGCGTTACCGCAACTGAGCATCGCCTATGCTCAGTTGCGGGATCCTGAAAACACGAACCAGCAGGATTTAGGGTACCGAAGCCCGGACTTGAACCGGGGACAACGCGCTTATGAAGCGCGTGCTCTAACCAACTGAGCTACTTCGGCTTGAGGGGGCGGGAATATGTCGGGCGGCCTCGGGACTGTCAAGCCGGGAGAATGGGCTGCGCGCGGGGGCCGTAACAGGGCTGAATTATTGGGTTTGGCGGGGGGCGCCGTAGCTGCCGGGGCCTGGGCCTTCGCGGCCGATGACGCGGTTCAGTGAATCATAGCGGTAGGTGATGAGCGCGCGCGGGCCGAGCGCTTTGGGCAGGGGGCCGAAGGACGCGATGCGGCGCACGCCGGTAAGCACTTTGCCGTCGTACTCATCGATGCCGCTTGGGCGCAGCATGCGCACGTGGTCGAGGCGGCCATCGGCCAGCACGGTGAGCTCAAAGATCACGTTGCCGCTGCGGCCCTGCTCAATGGCCCAGTCAGGGAAGGCGTGCAGCAGTTGGCTATCGACGCGTTGCTTCAGGCCCGCCATGAAGCCTTGCACCCCGGGATCATTGAGCATGTCCAGGCCCGGACCAAAGCCGCTGGGCGTGGTGTGTGAGCCCATGCCCTCCGTTCCGGATCGACCTGGCCGCCCGCCAATTGCTTCACCGCCGACGCCGGGGCCCAAGGGCGCGCCAACCGTGCTCGCGTGGACCAATGCGGCAACGCGCGCAGCCACGGCTTGCGAGCTGTCGTCCGTGTCGTTCGGGCGTTCGCGCGTTTCGGTGGGCAGCGCGGGGCGCGCGCGCATGACCCACGGCCGCGCCGTGAGCACCACTCCGCCACTGGAGGGCGTGCTGCCCGGCGCCGCGCCGCGCGCACCTTGCAGCGCCGCCGCTTGCTGTGCGCCCGCGCGCGCAGCCCCCGGTAACGAAGCTGGATCGGCGCCGCTCACCTCCGCGGCACTTCCGGGTGTGCCACCGAGCGGCGTGGCAAGGCTGCCCGCCATGCTCCCACGCGCCGCGTTGGCGAGCTTGCGCCGTTCTTGCAAGCGACCCGGACCGGTCGCTAAAAAAGTAAGCTGCATGGGGTTTGACGTGGAGCGATGATCTTCCCACGAGTGGCGTTCAGTGGCGGTTCGCAACCGTTGCACCTGACTGCGATCCAAATGCGTCAGCGGGTCTGGCTCTAGGTTGATCGGGTCGATGTGACTCGCGTAATTCGTGGCGGCCAAGGGCGTGGCGCGTGAACCTCCGCGACCGGCCTGCTCCGTATCCGGATGGCGCACGAGCGGCCCGCCCCCCGGCGCTGGCAGCTCTGCCGTTTCTGCTTCTTGGGGTTTGCTCTCGTGCTCGTTGTCCGACGCGGTGGGGTCCAGGTGCGGGAGCTCGACCTCCAGATCCGACATGGGCTTCGCGCGCGCGGCGGCCTCACGCGCATGCGCGCGATCCCGAAGCGAGTGCGAAAGGATCAACGCGCCGGCGGAAAGCAGGAGCGCATGGCCAACGAACGACGCCACAAGCGCTCCGGAACCGACCCAGCGACGAGCCATTACCGCTAGTTTGGCAGGGTTTTCAGCTCGCGGCCAGCGGCACACGAAAACAGCGCCGCGCGTTCTCGGTCGTGAGTGCGGCAAGGTGCGCTGCTTCTACGCCCCGCAATTGGGCCACGAATTTCCCCGTGTGCACCACGAACGCCGGCTCGCAGCGCTTCCCGCGCAGCGGCACGGGCGCCAGGTACGGGCTGTCGGTCTCCACCAGCACGCGATCCGCGGGGGCCCACGCGGCAACGTCTTGAATCGCTTTCGCCGTCTTAAACGTCACGATGCCGGAAAAGGATAAATAGAAACCCAAGTCCAAAGCACGCTTCGCGAATGCGCGATCCTCACTGAAGCAATGAATCACGCCGCCCGCATCCCGCGCCCCTTCGGCTTCCAGAAGCTGAAGCGTATCCTCCGCGGCGCTGCGCGTGTGAATGATGAGCGGCTTGTGCACACGGCGCGCGAGCGCGATGAAACGGCGAAACACCTCCGCCTGCTTTTCACGCGGTGAGTGATCGTAGTGATAATCCAGCCCCACCTCACCCACGGCGAGCACGCGGGGGTGCGACCAGAAGGCCTCGAAATCAAGCTCACCATCGCGCGCTGCATCGTGCGGGTGTACGCCCGCGGAGGCGAATACATCTGCATGCCGCTCGGCAATGGCCAGCGCTTGCTCCGCTTGAGCTAACCCGCCGACGCCCACGCACAAGAATGCCTGCACGCCCGCTTGCCGCGCGCGCTCGAGCGCGGCATCCGGGCCCTCCGGGTTGTGTTCGTGATCGAGGTGGCAGTGTGTATCGAACCAGGTCATGCGCCGCGCCTTTTCCGCACGAACCCTAGCAGAAGCCCGACGGCGATGATGCCCCCCAGGACGAGCAGCTCGGCGCGCTCAACGGCGCGGGCCACGAGGGCCAGGGTACCCAGCGCGAGCAACGCCCACAGGGCATCCCAGCGCGTGAGCAGGTGCTGGCGCCGAAAAGCCAGCACCGCCAGCGCCAGCACGCTCACCGAGTACTGAAACAGCACCGCCACGCTCGACATCTCGAAGAGCCGGCCAAGCTCGCCGGCCGCCACCAACGCAACGACCAGCGCGAGTGTCACGAACAGCGCGCGACGCGGCACTTGCTGGGCGGTTTCCTCGGCCAAAAGTGCACCGAGCGCGCTGTCACTGCGGGCCTCGAGCGCCGACAGATAGCGGGGCGTCATGGCCACCATGCCAAAGCCAATGCCAATCGCCGATACATTGCTGCCGGCGCTGATCAGGCCGGCCAAGAGCGCGCCGCCCAAGACGCCGCCCGCCGCTATCAGCGGCGCGTCCGCGTCCGCAAGCGCAAGGGTGCCGAGCGCGCTCACGCACGCCCAGTGCAAGAGCGCATACAGCCCTGCGCTCAGCACGAGTGAGCCAACGGTTGCGATGGGAATCACGCGCGCTGGCGAGCGCACATGCGAACCGGGCACCGGCACAATCTCGAAGCCCTGCATCGGGAACACCAGCAGCAGCACGGCTCGCCCCCACGGCAAAGTGCCGGCGGGCGCAGCGCTGACCCCAGCGCCATGCCTGCCCACCAGAAACACCGTTACCAACAGTACCAGCGGCACGAGCTTAGCGACCGTTAACGCCGACCAAACCCAGGCACTTGGCCTCAAACCCGCAGCCACGACCGCGCCGAACAACGCCGCAGCCGCGCTCGAAAACAGTCGTGAATGAGCACCAAACCCCAACACCTTTGCCGTGTAATCCCCCAGCCCAGTCAGCACCGCAGCCGTGCTGAGCACCGCCGAAGCATAGGAAGCGAAGCCGACGACAAAGCCTGCGCGTTCCCCGAACGCCGCGCACGCCCATAGGTACGGGCCGCCATCGCGATCGAAGCGGGCGCCGAGCTTGGCATAGCAAAGCGACACCGGCAGCAGCGCCAGCAGCGTGAGCAAATACGCAAACACCCCCCAAGGCCCAGGCACGAGCCCCGCAATTTGGTTCGGCACGAAGAAGATACCGACGCCCACGATACCGTTGATGCCGAGCGCCAGCAGGGACCACAAACCGAGCGAGCGCGCCTCTGGAGCCGCACTGCTGCTCGGTGCGGCCGCCATTGTCGATCCCTGCCCGCTCAGCTGCGCACGTCGATGAAGCGCTCGCGCACGAGCGCCACCGCGGCGTCCCCGGCGGACCCGCGTTGATAGCCGAAGCGCGTTTCGAGCACAGCGAGCGCCTTTTCGGCCGCCGCACGGCGCGCGTCATTCAGGCCGCTGCCCTCCTCTCGAAGGAGCGCGACCAAGTCACGGCACAGCTTGGCCACCGCGACGCGACGCTCGGCGAAGGCCGATTCACGCAGCCGACGGAGCTGGGAGCCGAACACCTTGGCGTTATCGAGCGGCATATCGGGGTGATCGATGGCCCAGGCCGCGATCGCCCCGATCAGGTTGTTACGGAGGTCTTCGGCCTTATCGGCGGAGCCGAGCAAAGCCTCCACCTCGCGCATCATGCGTTCATCCGGCTCTTCGTATTGGCCGGTGAGCGGGTTGCGGAACTTCTCGCCCTTCACCCAGTAGCTCACGTGCTTCACGTAGCGATCGAACAGATCACTGTAGCGCGTTTCGTCCACCAGCCCGCTAGCGATGCGAAATTCATCCTCGAAGGCATCCAACAAGCGCGTGTGCAGCGCTTTGCGAAACAGCACGTGGTCGTGGTAGCCGCCGGCCAAGCGCTCTTCTTGCAGCCAGTTGTACTCACTCGTGCGTTCGCACAAACGATCGAGTTCACTCAGCACCGCGAGCGGCGACAAACAGTCGTAGCGCGGGTCCTGGGCGGCATCCAAGAGCACGGTGCGCATCTCGCGCGGGCTGGCACCAATGCTGCCCTCATAGATCGGGTACGCTTCACTTTCGCGGTACATTGGCTCAATGGCCGCGCGCAGCGTTTTCGCGGAGTCGTCATCCAGGCGGTTGGGCGGGGCGCCGGTCGCGTACAAGTCCAGCTTTTCGATCGCGGTCAGCTCAGTGACCAGGTCTTGCACGGGCTTTTCGTAGTGATCGGCAACTGGGCGCCGCATGCGCGTCAGCACGGCAAACATGGCCGCCATGCGCGTGGCGTGCGGCGCGACGTGCTTTTGCACCTGCGAGGCGATTTGCGCGTCGTAAATCCGCTGCTCGTCGGGCCAGCTGAGCAGGTAGGGCGCGCGAATCAGTTCCAAACGGCCGCGAAAGCTCTCGAACTCCGGGTGATCCCGGAACGCATTCAGGTGCAGCTCGTTACCACTGGCGAGCATCACGCAGTTGACCTGCACGTTCTGCGAGCGCAGCGCGACTTCACCCGTTTCAGCGGTAATTTGCAGGTACTTGAAGGCATCCAGCGGGCGCTTCAACAGATCCGAAAACTCAATCATACCGCCGGCGGCATCTACCAGCTCACCAAAGGCCTCGAACAGGGTCATGGATTGCAGCGCGGTGGGTAACGCCCCCAAGCTGCGATCCGCGGTCACCTGCCGCTCCCCTGCATCCACAGACAATTGCGGGCCCAGGGTCACGGCGCCGACTCGATAGCGCCGGGAGATGAAGTAGCGCTCGACCTGCACGTGGCGCAGTACTTCATCCAGCGAGCCACCGTAGCTGGTGAGCAGCGCTTCAAACACCTGTTGGCTCTTGTGCGAGAGCGTGCCCCGCAGCATCCACGCCGGAGGCGGTGCCGCGGCCTTTACCTCTTTGAACATGCGTTCGAGCAACTCTTTGCGAGCGGCCAGGGGAATCAAAAACAGCGGATGATCCCGAACTTCCACGAAGAGACGCGAGTCAATTTGTTCGTCCGGGAGGTGCGCGTAGCTGCTGTCCTCCGCCCCCTGCGTGCGCTTGCCGCCAAAGCCGATGGAGCCGCGCAGCGTCGCTTGTGTGGGGAATACCCAGTGAAAGCGGTACAATGCGCCTTCATCCAGACACGAATAATGCTCGAGGGCCTTGGCAATGCAGGCAGCCACGGTGCTCTTCGCGGAGCCGTTCGGGCCGTGCAACAGGAGCACGCGGTTGGCGCGCCCTTCCCGAGCGAAGTTGCTCAGCGCGCGGTAGATCTCCGCTTGAACCGCTTCTTGCCCGACCAGCGCGTCCGAGCGGGATTCACCGGGCTCGAGGAACGGCAAGTCGAACAAGCGAAAGCGCGACAGCTCACCCCACGGGCGCGTCACGGTCTCGCGCCCGAAGTGGTCGAACATGTCCCGCATGTAGCGCGACGCATCACGCGAGTGACGGACGGCGTCCGTAGCAAACAGCGTCAGGTATTCATTGAAGGACAGCAGCCGCCGCTCTTCCTTGAATTCCTTCTGCACCGAGTGCGCGATGCGCGATAACTCTTCGAGAATACGCTCGGGCATGCCCCTCAGCGTACCACGCTTTTCTCGCTGGCTACTTGGCCTGGATCTCGAGCGTTAAATCGCGCTTTTCGATCACGCACTTGTCGTCCGTGCAGACGGAAAAGGAGAGCTGACCCGACACCGTGTGCTTGCCTGCTTCCGGCGTGAACGCGACGGGCAGCGTGGCGCGCGCTGGCTCGAGCTTCACGGCGTCTTTCGCGACGACCATGTTCGGGTAGGTGACCCCGGGAGACGCTTTGAGCTTGAACTTATAGGGGTACTGCTGGTTCACGTGGAACGGCGCCTTGGCGTTCAGCACGATCTCCGCCTCAGCCGCTTTGCCGGCTGCGTAGTCGCCTTTCGGCTTCAGCTCGAGCTCGAACGCGAGCTCACTGTACTTGCTCGCGGCCGGGGTGATGGGGGCGAGATCCGCCGCTGCCGGAGCAGCGGTATCGGCCGTGGCTGACGCGGGGCTAAGCGGAGTGGGCGCGGCTTCTGCGCTCGCCTCCGGGGCGGGTGGCTGTTGGTTCTTACACGCGGAAAGCGAGAGCAGCAGCACACCCACGACGCCAGCAAAAGGGAGCGAACGAGCCATGGCCAGTCAATACCACACGGCTTTCGCGTGAACCAGCGCAGGCGAAAGCCGCAGGGCTCAACGCATCAACATGTAAACGATGACGAGCAGTATGCCAACGAAGAGGGCGCCGCCCCCGACCGCGACCAGCAACAGCGTGTTGTTCGAGCTCTTGGGCACGCCGGCGATGTAGTCGCTCGGCGGCGGAGCAGAAACGTCCGCCGGCTGCGGGGCGTACGCTTGCGGTCCACCGTACGCTTGCGGTCCACCGTACGCTTGCGGTCCACCGTACGCTTGCGGTGCAGCGGCGTGACCCTGCGCAGCAGCGTGCGCCAGCGGCTGGTCGGGAGCCGCATAGGCGGGAGGCTGCGCTTGCGCGGCAGCGGCGAACGGATCACCCATAGCGTCCAAACTGTCGGACTCGCCGAAGAACGAGTCGGCAACGCTCGCGGCCTTCGGCGCCTGCGCGACCATGAGCGAAGGGAGCGCTGCATCCACGCGCTTGCCGAGATCCGCCTCGCTAGTCTTGGCCCATTCAAGGTGGTTACCGGTCAGGCCATAAGCGGCACCCACCGCATCAGCCAGCGCGCCCGTGGAGGCGATGCGCATGCCGGCGTTCTTTTTCAGCGCGTGCGTCATCACGCGGTCCAGCGTGGGCGGCACGGGGTACTTCTGAGCCTTGCCCATTTCACTCGGCGGCCTGGGCTCCTTGGTCAAAATTTCGAGCAAAATACTGGGGCCGTTGTTGCCGATGAACGGCACGCGCCCCGTCACGCACTCGTAAATGATCGCCGCGAGCGCCCACACGTCCGCGCGCTGATCGAGCGTCTCCAGCCCTTGAGCCTGCTCAGGCGCCATGTAGAACGGCGAGCCAATCGTAGTGCCGAGCACGGTCAGCTTCTTGGCGGATTCGCCCTTATCCTTCGCCGAGCCGAAATCCAGCAATTTCGCGATGTCGCCACCGCTCGTCTGACACAAGAACAAGTTGTCTGGCTTCAAGTCGCGATGCACGAATTTCCGCGCGTGCGCCTCATCCAGACCGATGGCCACCTGGCTCAGCATGCGCACCATGCGCGCCGGGGAAATTACCCCTTCACGCTTCAAGGTAGCGCGCAGCTCCTCGCCGTACAGGAACTCCATCACCAGCACGTAGCTGCCGTCCGGCGTGGGCTGAAACCCCAAGACCTCCACGATGTGATCGTGGGGCAGCATGGTGCTCACCTCAAACTCGCGCTTGAAGCGCTGCACGGCGATCTCGTCCCGCGAAACGTCGGGGTGCAGCACTTTGAGCGCGACGTTGCGGCGCGCCTGCAGGTCGAGCGCTTCGTACACGCGCCCCATGCCGCCGTCTGCCACCACGCGCCGCACCTGGTAGCGATTCCCCAGTACCTGACCGATGCGCGGATCTTGGCTATCCGCCAGCACCGGCACTTGCGTGGCACTAGTGAGCTGCGCACCGTCGACCGGGCAAAACCCGCCATCGTCGGGATAAAGCCGTCCGCAAATCGGGCAGGCTTTCATTCAGACCCAACGTGCCTTTCGCAAGAGCCAACGCGCCGGACAGGCCCGACGGGACCCGCGCATCAGGGCGTGTCCGACTGGCTTGCGGAACTGGTCACTGGCGGGCGGTAGTACAAGATGCGGTTGCAGCTCGGGCACTGGTCGAACTTGTTCTCGCGTGTCAGCTCTTGGAACAGCATCGGCGGTAGCCGCATGTGGCAGACCGAACAGGTGCCGTCCGTCGTGGAGGTGATCGCCGTACCGCGGCGGCCGCGGATCAACTCATAGCGGCGATACAGCGCGGGCGGTACGTTGGCGACCAAGCCCTTACGAATCGCTTCCTTTTCCGCCACCGCGGCGTCACCTTGGGCGAGGCGCCCGACGGTTTCTCCCTCGACCGCATTCAGATCCGCGAGCAGCGCGTCCCGCTCCGCGGTGACCGTAGCCATGTCTTGGCGCGCCTGCTCGAGAAACCCGTCCAGCTTTTCGACCTCGATCTCGCGATCGCGGTACAGCTTGCGGAGTTCCTCAATTTCGCGCTGCGCAGCGTTGGCTTCGCGCTCGGTTCGACAGCGAGACAGCTTTTCGCGTGAACGTTCCACCTGAATGCTCATCTGCCGGACCTCACCCATGAGGTCGCCGCGCATCTTATCCATGTCGCCAGAGTTCTTCTGGCTTCTGGCGATGCGCTCTTCCAAAGAGGCTAGTGTCGCGCGCTTGGCATCAAGGCCTTGCCGCTCTTGGCTAACTGCGTCGCGCAGCTCCTTCAGCTCCACGTCGAGCGCCGCTAAGTTTTCGAGATTCTCGATTTGCGCCTGGATTGTCACTGTCTAAAACGGCTCCTCGCGTACCTCTACACCAAAGCACGAGCTGGGGATCAGTGGGCCCACCTGGGTTCGAACCAGGAACAACCCGGTTATGAGCCGGGGGCTCTGACCGATTGAGCTATAGGCCCAAGCTTGTGCGGCGGTCGAGGGACGGCGTTCCCGCCTCCTCGATTGCCTCGTGGGCCACTCCGCTTTGGGCTCAGTCACGGACGGCGCCCAGGCGTTATTGAAAGCAAGCTCCACGCCGCGAAAGCTAATCGAACCCGGCAGGTAGGGCAATGAGATGCGTTTCCGGCCGTTGAGTAGGCCGAAAGCCCGGCTTCCAACGCGCCGGAATCACGCTCCGGGCGGAAGCCCGCGAGAGCAATGGCAGGGCTTGCGGCGAGGGCCGCGCTGCGATTCGGCCCGGCGGAGCCGCCAGGCACGCCGATATGTTACACCTGGCGACTTGACCGCGCGCGCCCCAGGCGCGTGGAAGTAGCCGTTCAACCCGAAAAATTCATGGATTCCCTGGTCGTTCGCGGTGCCACGCAGCACAACCTCAAAAATGTGAGCTGCGAGCTCCCGCGCAATCAGCTGGTGGTCATCACCGGCCCCAGCGGGTCGGGCAAGTCTTCCCTCGCCTTCGATACCATCTACGCCGAGGGCCAGCGCCGCTATGTGGAGTCGCTCTCGGCCTACGCGCGGCAGTTCCTCGACCAGCTGCCCAAGCCGCGGGTCGAGAGCATCGAGGGCTTGAGCCCGGCCATCGCGATCGAGCAGAAGGGCCTTGGTAAGAGCCCGCGCTCTACCGTCGGCACGGTTACCGAGATCGCAGATTATTTGCGCCTGCTGTACGCGCGCATCGGCGTGCCGCACTGCCCCAAGTCGGGCAAGGTGTTGCGCGCCTATACCGTGCAAGAAATCGTGGACTCGATCTTGTCGCGCGGTGAAGGCGCCCGCCTGGCGCTCTTGGCGCCGATCGTGCGCAAGCAAAAAGGCGACCTGAGCGCGGAGCTCGAGCGCTTGCGCCGCGAAGGCTTTGTGCGCGCACGAATCGACGGTGAGCAGGTCGATTTGGGGGACGACCGCGAGCTCGATCGCCAAAAGACTCACGATCTCGACGTAGTGGTGGACCGCATCGCCGTGCGCGAGGGCGCCAAGGGCCGCGTGACGGACTCCGTAGAGCTGGCGCTGAAGTTGGGCGACGGCACCGTGCTCATCGATGCGGTCGACGGCAGTGAGCCCGTCGTGATGAGCGAACGTTTGGTGAGCTGGGAGTTCGGCATCACCTTGCCGCCGCTGGAACCCCGGCTTTTCTCCTTCAATAGCCCGCACGGCGCTTGCCCGAGCTGCGACGGCCTCGGCGTGCGCTCGGCGATCGACGTGGCTCGTATCATTCCGGACGAGAGCCGCTCACTGCGTGAAGGTGCGATCGCAGCCTTCGGTCGTCGTGGCTCCGTCGCCACCGCCACTGAAGTTTCGCGGGCGGTGGATTCACTCGGTGTGAACCCCGATCTGCCGTGGTCGGAGTTGCCGGACGCCCAACGCCAAGCGCTGCTCTACGGCAGCGCAGCCACGCCCGGTAAGCGCAAGAGCTCAGCTGCCGCTTACGAAGGCATCGTGCCGCGCCTACAGCACATGCTGGACACGGGCGCGTTCGCCGAAGGTGAAGACCACGAGTCCGATGATGGTGGCATTGGTCCCGATGACCTCGGTCGCTTCATCGTCACGCAAACCTGTGAAGCGTGCGGCGGCGTGCGGCTCCGCCCCGAGGCCTTGGCCGTGAAGCTGGGGGGCCGCACCATCGCCGAGCTCTCGGCCATGCCGCTCCGCGGTTTGCGCGAATTTTTGGCTGAATTTGCCAATGAAAGCACGCTCGCGCCGCGCGAAGCGGCAATCGCGCTGCCGCTGATCAAAGCGGTCACCGAGCGCCTCGGCTTCTTGCTCGAGGTCGGTTTGGATTATTTGTCGTTGGAACGTACCGCGCACACCCTTTCCGGCGGTGAAGGGCAGCGCATTCGCCTGGCCACGCAGATTGGCGCCTCTTTGGTCGGCGTACTGTACGTGCTCGATGAACCGAGCATCGGCTTGCACGCGCGCGACAACGCTCGCTTACTGCAGGCCCTGCGGCGCTTGGTAGACAAGGGCAACAGCGTGCTCGTGGTCGAGCACGATCGCGACGCTATCATGTGCGCTGATCATGTGGTCGACATGGGTCCTGGCGCCGGCGCGTTGGGCGGCACAATCGTGGCCCAGGGAACGGCCGCCGAGATCATGAAGGATCCAGGCTCCATCACCGGCCCTTACCTGTCGGGTGAAAAGCACCTGCCCATCCCCGCCCTGCGCCAGCCGCCCACTGATTTGAAGCTGCGTATCGTGGGCGCCAAGGCCCACAACCTGAAGGACATCACGGTCGAAATCCCACTCGGCTTGATCAGCGCAGTCACGGGCGTGAGTGGCTCGGGCAAGAGCAGCTTGATCGTGGACACGCTGCTCAGCGCCGCGCGGGCTGAGCTGTACGGCGCTACGGGCTGGGTCGGGCCGTGCGAGCGCATTGAAGGGCTTGAGCACATCGACAAAGTGATCAGCATCGATCAAGCGCCGATCGGTCGCACGCCGCGCTCGAATCCCGCGACCTATACCGGTATTTTCACGCACCTGCGCGAGCTGTACGCGGGCCTGCCGGATGCCCGAGCGCGCGGCTACAAGCCAGGTCGCTTCTCCTTCAACGTCAAGGGCGGCCGTTGCGAAGCCTGCCAAGGCGACGGCGTGCTGCGGGTCGAGATGCACTTCTTGCCGGACGTGTACGTCACCTGCGACTCATGCGCGGGCCGCCGCTACAACCGTGAAACGCTCGAGGTGAAGTACCGCGGTCTGTCCGTCGCCGACGCGCTCGATCTCACCGTGGATGAAGCCGACGAGCTCTTCGAATCGATCCCGCGCATCCGTCAAAAGCTGACCGCGTTGCGCCAAGTCGGGCTGGGTTACATTCAGCTCGGCCAACCCGCGACCACGCTGTCGGGCGGGGAAGCTCAACGCGTCAAGCTCGCGAGTGAGCTGTCGCGCAAAGCCACCGGCCGCACGCTATACGTGCTGGACGAGCCAACCACGGGCCTGCATTTCTCGGACATCGAGCTGCTTACCCACGCCCTGTTCGGCCTGCGGGATGCCGGCAATTCCGTGCTCCTGATCGAGCACAACATCGAACTCATCGCCTGCGCCGATTGGGTCATCGATATGGGCCCCGAAGGCGGCAACGGTGGCGGCCAGATCGTCGCTGCCGGCACGCCGGAGCAGGTCGCCGCATCCGCCAGCAGCCACACCGGGTTCTACCTGAAGCAAGCGCTGGCGGAAGTTGGCAAGCCCGCCGCTTTGTCCAAGCCCAAAACGCCGAGCAAAGCGCCGCCGGCCGCTAAACGCCCGTCGAAAAAGGCCGCGCCCGCGCGCTGAGCGTCCGCTTGTTGGGA
>JBDTYJ010000028.1:0-26786 GCA_040005755.1 Pseudomonadota bacterium
TTCTACTTCCCGAACATCGCCTTCAACATGGTGTGCGGCGGTGAGCACGTGCCCGGCACGAAGCAAGACATCCAAGAGATGTTTTTCTTCGCCATGAAGGCCAAGTCCGTTAAGGAAGTGTTCGAGATTGGCACCAAATTCTTTCGCCAGTTCGAGAAGAACTTGGTCCGTGATGGCCTGCCCACGGGCACGGCAAAAGAACGCGGTTTCGTGTTCCCTGTGAAGGATAATTTCGAAGGTTTGACCCGCATCAAGGAGTGCGCTGGGCAACTCAAGATGGCGCTGGGTGACTACGCCATTGGCACTGATAACGCCTTCAGTGAGGTGCAAAAGGGCGAGGACCTGATCAAAGAAGGCATGTACGACATGCGCTTCTCGGGCACCGGTCGTAAGACTCGTGAAGAGCTGATCGAGTTCGACGGCTCGGTCGTCAAGAGCTCGGACAACTTCGCAACCATGGAAGATCCGGGTTCGGAGCATGACGTGGCCGCGCACAAGCTGATGAATGAACGGTACGGCGACCGCGTACAAATCGTGTTGGACGACTTGGTCGTGACGCAGCTCCGCTTCATCATTCCGTACCTGTGCGGGACGAACATGGCCGACCGCGCAGGCAATAGCGTGCTGATCAAGCTCAACCAAGCCGGCACCTTCACCGAAACACGCCTCGCGGTTGAAGTCGTGCTCGGCCTGGCCGACGGCGACATGGTGGAAGAGTTCCTGACCTCTCGCGGGGATCTGGAATGGATCTTGGCCGAGTGTAAAAAGGTCGGCGTCGAGAGCCTGGAAGAAGCCCTCAAGAACATCAAGAAATACGGATTTTCCGTGTTTATTTCGCACCGTTCGACTGAAGGTTCGAGCGAGTTTTTGCCGTACATGCCGCTCATGTACGGGGCGGTCACGCGCCGGCTGTGGTTCAAGGCCGGCGCGCCGAACGGCGAGCGCAACCTCCAGAACTACAACCCGCTCATCCGGGCCGAAGAGCAAATGCGCGCCAAGGGCATCAAGACCGTCGTCACGGGCTTCGGTGGCTTGCCAGCTGGCGTGACCGTGCCCGCTGCCGGCAAGGCCGACGCCGCGGCAGAGTAACTCGCGCGGACAACGCCCGGCTAACGGCTCGCTGCGCTCGATTCCCTTCGCGTGCAGCTCCGTTACTCGGGCGTTGCTTTGCGCGCACTTCGCAGCGCGCCGGCGCGTTATTCGAAGGCGCCTAGTTGGTCCAATAGGAACACAGGGCGACGCTCGGCAATCGAACGCGCAATGTCGATGCGACCGCGCACGGCGTACTCGCTGATCTCGTCGTTGATGAGGATCGCCTGGCTCACCTCCCAATATTGCTCGCCGCGTAGGATTGCAGTGTTGCTCGGGTTGCGACCTTGGGCATCGAGTTGAATGGCGTCGCCGTTCTCGAACAACGGACGCAGGGCGCGTTCGACCTCCGCGGCGCCGCCCGTAAAGGCGCCTAACTCAGCCAGATCCAAGACTGTTTCGTAGTCCCGGTCTTGAAGCGCACGCAGCACCGAAAATAGCAGATTGCGGATCAGCGCCGTGAACACGCGCTGATTGCTGGTGATGTCGTCGCGCGGGATCTCGATTTCCTCGGTGATGTTCGCGACGTACGCCGGGTTCTTCAGGCGCTCCCATTCATCTAGCAGGCTCGAATCAACGCCGCGTACTAGTGTGCCCAGCGTCTCGATCAGCTCTTCGAGCTGTTCGGTGCGGGAAAGCTCGGGAATGCTTTGGATGAGCGTTTTGTACACCTCCGACAGGTAGCGCAGCAGCGAGCCCTCCGAACGCGAGAGCCCGTACTCCTTGATGTAGCCGCTGAAGGACTGCAGGCTCTCCAGCATCTCACGCGCGATGGATTTGGGCTTCAACACTTCACGCGCTACCCAGGGATGCTGAGCCGCAAAGGCGGCAAAGCTCTCGTTCAAGAACTCGAGGTTGGGCTTCGGATGCTCCACTTTATCGAGCTCGATCATGCGCTCTTCGTATTCGACCCCCGCGGCCTTCAGCTCAGCAACCTTCTGGCCCTTGAGCTTGTCGACCTGTGCGCGCAGGATCACGTCCGGATCTTCGACGATGGCCTCCACTAGGCCGAGCACGTCCAGCGCGTAGCTCGGGCTTTCCGGATCGAGCCTTTCTACCGCATCCACCACATACAGGCCGAGCGCCTGGAGCAGCGAAAAATTCTCCTGCAGTTCGGCGTTCAGGCGGATGCCACCGCCCTCCGCA
The DNA here is from genome assembly GCA_040005755.1 of Pseudomonadota bacterium. Taxonomy (GTDB): domain Bacteria; phylum Myxococcota_A; class Polyangia; order Polyangiales; family Polyangiaceae; genus PMG-095. The sequence goes on from JBDTYJ010000028.1 coordinate 2,236, forward strand.
GCCGAGCGGAACTCGATCACCCCGGCTTGCCAGAGTGAGCGTAGCAGTTCGAGCGCGTGCTTCTTGTGTTGGCGTTTGCGTGGCCCGGTCTCGAGGCTGCCGCGCACTAAGTCTTTCATCGCTGGGCAGCCACCTTGCGGCCTACCGAGCACCGCGAGCAGCATGCCGTGGCTGATCTGAAATCGGGCCGCGAGCGGTTCTGGCTGGGAGCTGACCAGCTTTTCGAAGATGGCCTTGTCCCAGTGCACGTAGCCCCATTCGGGTGGCTTCTTGCGCACGAACTTCTTTTTGTTCTGCGAGCTGGCCTTGGCCTCGAGGCGCAGGTTTTCGACCGTGTGTTCGGGCGCCAAGGCGACCACGTAGCCTGCTTCGTCGAAACCCTTGCGGCCAGCGCGGCCAGCAATTTGCTGAAAGTCCCGCACGGTCAGGATGCGCACTTTCTCGCCGTCGTACTTGCACAGCTTGGTGAAGAGCACGGTGCGAATGGGCACGTTCACGCCCACACCGAGTGTATCCGTACCGCAGATGAGCTTCAGCATGCCGCGTTGCGCGAGCTTCTCCACGAGCAGGCGATAGCGCGGCAATAGACCCGCGTGGTGAATGCCGATCCCGTGGCGCAGCAGCTTCAGCATCTCTTTGCCGTTGGGGCTGCGGAAGCTTTCCCCCTGCAGAGCCTCGGCGAGCTGTTTTTTCTCGTCCTTGCTGCAGAAGTCTAGGCTGAGCAGGCTTTGCGCGGCTTCGGCTGCGCCGCGCTGCGTGAAGTTCACGATGTATACGGGCGCTCGGCCCTGATTGATCAAGGTCTGCGTTGCTTCTTGCAGGATCTTTTCTTGGTACTCGAAGTGCAGCGGTACGGGCCGCTCCACGGAGCGCACCGTGACCACCTCTGCCCCGGTGCGCTTAGCCAGCAGCTGTTCGTAGGCGCTCACGTCACCCAGCGTGGCGCTCATCAAAATGAAGCGAACTTGCGGCAACGTGAGGAGTGGGACCTGCCAGGCCACGCCGCGCTCCTTGTCCGATATGTAGTGAAACTCGTCCATCACGACGTAGTCCAGATCGGCATCCGCGCCGTTACGTAGCGCGATGTTGGCCAAAATTTCTGCGGTGCAGCAGATCACGGGCGCGTCGCGATTCACCGTCGCGTCACCGGTCATCATGCCCACGTGCTCCGGACCGAGCTCGCGACATAAGGCGAAGAATTTCTCGCTCACCAGCGCCTTGATCGGGCAGGTGTAAAAAGAGCGGCGGCCTTCGCTGAGCGCCTTGAAGTGCACCGCGGAGGCGATCAAGGATTTACCCGAGCCGGTGGGCGTGTGAACGATCACGTTCGCGTCGCTCATCACCGCCAAAATCGCCTCTTCTTGATGCGGGTACAGCGTGAGCCCCACCTCGGCCACGTAGCGCAGAAAACCGGCGAGCGCGGCATCGGCACTGGGCCCCGGAGGTGGCAGACAGGCATAAAGCGGGGCAACGGCGGACATTGCGACCGGGCATCCCACAGGAAGGCGCAGGGAGCTAGCGATCTGACCGCGAAATCGCCTAAATTGCGGGCATTGTCCGCCGAGCCGACAGCTTGCGAATTCCCCGACGTCGAAGCCTGGGCTCTGCACTATGTGCGTACGACGGAGCTTTGCTGGAAGCTCGCGCCAGCCGCGCCACCCGTGAGCTTTCGTGAAGCCGCGAAACCACTGTGTTTGACGGAGCCTGGCCGGCCGCCTGAGCTCCGGATCGCCCGCCGCGGCGAGCGCACCCCGAAGCTCGAAGCGCTGAAGGAACCGCATTACCGCGCGCGAGCGCTGCACGCCTTCTTCCACCATGAGCTGCAAGCGGCGGAGTTGATGTGCTGGGCGTTGCTCGCGTTTCCCGATGCGGAGCTGGAGTTCAAGAAGGGGTTGCTCGGCATCTGTTTGGACGAGATTCGGCACATGAACCTGTATCGGGAGCACATTGAAGCGTTGGGTTCACGAATCGGTGAGTTCGGCGTGCGCGACTGGTTCTGGAAACGCGTGCCCAGTTGCCCCACGAAGCTCTCCTTCGTGGCCGTCATGGGCATGGGGCTGGAAGCGGCGAATTTGGAATATGCCGGGGATTTCGCGGCTCGCTTCCGCAACGCTGGGGACGAACTCGGCGCGCAGATCCAAGAACGCATCGCCAAGGAAGAAGTAGCGCACGTCGGCTTCGCCACCCGCTGGTTTACACGCTGGACTGGCGGCTGCGACTTCGAGACCTGGGCCGCAGAGTTGCCTGCTCCATTGTCACCCTGGGTAATGCACGGCAATCCGCTCGCCGAAGGGGCGCGTGAGCGCGCCGGCATGAGTGCAAAGTTCATCGCCCAACTCGCGGCGTATGTGCCGGAGCCGAAGGGCAGGAAACCCGCGCCGCCGGCATGACGCGCTTCGCGTGGCTGCTCAATCTGGATGCCGAGCTCGAGCTTGCACGCTTGCGCTACGAGTACGTCCCGCGTCAGAAGCTACTCCGGCAATTGGAGGAGCACGGGCGGGGTTCGCGCGCGCTGCTGCACGAGGGCGACACGCTGGTTGCGCCGGGCAGTGCGCCCCCGGGGGCGGGTTTCGTGGGCCGGGCTTGGTGCCCCACGCCCCGTGCGCTCGCGCAGTTTGCCGCGCTGGGCGTTCAGGCCGAGCCGCACCCCGAGGCTCAGGTACTACGCCGGGTGAACCATCGGCTATTCGCGCACGAGATCGGTGGCGGCCTACCCGAGCAGCAGTACTTCACCGAGCGCGAGCCCTTGGCTGCGCTGCTCCGTCGCGCTGCGCGCCCGTGGCTGGCCAAACGCCCGCTCGCCTTTGCCGGGCGAGGACAAATGCGTTTCTACGGGCCCATTACCGAAAAGCAATGGTCGTGGCTCGACGTTTCCCTCGAACAAGACGGCCTGATCGTCGAGCCCCTCGTGACGCCGACGCTCGAGCTCAGCGTGCACGGTTTCCTGTGGCGCGATCAGCGCTGTGAGCTCGGGCAAGTCTGCGTTCAACAGGTGACGGAGCGCGGCGTGTTTCGCGGCGTGCGACTCGCGCTCGCCCACGAGCTCAGCAACGCGGAACGAACCGCGTTGCTCGCGAGCGCGGAGCGCGTCGGGCGCTGCCTGGCCGCGGTCCGCTACTTCGGGCCGTTTGGCATTGACGCCTACCGTTATGAGGTTGGAAGCGCATCCGGCTTCTGCGCGCTGAGCGAAATCAACGCGCGCTACACGATGGGATTTGCCGTCGGCTTCACGCGGCCCGCGAGCGAGCTAGTGCTTGACTAACGATCGACCACGGGCGCGTTCTGCCGCGCTGTGTCGAAGTGCCACGCTTGTCGGACGTTAGCTCTGCACGTGGCGCACGTGGTTATCGACGAAATCCTTGACCACCCCGGTGAGATCGATGGCCGCATTGGCGGTGGCCTCACTGAGGCTCTCGGCTTCTTGCCCGATCTTGTTCTCCAGGTTCAAGATCTTGCCTTCGAGTTCGTCCCATTTTTGGCGCGCGTCTAAGTTCAAGAGGTGCAAACTGAGCCGAATTTGCTCGCGGGCGGCGCTAAAATATTGGAGCGGATGACTGAGGTCGGCGACTGAGGTCTTCATGGCGTTGCGCCATTCAATGCACGAACCAGACCACCCAATCGCCACCCAATCGAAGGGGGGGCGCTCGCAACCCAGCCGCGCAGCTCGAGCAACGACAGGATGCCCACGAGGCGCGTGATTTCGTCGTACCAAGCCCGACCGATGCCGCGCTTACAGGCCGGCCGCGAATTCTCGGCCGAACTCCAACGGCGTCGGACGGTGCGTCGGGTCTTTCAGCGTGGCCGCGCGCAATAGCTTGGCGATCGCCGCTGGAAACGAGCGCAGCCGCTCCGCGTCTTCAAACGGGTCCTGACGCATGTGGGCGATGATGCGGTCACGCGCACTCTCGAGCTCGTCGAAGAACGCGCGTCCCGTGGTCACGTTGTAGATCGTGCCCGCCAGCGCGTACACGTCCGAACGCGGGTCCAGCTCGACAGGATCCAGGACCTGCTCCGGGGCGATGTAGCCGGCGGTGCCGGCCACGAAGCGGCCGCTAGCGTCCGCGGGCACGCGGATCGCGCGGACCATGCCGAAATCGATCACCACTGCCGACAACGGCTGCACACGAGCCGGATCTCGGTGCTCGCTGGGTTCGAAGCGCACCCCACCCGCCAGCGGCAAGCGCAGCCAAATATTGGCCGGTTTGATATCGCGATGCACGAGCCCGGCGCTGTGCAAGGCCCCGAGGCCCGCGCACGAATCCAGCACCACCTGTCGTAGCTCGAATAGGGACATCGGGTGAGCGGCCGCGTATTCCTTCAGATCCGCGCCGATCAAATACTCCAACACCAAGAACGGCATCCCGTCGGATACGCCGCGGTCGATGATGTTCGCCACATTCGGGTGATAGAGCCCGGCCAGCGCGCGCGCCTCCTCCACGAACGACGCTAAAATTCCATCGCGCTCGGTGTCCGTCGCGTTGGCGAGCGCTTCGGCTTTCGGGATTTTGAGCACGAATAGCCGGTCAGCGCCCGGCTTACGTACCAGCCATACCGAACCGATGCCGCCCTCGCCCAGCGTTCTCACCAACTCATAGCCGTGTACGACCTTGGGTTCTTGCTTCTTCGTCTTTGGCGGGGGCGGGGGCGTGCGTCGAATGGCCGCGCGCACCGCGCCCTCCAACAGAGCGGAGGCCACGGGGCCCAGCGAAGCGAACCAGATGTCGAGCAACGATAGCTCGCGCGCACGGATAGCGCGTGCCACCAGCGCGGCAACGCGGGGCGCATTCTCGGTAGCGGCGCGCGATAACGAATCCTCTTTGCTGCCTGCACCCTCGCTGTGCAACGCCTTCACGGGATCAGCGAGCGCGCCCTGTAGGCGCTCGCCGGCAAGCACGAGCTCCAGGCACATTTCCTCGAGGTTCGCCCTTGGGCCCGCGGCGCTGTTGAACACGCTCAGCGCTTGTGCCAAGCCGGAAAGGGCGGCGGCGAGCTCCGTATTCAGCGCGTGCAGGGACTCCAGTGCTTCGACCGCTGCAGCGCCCCATTCCCCGTCGGCGGTGCCAGACGACACCGCGTTACGCAATAGTTCTGCGCGCTCGCAACAGCGCAAAAGTGCACCCTCTGCCATCATTGGCAGAGCGGTAGCTAACTGCAAGAGCATCGCGGGGCGATCGATGACCAGCGCCCACCACGCGGCGAACGGACCAAGCCATTCCAGATCGTCGACTTCACCGAGCGCCGTGCCGCGCGTCGTGTCTACCAGGCGCCAAAATAGCGTGCTCAGGGCGGCCTTGAGTGAAGCGGGCAATTCGCGCGAGCCGTCGGCTAGGCCTTGGATCTTGCGCAGCCAGTGACACGTGTCGTGCGCGGCGGGGCCGCGACCGGGGCCCAAATCAGCGTTTTCACCGCAGGCGTCGAGCGCGTACCCGCCGAGGCGGACCGCCAGCACCTCCAGCGGCAAATCGGCCGTGGCATCGCCGTCGCCTTGGCGCCGCTCCTTCAGCAAATCCAAGATCTCGGCCGGCGCGCTGGCCACCAGCTTCCAAGTCTCTTCTAGATCGGGTCCCTCGATCGGCACGCCCGCGGGGCGCGTCGCCAACATCGGACCCCACAAACGCAGCGCGAAAGCCCGTGCGCAACCTTCGAGCGCGTTCAGCGCCGCCGCACGTTGGCGGAGGCGTGCCGAGCGATCGAGCGCGATGCGGCGCGCTTCGCTGAATGTGGCCGGGAGGGCGGTCGCGAAGCGTGCGGCGCGCGCATCGGCCTCTTCGTCGTCGTACTGCGCGGCAACCCGCATCAGGTTTTCGAGCCCGAGCTCGAGATCGAGCGGATCACGCTCGGCGCCGTCGAGCGCATCGGTGAGCGCAGTGACTTCGAGCCAGCGCCGCGAGTCGTCCAACGAAGTCGGCCGCGCGCACCAAGCAAGCTCACGCAATGCTCGCAATGGCGCCTCGATTTCAGGGAGCTTCTGGCCACGGCGCCAGAGCACGGAAAGGCCGCGCGCCAATGCACGAGCGGAAACCGCGCCGCCGTCACCGCCGATGATGCGCGCGGCCAAGCGATCCCAGATCACGCGGCGCTCGAAGAACAGATACGGCGTCGCTGCCGCCACGGCGGGCAACGCCCAGTCCGCTTCACTCGGCGAATCCAAAATCGAGACCAACTGACTGGACAGGAACTTCAGGCGCTCTGCCGGCAAGGAAGCAAAGGCGGTGAGGGCGCGCTTTCGCAGCACTTGCGACTCGCCCAGAACCCAATCCAGAAGCGTGCCTTCGAGCGCCTCGATTTGCCCGGTCAAGCGCCCCAAAGCGCGCGCCGCGTGCACCCAAACCAACGGCTCGGGGTGCAGCAACAAAGGCTGCAAGACCTGCAGCGCGCGGCCGATCAACTCTTGATCGGCCATTTGATTCAAGCCGCACACGCTGACTTCCAAACAGCGCGCGGCCAGCACGCGACCGCGCAGCGCGCCGCGCGCTGGCGTGCGGATCAGTTCCTCGAAGTTCTCAGGCGCGCTCCACAACCAGCGCCCGAGCGCCGGCACCTCCAGTGCGCTGGCTCCGGCCTCCCAGATCAGGATCTCCAGCCGCGCGCGTGCTTCGGCATTTTCGGGACGCGCAAGCTCGGCCCCCGAGCCAAGTAGCGGCGTGCACTCCAGCGCGTCGAGCAGCGGCCCCTCGATGACGCGGTCGTGCGCGATCGCTCGCACGCGCTCTTCGAAGCCGGGTTGCTGCGCCGCACAAGCGAGCAATGCCGCAAGCTGGGTATCCCGACGCCAAGTGGTGGCGTAGCACCAGAGCAAGAGCAAGCCTCCGGTCGGGCTGGCAAAGCGCACACCGAGAGCGGCAACGTCCGCAGCGCTGTGCGTCTGAAGCGGTAGCTCACGCGCGAGCAGGTCGGCCGCCTGCTGCACCGGAGCCGGGAGCGCTAGCTCGGGATGAGCTCCCGGCGCGCCGCGAACTCGCGTGCGCCAGCGGTCACGAACGGCCTCCTCGAGCTCCGGTTGTCCGGCAAGAGCTGTCGCAAGGGTCGCAAACGCCCCTTCTGCCTGTTCGGAGATCATGCCCAACCGAGCAGACTACACCGCTTCCCCCTTGAACGGAGGCCGAATTTCTCGACCGCCGCTTGTCTTACCGCTGCTCCCGGCAGTTTTCGCGGCTCGCGCCTCTTCGGCGGGCTCGGTCCGACACGTTATGGGTCTGGCGATGACTCGGGCTCGGGCTCTGCGCTATCGAGCTTGCGTTCGACCTCTTTCGCGTGCTCGCTGCCGATGCCTGCACGCATCTCGCTGAGCGCGCGCCGTGCTTCTCGAGGCTTCAGTGCGCCACGGTCGAAGTCGATGCAGATGAGACACATGCTTTAAGCCTAGCAGGCTTTTGCGCCCCGAAAAGCCGCGGGTGCACGCGGGTTTGGTGGTTTCGCGGTACACTGCGGCGCCGTGCACGCTTACCCCGCCCAACTCGCCGATTTCGTGCTCGACCACTGGCCTAGCGCATTGCCTCTCGCGCTCCAGCGGCGCGGCCTGAGCGAGCTTTTGTCGACCTGCTTTCAGGCCTCGCTCGCCCATGAAGAGGGGCGCAATGTTCGTTTTCGTCTGCTGTCCGGGAGCGTGGAAGAAGTAACGCACGCCTCGGCTACGAGCGATTTCTTGTGTCTCGAATTTTCAGAGCCACAACCGTTCACGCCCGAAGCCGCGCGGCGGCTCAGCCCAGCTGCACCGTTTCACTCGAGTTTGATTGGCGTTACTGCGAAGCGGGATGAATGGCTGATGTGGGGCATCGTTCACACCGGCGCAAATTGGCTCGCGCCAACTTGGGGGGGCCGTCGCAACCGGCAGGAAAGCTTGGCGCTGCCAATGGTGCATGTGCTCGGCGCTGGCCGCATCGGCGTGTACGCCGGTGCAAATCTGGTCGCTTCACTCGAACGCGGCATGATCGAAGCCACGACTACTGACGTGTTCGGGTCGAACTGGCTGGGTAAGTTGTTTCGTGATCCGCGCAGCACGGAGGCCGAGCTGCAAGCCAAGCGTGTGGGCGGTCGCCCGAACCCGGATTTGGTGCGCGTGGTTTCGCAGCACATGGTGCGGCGCGCAATCTTTCTGATTCGCCAGGGTGGCCACGGCGGGTTGCTCTTGTTCGCCGACACCGAGCTCTTGGAGCAATGCGAGAGAAACGCCAGCAACGCCGCGCTCAAGATCAAATACACGTTTCGTGACAACACCGCGCGTTTCCGGTACCGCACCTTGCTGCAGCGGCTGTTCGACGCGCTCGCCAAGCACGGTGAGGGTGATGTGGACTTGGAACGCTTCCTAGCGGCCGAAACTCCGGACGTGATCGGCGTCGAGCAGTCGATCTTCGAGCTGAGTCGCTTGGTGAGCGGGCTCGCCGCAGTGGATGGCGGCGTGGTCCTGAACAAGCGGTTTGAATTGATTGGCTTTGGCGCGGAAGTGTCGGGGGAGCTCCCTTATCCGGACATCGTGCAGCAGGCGTTGGATGTGGAGGGCGAGCGCCGTTCGCCGGAGCCGGCAAACTCAGTCGGCACCCGGCACCGCGCGGCGTATCGCTTCGTGAACGCGCACCCGCAGGGGCTGGCCGTGGTGGTGTCCATGGATGGCATTGTGCGCTTCGTGGCTAACATCGAGGGCACGATCGTGTATTGGGATCAGTTCTTGAACTGGTGACACGTTCAACGGACCTTCGGCTTATGTTTTTGCTCGGCGCTACGCTTCAACGCGGATTCATAAGCGGTGTGCAGCTTGCGGAAAGCTTCTGCGCTGCCGCCGCGGTCCGGGTGCACGTCGAGTGCGCGCACCCGGTAAGCGCGTTTGATCTCGGTGATTGTGGCCCGTGGCTTCAGTCCCAATGTTTCCCAAACGGAGGGCGCGGGCGCGGCTTTGATGGGGCGTACCGCCTCCGCGTCAATGCCGGTGCGCTGCGTCGGCCACGGATCTTTCCCGACCAACACATTGGCCCAGGCGCGCGCCCAACCTCCCTCAATCTCTAGCAATTTGCAGCCAGCCGCGCGTTCGGCGGCTTGCAACGCTTCAGGTCGCGTGCGCGCGCCACCCTCGAACGCTTCTGGCTTGCGAAACGGCGCGCGGCAGGGCGGCGCGCTCCACCACGCCACCCACAAAAAGCGCCGTCGCCGCGTGGGGGTGATCGAACATACCGGTGCAAACAGCGCGGAGGACATCGGGAATTGGCCTGAAATTGCGAATGCAAAAATGCGAAGTTTTCCGCTGCGTCGCGGACGCGTCGGAGCTAAGCACCTGAAAGGGATTACAGGACAGACGGCGCTGGCGAAGCGCTCGGGTCGGTTTGCTGAATGACAGGCGCGACCGAGGATGGCGCTCTCGTAGCGGTGGCATCAGCGCTGGGCAACGCGGGCGTGCTGGTCGGTTTTGCGTCGGCGCTGTCGTCCGCGGGCGTGGGGTTCGAGCTGGCCGACGCCGCTAGCGCGACGGCCTTGGGTTTCGGCCGAGCGACGAGGCGCGGCTTCACGGCGACAGAGGGCGCGCTGGCTGTGAGCGCTGGCACAGACGCAACCGGGGCTGCGACCGGCGCGGAGAGCACCGGCGCCGAGCTCGGCGCGCTGTTCACCGACTCCACCGGGGCAGGAAGCGCCGCCGGCAACGCAGCGTGCGTGCCACGGCCGAGCTCCGCACTCCGCCGCGACACCACCGAGCGCGAGACCCACAGGGTAAACAGGGAGGCGGCCACGGCCGAGCCGATTGCGGCCCACAGCATCAGGCGTTTTGTGGCCTTTTTTTCGGCGCGTAGCTCACTCGCCAAGACCACGCTGAGATCACCCCAAGGATTGGGCAAGGGGGCCGGCGCAGCCGGGGCGGCTTCCGTGGTCGTCGGTGCAAACGTATTCGAGGGCACCGCGCGCAGCGCACGCTGCGGCAAGCGCGCAGCCACCGGCGGCACCGGAGTGAGCCGCGGCCGGGAGAGGGGTGCGGGCGGAACGGGCGGAGCTGCCGGAACTGGGGGGCTCGGCGGTCGCGCTCGGGCATCGCTGCGCGCCGCACCCTGCCACTCGGTGCGCAGCGAGTCAGCGAAGCTGAGACTCGGCGCCGGTCGATCATACACGGCGAGCGCGCCTGAATCAGCCTTCACCGGTCTGACCGCGGGCAAGCCAAACGGCAAGGTGGTGCGACGGCGCTGCTCCGGCGCTAGGAGCGACTTGTGGATCACGGGCCCGGGCGTAGACGCCGCGGGCGGTAGTGCGCTCGGCCCAGCCGCCAGACGCAGCTGCGGTACCTCCGCGAGCGGGCTCCAATCATGCATCCCGATTCGCCAAACCAGGGAGCGATTCGTGATGCGACCGGCGCGCAAGGCATCCACGAGCTCACTCGTGATCATGGGCACGACCGTGTCGTCGGCGGTGTTCACCAGCCATTCGCTGGCGTTGGTGCCGCTCGATTTGCGGTTCCCCGCGCGCAACGTCTCATCCTCAGCGGAGAGCGTCTCGAGCAACCCAGCGTCACTTGACCGGTGATTACCCATTTGGATTCCGAACCGCGCGCAATATAGCGGTTCCGCTACCGCTCGGGGAAGAATGCCGAAAACGCAAGTGATATCGGGCTCGTGAGCGGCAGAGTGCGCGTCCCCCGAGTGCGGTTCAGCCTCGAGTGAGCGCCGTGCTGAGTTATCCTGCGCTGGTGATCATCGAAGAAACCTCCGTTGAGCTGGCCACGCCCACTGGGCCAATGAAAACGCATGTCTCGCGCCCCTTCGGTCCGACCACGGCGCGCCGTCCGGGCGTCGTGTTGTTCTCGGAGATCTATCAACGCTCCGGCCCCATCCGACGCATGGCCGCCATGCTCGCGGGGCATGGCTTCGTGGTCCTGGTCCCCGACATCTTCCACGAGCTCGAACCCGCCGGTAGCGTCCTCGCATACGACGCGAAGGGCACCGAACGCGGCAACCAGCACAAAGTGGCAAAGCGCGTGTCCGCCTACGACGCGGACGCGCGAGCGTGCTTGGATCACTTGCAAACGAGAGCTGATTGCGACGGTCGGCTCATGACGGCAGGTGTGTGCATCGGTGGGCATCTCGCTTATCGCTGCTCCTTTGATGCGCGCGTGCGTGCTGCAGCGTGCTTTTACGCGACCGATATCCACCAGGGTTCGCTCGGGCAAGGCGGTGATGACTCGTTAGCGCGCAGTGGCGAAATCGCCGGCGAGCTGATGATGGTGTGGGGCCGCCAAGATCCACACGTGCCAGATGAGGGTCGGGCGAAGATTCAGACGCGCTTGCTAGAGACCAAGCGGAACTTCACCTGGCACGAAGTCAACGCGGCACACGCCTTCCTGCGGGATGAAGGCCCCCGCTATGATCCGGCGCTGGCGCTGTGGGCGTACCGCACGATGATCGATTTGTTCCAGCGCAGCTGATGACCATCGAGCAGTACAACGAGCCGCTGCCGGCCTGGTTCCTCGAACGTGCGCCGCTCAAGCGGCTGGGGCAGGAAAGGAGTCAGGCCTATCGCGCCGCGCGGCCCTATCCGCATGCCGTACTCGACGGCTTTTTGGGAGAGCCACGCGCGAGGGCTTTGGCGCAGCGTTTTCCGGGGCCGGAGCATGCTGCCTGGATGCGCCGTGACTACCGCGAGCAAGCGGCGCGGCTTGGGCAGCTGCAGCGTGTGGGCTTCGAGGGCGTCGACCCCGCATTGCGGCACTTGCTTGCCGAGCTGTCGGGGATGGCGTTTCTGGATTTTTTGGGCGCGCTGACCGGCATCCCTGGTTTGATTCCAGATCCGCATTTTCGCGGTGCCGGGCTCTCGCTGACGTTGCCGTCGGGGCATCTGGCGGTGCACGCAGACTTCAATCGCGACCGAACACGGCACCTGGAACGCAAGGTCACCGTCTTGTACTACCTCGGGGACGGGTGGCAGGAGAGCTGGGGCGGCGCGCTTGAGCTCTGGGATGAAGGACGATCGCGCTGCGAAGCGAGTTACCTACCCACCCTCGACCGCTTGATTGTGATGGACCATGGCGATACGTTTTGGCACGGACACCCCACGCCGCTGAGCTGCCCCCCGGAGCGCTTTCGCGCGGCAATTGCGGCCTATTATTACACGGCCGCGCCGACCGCCGCCGAAGCCGACTCGCACGGCGCCATCTGGGCGCTTTAGCCCTCGCGCTTCGCGCCTACGCGGGGAGTGCGACGGCAATGCGTCCACATAGAACGGCCCGCGGAATTGGCATTCGCGACCGGCTGGCAAAATGAGCTTGCATGGGAAGCTACAACGGGTGAGGCGCGGATACACAGCCGCACACACCGCATAGTCAATTCACCATCTCTATACCTTGAGGCAGTGATCAGCGCTATCGTAGCAGCTGGAGATTAGCTTGATGGTAATCAGAGCACGAGCATTTGGCGCGACTTTAATTCTTGCTGGGCTGGTGTTGAGCGTGGCGTGCTCGAGCAGCTCGTCGGGCGACGGCACAGCGGGCGGCAGCGGCGGCAGCAGCGGAGATGGAGAAAGCTCCGGCACAGGCGGCAGCGGCGCGCATGCGGGAAGCGCTGGCAAAGCCGGCCACACGGGCAGCACTGCGGGGGACGCCGGCGCGGGCGGCACTGACGCTGCTGGCGCAGCCGGAGCCAGCGGCGCAGGCGGTGAAGCGGGCGCAAATGATCCGTGCGCAGCCTGCCCGAGCGACGCTTGTGTGCCAGACACCGGCGAGTGCGTGGATTGCGTGGCCAGTAACGATCACTGTCCGGACGGGCAATACTGCACGGCGCAAAACACCTGCGTACCTGGCTGCAAAGACGACTCTGCCTGCGCGAGCGGCGTGTGCATGGCTGGCCACGAATGCCAGAGCTGCATCTCCGACACGGAGTGCAGCGCGCCCCGCGTTTGCGGCGCCAGTGAATGCGCCGCCGCGTGTACCGCGGACCAGGAGGGCACGAGCATGGGGTGTTCCACCGGGCTCACCTGCTGCTCCACGCATTGCGTGGATGCGACCAGTGACAGCGAACATTGCGGCGCTTGCGGCACGGCCTGCGCGGCCGGGCAGTTTTGCGGAATCGGTGGCTGCCACGACAGCACTCTCGCGAGCTTGTGCTCAATTGCCAAAGTGACCGTGGTGCTGGACGGGCAAGATGGCAACGCGATCCCAGCCCGCACCATCGCAGCGGCACTCACCGCGCAGTGTGCCGCTCCGCCTGTTGTGCGGGAAGTCTCGCAAGACGTTGCAGACGCGGTCAACGCGAGCAGCGGGCGCCCGGTAGCCGGGGGGGATGAGCTCTTGATCGCCGCGGGCGGCTTCTTCTTCGCTCACCTGACTAACTACGTGACCACCGAGCCAGTTGCGCCCATTTATGGCGTTGTCAGCGAGGACGGGCTCTCTCAAGAGTACCGCAAACGCAAAAATGACGATTTGGTGGCGACCGAGCTCAACGACGGTTCACACGATTCGGAGGATTACCTGCTGATCCAAATCATGCGCGACGCCGACAGTGGCTCGGTGATCCTGAACGCGCAGGGTTTTTGGCAGAGCGGCACCACCGCCGCTGCGTACTACGTAGCGAACGTCATGCTACCTGTGCTCGCGACCGAAACGAAGTCTTGGTACGTATACAAGTGGACGGATGGCAATGCGAACCAGGCGCCGGATTTGGGCGAGTTCATGCTCGTCGACTCGGGCACCTGAGGGCCAAGCCGCTTCACCTGCCGCACACGCGCTTCCACACGGCGAGGCGCAGTGCCTCGCCGTGGCCTTCGCCACGCCAGGGCGCGCTCTCCGCAGCTGAAGCATGCGCGGCGCGCCCCATGCGTGTAATTTCGTAGTCGACCGCCTCCACCGCCGCTTCCAGACTCGAGAAGCGTTCCTGGGGCTCGCCGTTCAACGTCACTTGCCAACGCTTACCGCGTGCGGCGCGCAGCAGCACCAGCGCTTCACTCGCCTTGCCTGGGTAGCGTTGGAAATGCAGGCCCAAACCGTGGCGACCGAGCGAGAACCAGGCGTTGCCGGAAATGGCCCGAACCTCCGGGGCCGCCTCAAGGGTGAGCGGGTTGAAGCTTTCGGCACGCTCCTGAATTTCGGGCAACGTGAGCGCTCCGGCCTCGAGCTCGAATCCCGGATGATCAAACAGGATTTGCTGCCAGACGCGGCGTGCCACGCTCACGTCCTCACCGCGCAGGTCCAAATCACGCGGGACGCCGAACAGCGACGGCAGGCTGCACAGACTGAGCTGCGAGACGTCCACAAAGTCCAGAATCAGGCAGTCCTTCTTGTCGGGGTGGAGCCGGGTACCGCGGCCGACGCACTGCGCATACAGGCCCTCGGAGCGCGTCGGCCGCGCCATGGCGATGCACGACACGCCCGGATCGTCGAAGCCCTCGGTCAAGACTGCGACGTTACACAAAACCTGCGTGATTCCGGAACGAAAGTCGGCAAGCGCGCGCGCGCGTTGCTCACGCGGCAAATCCCCATGAACGATGCCGGAAGGCAGACCGAGCGCGTTCAGCGAGCGGCACAGGTTTCGCGCGTGATTGACGGTAACGCAAAATGCAATCGTTCGGCGATCCCGGGCCAACTCTTGGATCGAGCGAGCGACGAGCGCATTCCGTTCTTCAATATCAACCGCTTCCGACAGCTCATCATCGCGAAAATCGAGACCCGCGCTCGAAAGCCGGGTCAGGTCAGCTGCGGTCGAGACCCGAAAACCGCGCAGCGGCGACAGGTAACCGTCCGCGATTAAATCCGGCAGGGTACGCGTAAACACGATGCGTTCGAACACGCTGTCCAGGCCCTTGCCGTCACCGCGTGCGGTGGTCGCGGTGAACCCGAGCAGCGTACCCTGAAAGCCTGGGTCGAAGACGCCGAGCTGCCGCAACACGCGCAGGTTGTCAGCCGCTGCGGCATGATGACATTCGTCGTAAATCACCAGCCCGAAGTCCCGACCGTGCATCACCCGTGCCAACCGCTCCTCATGTAAGGAACGCAAAGAGCACACGATCACTTTAGCGTCCGCTCGAGCACGCTCCGAACCGCGCTCAATCGCCACCACGTGCTCGCCTTGCAGCGCGTGCTGCAATTTTTCTTGAGCCTGGCCGAGGAGCTCTTCACGGTGCGCGAGCACGAGCACCTGACGGCGCGCCAACTGGGCGAGCTCCGAAAAGATCACGGTCTTGCCCGCTCCAGTGGGCAAGCACACGAGCATGCGCTGCGTGCCGGCACGCCGCGCCGCGAGCACCGCGGCGATGGCTTCACGCTGATACGGGCGGAGCGACGGGCGCGAGGTGGGGGGAGCTGACAAGGTGAGCATTCGGCCGCGGCGCCGAACCGGTTGGTTGAAGGACGCTGTGCGCGGTGCAATAGTGGCACGTGCCGATGCGAGGCGCCTCCGCCCCATCCGTCAATGAATGTCCGAGCAAGGCCGAGGAGCGCAAACGTGCCCTCCGGCTGGTGCTGCGCTACGGGCTCGAAACGACGGCGTTTCAAACGCTGGCACCGGGCTACCACTATTTTTTCTTCGCCGACGAACAGGGAGCCGAGGCGTGCGTCGCCTACGTAGACACCGGCGGCGCGTGGGTCGCCGCGGGCGCGCCCATCGGCCCGGACGAGGCGCGTCCGGCGGTCGTCGTTGCCTTCCTAGCGGCGGCGCGCCGCGCGCGAAAAAGAGCCTGTTTCTTCGGCTGTGAGCAACCGCTCAGCGGGGCGAACGGGGCGCCGCTGTGTGCGATCGCGATCGGTGAACAGCCCGTTTGGGATCCGCGGGCTTGGCCGCGCGTGTTGAGCCGACAGCGCAGCTTGCGCGAACAACTACGACGTGCGCGGGCCAAGGGCGTGCGCGTGCGCGAGCTCCCCGACACTGAGTTCCCCGAACCAAGCTTGCGGGCAGCGCTGCAAAGCGTGGCCGAGCGTTGGCTGAGCCGACGCACGCTGGCGCCAATGGGGTTCTTGGTTCGTGTCGAACCGTTCTCCGGATCGAGCCAGCGGCGTTACTTCGTGGCTGAGGTGAAGGAGCGCGTGGTTGGGTTTGCGGCCGTGCTGCCAATACCGGCGCGCAATGGCTGGTTCATCGAAAACCTGGTGCGCGAGCCCGACGCGCCGAACGGCACCAGTGAGCTCCTGGTCAACGCGGTAATGGTTTGGGCAGCCGCGCTTCCGAGCCCTTGGCTGACGCTCGGCATGGCGCCGCTTAGCGGAGCGCTCCCTGACTTATTGAGGCACATCGCACGCTGGACGCGCGGGCTGTATGATTTTGCGGGCCTCCGCGCCTACAAGGGCAAATTCCGGCCGGAGTTTTGGCTTCCGGTGTACTTGTGTCATCCCCCCAGCCAGGCGCAATGGCGGTCCGTCGTCGATGCCCTGGCAGCCTTCAGCGAAGGCGGGTTCACACGCTTCGGTTGGCGCACGCTGTTACGTGGCCCAACAGTCGTGCTGCGTGCGCTCGCCTGGCTTTTGCTACCGTGGACAATCGCTTTGGCGCTGGTGCCGGGCGAGCGCTGGTTCATGGCCAGCTGGGTGCGCTGGGCCTGGGTGTGCTTCGACGCGCTGCTCGCGCTCGGCCTGTTCAGGTTACTGCGCAGACCAAGAACACGGCTACTGACCGCACTGGCCGTCGCGATCAGCGTCGACGCCGCGTACACTACCGTTAAAGTGGTGTTGTGGAACCTGCCGCGAGTGGGTCACGTGAGCGACTACCTGGTCTTGTTCCTGGCTTGTGCCGCGCCCACGCTAGCCGCCATTGTGCTGTGGGGAGCTCGGCGACACCGCCTGCGCTTCGAGCTGTAAAGCAAGCAGGGTGCGCAAGACGCCCGCGACTTCAGCCTCAAGAGTTGGACCGCGCACGATCGGCGCGGCGAATGCGATGCGCGCGCTCACTGCGCCAAGCGTGTCTGCCAGCGCCTGCAGCCCAAGACGGCCGCGTTCGATCGCGGGCACCGCGCAGGTGATCGCTACCAGTTTACCCTCCAATTCCCCGGTTCCGATCAACCAATCGATGGCGTTCTTCAGCGCCCCAGGCAGGCTATGCCCGTACTCAGGCGAGGCAATGAGCAGCGCGTCCGAGCTGGAGACAGCCGCGCGCAAGGCTGCGACGCCGGGCAGCGGTTCGCTCTGTTCCAAATCGGGGTTGAAGTGCGGGAGCTCTCGAAGGCCGTCGTAAAACCGCACCTCCATCCCCTTTGGCGCGAGCCGCTGTGCGGCCTGCAGCAGCGTTCGATTGCTCGATTTTTGCTGCAAGCTGCCGCAGATCGAAAGCACTCGCATGTTACACGGCAATGTTACCACGACCTGCTCTTAGTGGCGTTCACCGCGCACCCCAGCCAGCAGACGAAGCCATCCGTCGTGACCGAGCCCACGCAAGGTGCGAATGTTCTTGTCCACGATCTGCGACGCGTCCGGAAACACCGCCACGGCGCGCTCGACACTCGCCTCCCGTAACAGATGTAACATCGGGTAAGGTGACCGCGCGACGCAATTGGCCATGTCGTTCTCGGCGTTGCCCTCGAATTGATAGGCAGGGTGAAAGCTGGCCACTTGTAGCTCCCCGACGAGCTCAAGTTCCTCCAACGCGACGTCGACCACGCCCAGGAAGTCGTTGTAGTCCAGGAAATCATGGAGCACGCGCGGATGCACGAGCAGCGTCGTTTCCACAGCTGCCGGGTCCGCATCCGCCAAGCCGCGCAGCTCAGCGAGCAAATCTTCGAGGAGCGCCTCGGGCGTTTCCGCCGCGCTTACCAGATAGCGGATCTGATCTTTCACGTGCACAGGTTTCGCGAACGGACACAGCTCCAGATCGATCACGACCCGCGTCAACCAGTTGCGAGTCTCGCCGATCACCGCTTCGTCGCTGGGCCAAGGTGCTTCGGGCGGGTCAGGCTGAGTCATGATTCATGGGCCAAGAGCAATCGCGTCCTATTCGCCACGCTTAAAAATTGCTGGGCGCTCGCGCTTCGACGCGCCCCCGCGCTGATCAGCGCGTCGCAAGTCTTTCGGCCATGAAAATCACGTGCCGCGCGCGCGAAGCCTTGCGCGCCGCCACGCGCATGACGTCCACGGCGAATCCCGCGGCAGACAAGCGGCGTTCGAAGCGCGCATTCGGCCCAGACGACCACACCGCGAGCACGCCTTCCGGACGCAGCGCGGCGTGACACGAGCGGACGCCATGCTCGGCATACAGGCGTTGGTTCTTGGCGCTGGAGAGCGCGACTGGGCCGTTGTCTACGTCCAGCAAAATCACGTCGTACTTTCGCGGCGAGCGCTTGATGTGGTCGAACACGTCACCCACGACGACCTCGCAGCGTGGATCATCCAGTGAGTGGTCGTGCAGCTCGGCCAAGTGCGTGCGGTTCCAGCCCACGAGCTCCGGCACCAGCTCAGCTACGGTCACCTTCGCGTGCTCGGAAACGCGGTCCAGCACAGCGCGCAACGTAAAGCCCAAGCCCAGGCCGCCCACCAACACGGCTTCCGGGTCGTGGCAGCGTTCCAGCGCGTGCTCGGCGAGCGCCTCTTCCGAGTCGTGCATGCGGCTGGACATCAGCACGCGCCCATCTACGCGCACGATCCATTCTTCGTCGTGGCGCGCGAGCACAAATTCACTGCCGCCCTCCACACGCGCGCTATCGATCGTTTGTGACTCGAGCATTTGCGGGCCGAGCGTGGTCTGGGGCGCGGGGAGGAGCAAGCCCAAAGGAAGACTGCCTTCCGTCACTCGTCACGGTGACGGATCAACCAGGAATTGCGCCAGAATGTGTTTCTGGTCCAGACGCTGAGTCAGCAGCTGTTCGGGGCTCAGTCCGCGTGCATTCGACAAACAAAAAACCGGCACGCGATAACGGTCGTAGCGGCCGGGCAGAGTGACATTCATCTCGAAGGCGTTGGCTTTGCCCGATCGGTTCTGCCTGCGGTCGTCGCGACACCCGGACTCATGCGCCAGGACAGCAACGCTGTGGGCGCCCCCCCGCGCGCTGCCAACCCGGGAGCGCGCGTTCCTGTTCCCGGTAGGCACGGCGCGGCTCTTGCAGTAGCTCAAAGCATGACCCTCTCCATCACTGGTCTCTTGATTTTATTGCTCATCGCCGGGGTTTGCGGCGGCATCGGGCGTGCCATTGGCGGCGGTACGGGCGGCGGTTTCTTTGTCTCTATCGCTGTGGGCTTCGTCGGGGCGCTCCTGGGCTCGTTCGTCGCGCACTATTTGCGCTTGCCCGAGCTGTTGATGGTCACCGTCGACAATCATCCCTTCCCGATCTTGTGGTCGATCATCGGCGCCGCCTTGTTTGTGGCACTGGTGCATCTTGTCTCGGGCGGGGCACGTGGCCGCAGCTGGCGCTACCGCTAGGTCACCCAAATCCACGACCGGCGATCGTGGGGAAACGCTGTTCGACGGCTTGAAGCGCTTCCGGGCTTGGCCGCCGCGAGCAATTGCTCTACGCCCCGGAGGTGGCAACAGCGGACGTTCAGCGCGCGATTCAAGCCGTGTTTCGCATCGAATCGCCGCGCCTAATTGCCGGGCTCATGCGCATGATGCGCGACGTAGGTACGGCTGAAGAGCTCGCTCAAGACGCGCTGGTGAGCGCGCTCGAGCATTGGCCTCTGGCCGGTGTGCCCGACAATCCAGGCGCGTGGCTGATGGCAACCGCGAAGCGCCGCGCCATCGACGAGCTGCGCCGCGGCAAGCGCTGGCAAATCAAGCAAGACGCGGTGGCGCACGAGCTTGAGTCGCGCGCGGAGTTCAGCGCGCCGGATCTGGACGCCGCCCTCGACGACGATCTGGGCGACGACTTGCTTCGCTTGGTATTTACGTCGTGCCATCCGATTTTATCTACGGAGGCGCGTGTTGCGCTGACACTCCGCTTGCTCGGTGGTCTCACCACGGAAGAAATTGCGCGCGCGTTCCTGACGCCCGAGCCAACGATTGCGCAACGCATCGTGCGTGCCAAACGCCAATTGAGCGAATCGGGAGTGCCCTTCGAAGTGCCACGGGGGGAAGAGCTGGCGGCGCGCCTGTCGTCGGTTTTGGAGGTCGTGTACCTGATCTTCAACGAGGGTTACTCAGCGACCGCGGGCGAGGATTGGATGCGCCCGCAGCTCTGTGAAGATGCGCTGCGCTTGGGCCGAATTTTGGCCGGTATCGCCCCGAGCGAGCCGGAGGTACACGGCTTGGTGGCGCTGATGGAAATTCAAGCCTCGCGCTCCGCCGCGCGGGTCGCGCCTGGTGGTGAGCCAATCCTGCTTTTGGAGCAAAACCGGGCCCGCTGGGACCAACTCCTGATTCGACGCGGTCTGGCGGCGTTGGCCCGGGCGGAGGCGCTTGGCGGTGAAGGCGGGCCTTTCGTGTTACAGGGGGCGATTGCCGCGTGTCACGCGCGCGCGACGACGGCAGAGGCCACGGACTGGACGCGCATTGCGGCGCTGTACGCCGCGCTCGTCGCACGCATGCCTTCGCCGATCATCGAGTTGAACCGCGCGGTCGCTGTGAGCATGGCGTTTGGTCCCGGTGCGGGACTCGAAATCCTGGACAAGCTCGTGAGTGAGCCATCGCTGCGTTCGTATCACCTGCTGCCCGCAGTGCGCGGTGATCTTCTCGCCAAGCTCGGTCGCTTTGACGAAGCACAGCAAGAGCTAGCGCGAGCGGCGGCGCTCACGCGAAATACCCGCGAGCGCGCTCTGCTCTTGGAACGCGCAGCGGCCTGCCGGACCCCACCGACGTAGCGGCGACAGCGGCTGAACGGGGCGGACGTCGCTGTCACGGGACGCCGACGTGGCCCGGAAAGCACGTTCCGCGTTCGCGCTTGAACGACTGCCTTCGCCGCGCACCGCGGTTTGGGAGGCCACCAGCCCAAATGTCCATGCTAGTGCTTGGCGCATGGCTAAGACAATCGTCGTGTGTGGATACGGTTCGGGTATCTCGGATGCCGTGGCGCGCCGCTTCGGTAAAGAGGGCTATAGCGTTGCACTCGTCGCGCGCAACGCGCAGCGCCTAGCCACCGCGGAGAAAACCTTGGCGGACGCTCAGGTGAGCGCCAAAGCATTCCCCTGTGATCTTGCAGCTCCGAGTGCAGTGAAGAAGCTTTTCGCCGACGTGCGCTCGTCACTCGGCTCAATCAGTATCGTGCATTGGAATGCATACTCGGGTGGGGCGGGTGATCTGAAGACCGCCAGCACGGCGGATTTGGAAGCGGTCCTGAACGTCACAGTGCATGGCCTGATCGCGGCGACGCAGGCCGCGCTTCCGGACCTGAAAGCGAATCGGGGCGCGTTGCTCGTGACCGGCGGCGGCTTCGCGTTCTACGACCCGGCCGTGGATGCCGCGGCGACGCAGTTCCAAGCGGCGGGGCTCGCTATCGGCAAGGCGGCTCAGCACAAAACCGTCGGCCTGCTCAGTAAGGCTTTGCAGAGCGACGGGGTTTTCGTGGGTGAGGTGGTCGTGACCGGCCTGGTCAAGGGCACCGCCTGGGATTCCGGGACGGCCACCTTGGAGGCATCGACGATCGCTGATCGGTTCTGGGATCTACTACAAGAGCGCGACACCAGCAGCGTTACAATCTGAGCGCTCCGGCCCCCTGATTGGCGTCGCTAGCGGCCACATGCAGGTGACGACGTGAGGCGGGATGGCACTGCATCCGCGCCTCAGGTTCTGGCTGATTTAGCCTGAATACTGCGAAAAACGGCTGCGGCCTCGGACTTGCTAAGGGGCACGTCCGAGGACGCATGAACCTGCCCATCTATCGCATCATCGGCTTGTCGTTCGCTTTGGGAAGCTCGCTCGCGGTTCGTTCTGCTCTTGCAGATGAAACGCTTACGACCCCCCCCACGGATACCGCGGGCAAACCGCTCAATCCCCCCGCTCCGAGCGGCACCACGCCTAAGCTGGGTGGCCTCGAGGGCTTCGCAGGAGTCGCAGTGCTTGATATGGGGCCGGTGAACGACCGGCTGGATTCAGCAGGGCCAGGGCGGCTCTATCCAAAGAACCTGCCACTTTTGTTTCCCATCCTGGGCGGGCAAGGCTTCGGGCTCTTCAGCCGCTTCTTGATCGGCGGCTCGGGCGCGGGTTTGCTGTCGCGCAGCGTTGATGAGTCGGGTAACCGCCAGGTGTCTGCCAGCGGCGCCTGGGGCACGGTGGATTTTGGCTACCAGCTGATCCGTGTGAACGGGTTCCTGCTGGCTCCCGTGCTCTCGCTCGGCGGCTACGGCATGTCGGTCACCTCATCGAGCAAGGCCGAGGTTTCGTTTTCAGAAGCACTGCAAAACGATCACAGCAGCCACCTCACGAACAACGGCTTTCTTACGGGGATCTCGTTGGTCAGCAAGGTGATCCTGCTCGGCAAGAACGCCCACGAGGCGCACGCGCGCTCGGGTTGGTCACTCGGTATCAGGGTCGGTGGTTTGTACGGCATTCCACTGCACGGCTGGAGATCAGACGGCGCAAAGGTGAACGGCGATCCCCCCTTCGGTCTGCGCGGCGGCTATGCAGCGTTGTCCTTGGGCGCCGGAACCTGGTGACCCTCCGCTCCCTCTAGACTTCGAACAAGCCGGCTGCACCCATACCGCCGCCGATGCACATCGATACGATGCCGTACTTGCCGCCGCGGCGCCGCAGCTCGTGCAGCACGGTGGCGGTGAGTTTGGCGCCGGTGCAACCGAGCGGGTGACCGAGGGCAATCGCGCCGCCGTTCACGTTCAACTTGTCGTCCGGAACGCCCAGCTCGCGTCCGCAGTAAGCAGCTTGGGCCGCAAAGGCCTCGTTGATCTCGAACAAGTCGACATCGGCAATGCTGAGCCCAGTCTGCGCGAGCAGCTTACGGATCGCCGGCACCGGCCCGATGCCCATGATGTCTGGGTCGACCCCCGCGAGCGCGAACCCGCGCATGCGCCCGAGCGCTTTAATGCCGAGCTCAGCGGCTTTTTTGTCGGATAAGAGGATGGCCGCAGCCGCGCCGTCGTTCGTGGGTGAACTGTTGCCGGCGGTCACGGAGCCGCCCTGTTTGAAAACCGGTTTCAGCTTGCCCAGGACTTCCAGCGTCGTGCCGGGTCGCGGACACTCATCGACGGAAAAAGTCAGCTCGGTGACCGACTCGCCCTCGAGCACGCGTGCCTGCACCGGTACGATCTCGTCATTGAAGCGACCGGCGGCGATCGCGGCAATGGCGCGCTCGTGTGAACGTACGGCAAAGGCGTCTTGCTCTGCGCGCGTGACGTTGAAGCGCGAGGCCACGCGTTCCGCGGTGTTGCCCATGGCGATGTACGCTTCCGGATACTCGTCCATCAGCTTCGGGTTCAGGCTGACCTTGTTGCCGCTCATCGGCACCATGGACATGGATTCAACACCGCCGGCGAGTGATACCTGAGTCAAGCCGGCTTGGATGCTCATCGCCGCGTGGGCAATGGCCTGCAGGCCACTGGAGCAGAAGCGATTGATGGTTTCGGCGGGCACGCTGTTGGGCCATTTTGCCAAAAATACCGCATTTCTAGCGATATTGAGGCCCTGTTCTGCCTCCGGCATGGCGCAGCCTAAGAGTACGTCGTCGATGTCTTCTGCGTTCAGGCCCGGCACCCGTGCCAGTGCCCCTTTCATGGCAGTGGCAGCCAAATCCTCCGGGCGCGTATTGCGCAGAGTGCCCTTGAGCGCGCGCCCCACGGGCGTCCGAACCGCGGAAGCGATGATCACATTGAGGGGGAATGCCATCTTTTGGATCCGTTCTTCTGAGCAACTAGCCTTCGAGTTGCGGGAAATTCTGGGACAGAAACTCGCTGCGGAACGTGCGCTGCGGGACCGCGCCCGCGAGCAAAGGCGCTCGCAAACGAGCCCGCCCTCTCGATGTTAGTTACGGAGGGGCTTGTTGTTCATGAGCATGTACTGGACGCGCTCCTGGCTCTTCTGCTCACCGCACAGGGACAGAAAAGCTTCCCGCTCCAAATCCAAGTAATGCTGTTCGGGCAGTAACGTGCCGGCTGCTACCGGACCGCCGCACAGAATGTGAGCAACCTTGTTGGCGACGAGCGCGTCGTGAGCGGAAGCGAAGCCGCCTTCCACCATGCCCCATACGCGCGCGCCGATGGTCTTCTCTGCATCGTAGCCAGCGGCGGGCAGGAGAGGGGGGAGGGGCGGGCGATAGCCGGCCCGAGCGAGGCCCAAAGCTCGCTGTTTGGCTTCAAACAGTTGGCGCCCCGAGTTCAGCGAAATACCGTCGCTTTGGCGCAGATATTTGAGGGATTTTGCTTCTTCCGCGCTGGTGGCCACCTTGGCCATGGCGATATTCAACGAGGCCTGCCCGATGAACGGCAGCAAGTCCACACCGCTGATGCCAGCTAACGAAGCAGTGTAACGCTCGACCATGCGCAAGCAACCCCCACCGGCAGGGATCAGGCCCACCCCAACCTCGACCAAGCCCATATAGGTTTCGGCGTGGGCCTGACAGGCGTCAGCGGCCATCGCGACTTCGCAACCGCCACCCAGCGTGTACTGAAAGGGAGCCGCGACAACGGGCACCTTGGCGTAGCGCAAGCGCTGCATCGCCTTCTGCAGGCTGCTCACCACCAGCTCGATTTGATCCCAAGCCTTCTGTTGTGCCGCCATGGCGATCAACATCAGGTT
>JBDTYJ010000029.1:0-26607 GCA_040005755.1 Pseudomonadota bacterium
CGTCGACTGCGGCCGAGAAGGAGGTCTCGAAGCCGAAGCTGCGATCGATGAAGTGAATGTCGTTGTCGATGGTTTTTGGAATGCCAATGACGCCGATGGCCAGGTTCCGCTTCTTCAATTCGGCGACCAGCGTCATCGCACCGCGGCACGTGCCATCCCCCCCGATCACGAAGAGCACACCAATGCCAAGTTCCACCAAGCGGTCGGCCATCTCGCTCGGGTCTTGATTGCCGCGCGAGGTCCCGAGCACCGTGCCGCCCTCGTGGTGAATTTCCGCGACGGATTGCGGTGTCAACGCCAGTGGCTCGTGGCCGTAGCGCGGCACCATACCCTCGTAGCCGTAGCGAAAGCCCACGATGTTGCGCACGCCGTAGCCGTGATTCAGCTCCAGCACGAGGCCGCGCACCACGTTGTTCAAACCAGGGCATAAACCGCCGCAGGTGACGATACCGCAGCGAAGCTTGGCGGGGTCGAAGAACAGTTTGTCGCGCGGTCCGGCCAGCTCGAAAGCGGGCGCACGCGACAGATCGTTGCTGAACTCAGTCACACGCGACAAGCGGTCATCCAAGAGCACTCGATCGGCTTGGCCGACATAATGCACCGCGGCTTGACTGAGCCGTTCAGCGAGCGGCGAAGGGTGTTTGCAGCTACCCAGAATGCTGATCTCCAGGTCGGAAGCCACCACCCGCTGAGCTCGTTCCGGTACTGTCAGCCCAATCGACATCGAGTTCGATCTTGACCCCCGCAGGTTTCCGGCTGCTTTCCGCGCGATTGCAGCGTTCCTCCCGGGCCAGGCAAGCCTCGGCTTTTGCGCGCAGTTTCGCGGCAGATTGAAGGGATTTCGCGGGCGGTTCACATCCCCCCGGGGCGGTGCTAACCACGCCCCCATGAGTGGCCACTCCAAATGGGCAACGATCAAGCGCGCCAAGGGTAAAACGGACGCCGCGCGTGGCAGAATATTCACCAAGCTGATCCGTGAAGTCGTGACGGCGGCGCGCATCGGCGGCGGCGATATCGACGCCAACCCACGCTTGCGCAAAGCTGTGGCGGATTGTCGGGCCCAACAGATGCCCGCCGACAATATCAAGCGCGCGGTGCAGCGCGGCACCGGCGAGATCGAAGGCGCTGCCTACGAAGACGTTTTGTACGAAGGCACGGGCCCCGGCGGCACGCTATTCCTGGTGGAAGGCACGACGGACAACCGGAATCGCAGTGCGGCCGAGCTGCGCAAAATCTTCGAGCGTCACAACGGCGTCATGGGCGGCGGCGCGCAGTGGGCGTTCGATCGCCTCGGTACCATCACGCTTGAGAAGAGCGCGGTGAGTGAAGACCAACTGATGGAAGCCGCGCTCAGCGCTGGCGCTGAGGATTACCGAGACGAAGGCGACGTGTGGGTCGTTTACACACCTCCGAACGACCTGTACCCCGTGGTAGCGGCTTTGGAAGGCGCCAAGCTCACCGTCCAATCGAGCAAGGTGGCCTGGATCCCGAAGAACAAGAAGACCGTGTCGGGTCGCGAAGCCGAAGTGTGTTTGAACTTGGTTGACGCATTGGACGAGCACGACGACGTCGCCAACGTGTATTCCGACTTCGACATTTCCGAAGAGGAGCTAGCCAAGCTCAGCGGCTGAGCGCGATCCGCGTTCAACGCTTGAAGCGATCGCCCTGGCCGCCGCCGATAACGAGCCTTTCGACTCGGCGCGGTCCTTCGACGGTCGTCGCCTTGCTCATTATAGCCGTCTTTTGCAGCATGGTCGTGCTGCGCTTGGGGTCGCCCGGTCGCCCGGGCTTTGCGTCCACCGAGGCGCGCAAGAGCGGGATGTTCTTATTCAAGCGACTCGCGTGCTCGAACGCATGCACGAGCTGCTCGACGAGCGGGCGCGCACAGCCGAGCGTGCGTTCGACTTGGACCTTTTTCCGCGCCACTGCTGCCGCGTCGGACGCCTTA
This sequence comes from Pseudomonadota bacterium, assembly GCA_040005755.1. Taxonomy (GTDB): domain Bacteria; phylum Myxococcota_A; class Polyangia; order Polyangiales; family Polyangiaceae; genus PMG-095. The sequence goes on from JBDTYJ010000029.1 coordinate 1,949, forward strand.
CGCGAGAGCTCACCGAGTTCAGCGAGCGTCGTCTCTAGGGTTTGCACGTAGGCTTGGTCGAGTGAGTATAGCGCGCAGCGCTTACGCACACCGGGCGAGCCGCGATCGAGAAGCTCACGCGCGAGATCCCGAAGGCTCTTGATCGCCGTCGTGAAGGCGGTGACCGGATCTTCGGTTTCTGCGGAGGGTGCCTGCTGGGGCACGCCGGCCACGGTTTGGATCACCGAGCGCGCCTGTTCGGCCAAGGCCTCAGCGCGTTCCAAAGCCATGGCCAGGTTCTCGCCCGCGCCTTTGACGTCAGCCTCCGACTGGCGGTATTCGCCAAACGTGCGGTCCAGGCGCAGGATTTGGTCCGCGGTGAGGCCGATGAGATCGAGCGAGCAACCGCGCACTAGGGCTCGTTGCTCCGTTGGCAATTCGCGCCAACGGCTGTGCGCAGCGACCACCACCTCTGCTGATTCCTCGACGAACTTCGGCACGACGCCCAGATCGACCGGGTCCCCCGTGCTGTGCAAGGTCTCGCTCGCGGCATCCAAGAGACCTTGATCGGGCTGGCCGAGCTGGCGGGCCAGGCGCTCGAGCTCGACGACCGCCGCAGGTTTCACCGCTGGGCGCGCGGAATCACGCCGGTTCACGGCTGTCCTTGGTATCGTTCATGGCTCCCTCGGCCTCTTGAACGGCGCGCTTCGTCATTTCTTTCGGGCAAAAGCAACAAAGGCCGATGAGCAGCCTTAGGTCCTAAACTCGGACGCGCTGTGGCCGTTTGGCAGCAGCAAGCTGTGATCAAGCGAACTACATCCAATCCGTGGACCATTCATCATTGTGTCGACTGCGGGGCGCTGTCGCCCCTCACCGACGCGGCGCGCAGCTCAATCGGCGAAAACGCTGCTTGGCGGCTGAGCCGACGGCCGATCCGAGATGGGAGGCTGATGCTGGAATGGCGCTGTCCGACCTGCTGGCGGCAATACTCCGAGAGGTCTGCGTAACGCTGCACCGCCGACCTTCCGTGCTGGCGTAAAGGGCGAGCAGGGAGTTAGATCGCGACATGCAGAAGCGCCCCTTCGGCCCGCTCGGTATCGACGTTCCCGTCATCGGGCTCGGCACCTGGCATCTCGACGAAGCCAACCCCGACGACGCCCTGGACGCGCTCCGCACGGGGCTCGACCTGGGCATGTTGCACGTCGACACCGCCGAGTACTACGGCTCCGCCGTGGAAGGTTTGGTCGGCGAGGCCATCGCGAAGCGCCGTGAGCAGGTCTTCTTGGTCTCCAAGATCATGCCCAACGACGCGACACGCCGCGGTACCGCGCGCACGTGCGAAAAAGACCTGAAACGAATCGGCACCGACTACCTGGATTGCTATTTGATCCACTGGCCCGGCCCGCACCCGCTAGAAGACAGTATCAGCGCCCTAGAAGAGCTACGGGAGGCAGGGAAAATCCGCGCCTGGGGCGTCAGTAATTTCGATGAGGAGCTACTGGAGAGGGTCTTGAAGATCGCTGGCCCTGGAAAGCTTGCCTGCAATCAGGTGCTGTATCACCTTGAGGAGCGCACCATCGAGCATGCTGTGTTGCCTTGGTGCGAACAGCACGGCGTTGCGGTCGTGGGCTACACGCCTTTCGGTGAATCTGGCTTTCCGCCGCGCGGCAAGGCCGGACACGTGCTGAATGACATCGCAGAGAAGTATGCCGTCAGCGAGCGCCAGGTAGCGCTTTCGTTCCTGACTCGTCGCGCTAGCCAGTTTGTGATCCCCAAGTCGGGAAACGCCAAGCATGTCCGAGAAAACGCCGGTGCAGACGCCGTTACGCTCGGCGCGAGCGACCTAGCCGCGCTCGACGCAGCCTTCCCTGTCGGGGCTAGGCGTCGCGGCGTGGCCACGCTCTAGATGATGCCGCACAAGAGACCGATGCCGAGCAGAACGAATACCGCAGCCGCAACGCGTTGCGTGTGGCGTGGATGCAGGATTGCGCTCAGGCGATTGCCAATGAAGACCGCGATTGCGGCCACCAGGCACAAGGCGAGGCTGGCCGCCACGAACACCGTCACTGGCGCGCGATAGCGTGCTGCCAGGGCCGCAGTACCAAGCTGAGTGAGGTCACCCCATTCGGCAACAAACACGACCAAGAATGATTTCCAGAGCGCCGCCCGAAAGCCCTCAGGGTGAGCGGCATCTGCGGCGGCTTCTTCCCCTTCTTCTTTGCGACGCCACATGAATGCCGCGGAGACCAAGAACAAAAGGCCCGCTGCGACGTGTACTGGCCGCGCGGGCAACAGCGAGAGGACGCCGCCGGCCGCAACCGCAACCACGCTCTGCACGACCAATGCCAGCGCCGTGCCCACGAACACGGGCAGCGGCCGGTGGCGCGTGGCCAAGACCACGGCGGCGACCGCAGTTTTGTCGGGCAGTTCAGCGAGAAAGATCACGCCAAACACAGTGGCGAAGATCCGGAAGTCCAGCATGTCGCTCCGTAGAATGCATGGGGCTCCCGCGCAAGCAACGCTTGTCGCGCTCCGAACCCGAGCCCCAGATCGCCTCTGGTTCCCCTAACCGCTCGACCGCTCCCCCTCGCGCTTCCGGTCCCTCCGAATCAAAGCGGGCTGCCCTGCCGCGCTATTGGTGATGTACGCGGGACTTGCCAGCTGCCAGCTGCTGTTGAGGGAGGCCGTTCAGTGGGGAAGCGGGCTCGAGCCAGGCAGGATTGCCGCGCAGCGGGTGCCGCTCGTCGCCCATGCGGAATGCGCGTGCGATCTGCTCGGTCATGGGTTGAAGCTGTGCTTTGGCGTAACACTTGAGCTCGTGGCCCGGCGTATCGGCGAAGGATGCGCCGCCATGCGCACCGAGCTGATGACTCCACACGTCAGTGAGCAGCACGACCCGGCCTTTGGTATCCACCAGATCTTCCCGAGACAGAAATACCGGAGCGTGGTTGCCGTCGTCAGCGCGGCCATCAACGATCTTCAGCGCGCCGTCTTCCGTCTGTTCGTACTCGACCTGCGCACCTTCGATGTCCCCAGGCCCGTACAGGGCGTCCTTGATCCCGGGAAACAGCCACAGAAAATGGCTGTACACAGCGTCCATCGCGAGCGCGGGCAGGATTGAGTACGAGACCGCATTGCTGCCCCAGGGCCTCTCCTCGGTCCAGTACACGAAATAGCCAACGGCAATCTTTCGACCCACGCGACGCGTGCGATAGAGCACCGTGTCGCCCAGTGCGCCCATCGACCAGGAACGTGAACCGATGCATATCGGCTGGGCCGCGACGCGGGCGTCGTCTTCCGACAGGACTGCTTTCGCTGGCTCCGTATGCGTTCGCTCGGGGTGCGCCATGGTCGGCCAGCTTGCCGCTCGCGTCGGCACGGCGCATCCCGCTAGGGCCACGACGGCAACACTGCAACTGAACAAAACCAAACCTGACAAAGTGGGGCTCGCTAAACGTAGCGCATTTGCGCCACGTTTGGAGCTAACGCCCAGGGGCGCGACTCACTTCAGGGGCATAACGTGCGCGACTGTGTGCTGTGCGCGGTGTGCGCGCAACTTGCTGTCATCCGGGGTAGCAGCCGAGCAAGAATTTATGACTGGCAGTGGAGCGCATCCTCGCCATCGGCTCGCCCCGCTGAACGAGCCCTTGCGTCGAATCAACCGAGCAGGGTCGCGCTCGCGGACCGCGGGCTCACGTGCGCGATAGCTCCGCGCTCGCGTAGAGCCAGCGAGCCCAACCCCTGCTCAGGCGGAACAACTCCGCGACGCGACGTTCGGTACGCGCTTCACCTCACGCGCTCGGATCGTAATTGAGGTTCGGGCCGAGCCAACGCTCGAGCTCCGTCACCGTCATGCCTTTGCGGGTGTGGTAGTCCGCGACTTGATCGCGCTCGATTTTGCCGAGCGTAAAATAGCGGGCTTCCGGGTGGGCGAAGTACAAACCGCTCACGCTCGATCCGGGCCACATCGCGAAGGATTCGGTGATCAGCATGCCGGTGTTCTTTTCGACGTCCAAGAGGCGCCAAAGGGTGCCCTTTTCCGTGTGGTCGGGACACGCGGGGTAGCCCGCAGCCGGACGAATACCGCGATATTTTTCTTGAATGAGCTCGGCTTTGCTCAGGTCCTCTTGCTTGCCGTAGCCCCACTCATCGCGCGCGCGCTTGTGCAAGTACTCCGCAAAGGCCTCGGCCAAGCGATCTGCTATGGCCTCGGCCATGATGGCATTGTAGTCGTCCTGCTTGGCGCGAAAGGAATCGCAGAATTCCTTCAAGCCGATGCCCGTAGTGACGGCAAAGGCGCCAATGTGATCAGCGAGGCCGAGGCTCAGCGGCGCGATGAAATCACTCAACGAGCGACAGACGTCCGAGGGCTCTTTTTGCGCTTGTTGGCGCAAAAAGTGAAAGCGCTCGAGCACTTCCGTGCGCGCGGCATCCGCATACAGCTCCACGTCATCACCCACGGAGCTTGCGGGAAACAAGCCATACACGCCACGGGCCGTGATTGATTTGTTCGCGATCATTTGGTCCAGGAGCACGTTGGCTTCGGCGAAGATGGTCCTGGCCTGTTCGCCGTATTTTTCGTGCTCGAAGATGCGCGGGTAAACGCCTTTCAGTTCCCAGGTGTGAAAAAACGGCGTCCAATCGATGTAGTCGCGCAACGTGGCCAGCGGAAAGTCCTCCAGCACACGCACACCGGTAAATTCGGGCGTCGGTAGGTCCTCGGCGCGCCAGTCAATGGGCGTGCGGTGCGCGCGAGCTTGCTCGAGGGGCAGGAGCTTCTGCTTCGGCGCGGAATGAGTACGGCGTAGCTTTTCATACTCGACGCGGTGCGCCTCCACGAACGCGGCTTTCCCGTCGTCGCTCAGTAAGCTCGTGGTGACTGGGACGGCGCGGCTCGCGTCCAGCACGTGCACCACGGGCTGGCTGTAGTGCGGGGCAATTTTTACGGCGGTGTGCGCTTTGCTGGTCGTTGCGCCACCGATCAAGAGCGGCAGCTTGAAGCCTTGACGCTCCATTTCACGCGCCACGTGCGTCATCTCATCCAAAGATGGCGTGATGAGCCCGCTCAGGCCGATCAGGTCCGCCTTCTCGGCCTTGGCGCGCTCCAAGATCTTCTCGCACGGCACCATCACGCCCATGTCGATGACTTCATAGTTGTTGCAGGCGAGCACCACGCCCACGATGTTCTTGCCGATGTCGTGCACATCACCCTTGACGGTCGCGAGCACGATTTTGCCCTGCGTTTTCACGACCTGGCCGGCTGCGGCCATTTGCGCCTTTTCTGCCTCCATGAACGGGAACAGGTACGCGACGGCCTTTTTCATCACACGTGCGGACTTCACGACCTGTGGCAGGAACATTTTTCCTGCGCCGAACAGATCCCCCACCACGCTCATCCCGTCCATGAGCGGGCCTTCGATCACGCTCAGCGGGCGGCCGAGCTTCTCGCGTGCCTCCTCCGTATCTTCATCGATGTAGGTGTCGATGCCCTTCACGAGTGCGTGCGCGAGACGCGCTTCCACCGTGCCGTTGCGCCATTCCTCCGCTTCTTTCTTGGTGGCGACGGTACCGCTGCTCTCGGCCTTCAGTCTTTCGCCGAAGTCCACCAGGCGCTCGGTCGCATCCGGGCGGCGATTGAGCAGCACGTCTTCGACCAGCACCTTCAGCTCGGGCTCGATTTCCTCGTACACCTCCAGCATACCGGCGTTCACGATGCCCATGTCCATGCCGGCGGCGATGGCGTGGAACAGGAACGCGGAATGCATCGCTTCACGAACCTTGTTGTTGCCGCGGAAGCTGAAGGAAATGTTCGAGACGCCGCCGCTGACCTTGGCGTGCGGTAAATTCTGCTTGATCCAGCGGGTCGCGTTGATGAAATCGAGCGCGTAGTTGTTGTGCTCTTCCATGCCCGTCGCGACGGTCAGGATGTTCGGGTCGAAGATGATGTCTTCGGGCGGGAAGCCCAGCTCATCTACCAGGATGTGATAGGCGCGGCTGCAGATCCGGGTCTTGTCTTCATAGGTGGCCGCTTGCCCCTGCTCGTCGAAGGCCATGACCACGACGGCAGCGCCATACTTGAGCACCGTGCGCGCGTTCTGACGGAACCTGTCCTCACCCTCTTTGAGCGAGATCGAGTTGACGATGCCTTTGCCCTGTAAGGTCTTCAAGCCGGCTTCGATCACCTCCCACTTGGAGGAATCCACCATGAAGGGCACTTTGGCGACTTCGGGCTCGCTGGCGAGCAGCTGCAGGTAGCGCGTCATCGCGGCTACGCCGTCGATCATGCCCTCGTCCATGCAGATGTCGATGACGTTCGCGCCGTTTTCCACTTGTTGCCGGGCCACGCTCACGGCTTCTTCGTACTTGCCGTCTTTGATAAGCTTCGCGAATTTCGGGGAACCGGCCACGTTGGTGCGCTCGCCGAGCATCATGTATACGCCCAATTGCTGGGTAAAAGGCTGTGAGCCGGACAGCCGCAGCGGGCGTTCGCTGAACAGCTCGGGGGCGCGCGTGGCCGTTTTCACTTCTGCGTCACTGACGCTCACGGGGCGTACAGGGATCTCGCGCGGAGGCTTGCCTTCCAACGCCTTGGCGATCGCCGCGATGTGCTCGGGCGTGTTGCCACAGCAGCCGCCAGCAATGTTGATCAAGCCGCCCTTGGCGAAGTCGCCCAAGTAGCGCGCCATGTCTGCCGGCTCCAGATCGAAGCCGGTGACCGAGAGCGGGTTGGGCAAACCAGCATTCGGGTAGCACGAAATCGCCGCGCTGGACTTGTCCGCCAGATCCGCGAGGAACGGGTACATCAGATCCGGACCGAGCGAGCAGTTCAAGCCGATCGAGATCGGGTTCACGTGCTTCATGGCGGTCCAGTACGCTTCGATGGTTTGTGCGGAGATCATGGTCTCGCCACCGCGACCGACGGCCGCTGAGATCATCACCGGCAACTCTTTGCCGTCTTTGTCGAAGACCTCGCGAATTGCGACCAAGGCGGCCTTGGCGTTCAACGAATCGAAGATGGTTTCGACGAGCAGCGCGTCCGAGCCGCCGGCGATCAGCGCGCGGATCTGCAAAATATATGCGTCTTTGACCTGATCGAAGGTGACCACGCGGAAGCCCGCGTCGTCCGCGTCCGGCGAGTTCGAGAGCGACACCGTGAGCGGGCCGATGGCACCCGCAACGAAGCGGCGCTTGCCATCCTGATTGGCGACGCGATCCGCCCATTCACGACACTGGCGCGCGGATTGTTCGTTGATCTCCCAAGCGAGGTCGTTCAGGAATTTGTCTTCCAGGATCTTTTGATAAAATTCTGGATCTTTGCGGCCGCCGTGCTCACGCGGGTCGTCTACGAAGAACTCACTTTGCGTGATGCTGGTCGCGCCGAAGGTGTTGGTCTCGATGATGTCAGCGCCTGCCTCCAGGAAGCGGCGATGAATGTCGCAGATCATCTTCGGCTGCGTGAGCGAGAAGATGTCGCCGTTGTTGAGCAGGTCCTTCTTCGAACCTTTGAAGCGCTCGCCGCGAATGTCGGCTTCGGTCATGCCATAGGTGCGAATCGTCGTGCCCATGGCGCCGTCGATGATGGCGATGCGTTGGCGGAAGAGGGCTTCTAGCGGGTGTTGTTGGGACATTGGTGCTCGGCGCTCAGCTCGGGTTACGGCGGTTGCTCTTCGCAACGCTGGGAACGGGAACGGGGCTAACGGAGATGGGCTCAGGGGGCTTGTTCGCGGTGGCCAATACCACTTCCAGGTGAGGTTTCTTGGCTTCGCGACAGGCGACCTCGGAGCTGGCGACTTCCAGACCTGCCTTGCTGAGCAGGCCGCGCAACACTCGCGGTGAAAAACCGGGGTGGCGTTCGCCGTAGCGCGCGGTGACCTCATGCTGCTGGTGCTCGTTCAGACACAGCAGCACGAGCCGCCCCCCCGGACGCAACACTCGAGCGCACTCGGAAAGCGCTCGAGCGGGGTGCTCGGCATAAGTAAGGGTGTGGAAGATCAATACCGCGTCGAATGAGCCTGCAGCGAACGGGAGCTCATGCACGTCCGCGACTAGGGCGCTCACGTGGTCAAGCTTGCCCAGCCGCTCTTTCGCCGCCTCGATCATGCGCGGATTGGCATCAATGCACGTGAGCGACCGGCAATACGGCGCGAGCGATGCGGCGGCCGCGCCGTCACCAGAGCCCACATCCAGCACGTCCCCCAATTTGAGGAATGCGGCGATGCCGATGGCCAACGACTGCCAGGTGCGCCCGGGCGAATAGTAGCGCTCGAGCTCGTCCGCCACGGACTCAGGCAAACCGCCGCGACGCTCGGCCTCCAGCTCGTGCAGCCGCTTTTGATCGCCGAGCAACGTTGGATCCTGCGAGCGTGCCGCCTCGTCGATCACCGAGCGCGCCGTGCTGGGCAGCGTATCTTGCGCGAGGCCGTAGAAGCACTGGGTGCCTTGACGGCGATCCCACACGAACCCGGCCTCGCGCAACCGGCCCAAGTGCGTGGACACGCGCGACTGCGCCATCCCCGTCACCCGAACCAAGTCAGAAACGCACAACTCCCGCTCGCGCAGCAGCGCGCACAGGCGGATCCTGCTTTCATCACCGAGCAGGTTTAGCGTTTCGACGTAGTGGGAAAGAGCCATCTATCCTGATATCCCAATGGGCGGATGCTGTATTGGCCGGTGCCCGGGGCATTGTCAAGAGCGAGATGAATAGCCAATAGTTTTAGCCTGTTAACGAACCTGCCGGGGGAGGTCTAGCGCTTGGCGACGAGGCAGCGTGATACCGTGCATGACATGGGACGCGTGCTTGGAGGGCTCGGTCGGGGGCGGTCAGTGTTGGCCGTGGCGCTGTCGTTATTACTCGCCTTGCCGAGTTGCAATGCGCAGAAGCGCACCAAGTATGGGCATGCGCGTGATCCTGACACGACGCGCTACCGGCTCTTGTTGCGCGAAAATCCGGTCGACCCGGCTGGGGCGATGCATTGCTACGCCGCTTGTCAGCCGCAGCTGTCGCCGCGCGGTTACCTCGACTGCTTGATGGCGTGCCCAGGGTTCGACATCACACCCCAAGAATATTGCGCGCCGGACGAGGTGCCGCCCGTTGCGGCGTGCTTCACTGCCCGCAAGATCCCGGCCAAGACGGAGCCGCCTCCGGGCATGATCGTGCTCGAAGTCGTGGGGATGTTCGCGATCGTGATCGCGGCCGCGTCGTTGTGCAACTCGTCGGCCTCGCACTGCGGGAACAACACGTTTCCGCCGCCACATTGAGGCCTGGCGACGAACACGGCTGCCCCTGCTTCACGCACACAAAGGGAATGCTAGCTTGCACCGCGCGTGACCCGGATTCTCGACGAGTGGCTGTGGGGTTGGGATCTGACTCCCGGCATCGTTTCGGTGTGGGCCGAGCCCAGTGGGCGCGCCGTGGTTTGGCGGCGCGATTTGGAAACCCGCGCCTTAATTCGCGAGGAAGCAAGGTTTCGTCCTTGGCTGCTCTTGGCGTCGCTCAGTGACGTTCAGCACCTGGGATCGCGCTTGCGCCCGGAAGGCGACGGACCGCTGGCGCAAGTCACTTACGAGGAGCTGGAAGGCGCGGCGGGCTTACGCTACCTGCTTCGCAGCGGCGACGGCCGAAGCTTGGCTGCTGCCGTTGTGCATGGCGCGCGAAAGCGACTTGGGCGCCCGGTTTCCCACTTGCGCGAGCTGGGCGCGCAGCACGTGCACGTGCTGAATTCCGAAGAACAATACCTGGTCGCGAGCGGCCGCACCTACTTCAAGGATTTACCGTTTGACGCCGTGCGCCGGCTGCAGTTCGACCTCGAAACGACCGGCTTAGACCCGGAACTGGCACGCATTTTCTTGGTCGCCGTGCGTGATCCGGACGGCAACGCCGAGACCCTTGAAGTCAGCCGTGACGATGACGACAACGCGGAGGCGGAGCTCCTGCAACGGCTGTGTGCGCGCATTCAAGCGCTCGATCCGGATGTAATTGAGAATCACAATCTGCACGGCTTTGATTTGCCATTCTTGGCCGAAAGAGCGCGCCGCTTGGGCGTTACGCTCTGGCTCGGGCGAGACAACGAGCCTGGCTTGCAACAGCGGCCCGCAGCACGCGGTGCCGGGCTCACCCAAGGCCGGGGTTCCCACGCGATGCGTCGCTCGCGTTACACCGTGGCCGGGCGCGAGCTGATCGACTCCCTCGACGCGGTGAGGCGTCACGACTTTGCTGCTCGCGATCTACCCGGTCACGGCCTCAAGGCCGTTGCTCGACACTTGGGCTTGGCCACCGTGGAACGCGAATACATCGCGGGAGCGCGCGTGCACCAAGTGTTCGGGGCAGATCCGGAGCGTGTGCGCCGCTACGCCAAGGACGACGTGACGGAAGCCGCGGGCCTCGGACGCCTCCTCGGAGGAGCCGCTTTTGCGCTCGCAAAAATGGCTCCGCGCCGCTACGAGCGGCTCGCCGACGCGGGGGCGGCCACGGGCGTGATCGATCCGATGTTGGTCCGCGCGTACGTGCGCGCGAGGACCGCGTTGCCGGTGCATCAGCCCGGCGACGGTACGGCGCACAGCGGCGCCGCGTTGCACTTGTTCGCGTGCGGCGTCGCGCGCCGCGTCGTCAAGGCCGACGTTGCCAGCCTGTACCCCTCGCTGATGCGCCAGTACCGTATCGGGCCGCAGCGCGATCGCTTGGGTGTGATGCTGGCCTTGGTCGATCAGCTCGTGGAGCAACGGCTCGCCGCGAAGGCCAGCGCCCAACGCGCCGAGCCAGGCTCTGCCGAGCGCTTCACTCAGGAGGGCATTTCCGCGGCGATGAAGCTCGTCGTGAACTCCGCGTACGGCTACCTTGGCGCGGTCGGTTTGACGCGCTTTTCCGACGTGCACGCGGCCAACGAAGTCACGCGGCGCGGTCGCGAGGTGCTGGGGCTGCTTTGCCGCGAGCTCGCGCGGCGCGGCGTTCAATTATTAGAAGCGGATACCGATGGCGTTTATTTCGCGGTTCCTGAGCAACTGAGCGAAGCCGATGAACGGCGCATCGTGGCCGAGGTTGCAGCGCTGCTACCGCCCCTGGTGAAGCTCGAATTCGAAGGACGCTACGCGGCCATGCTCTCGCACGAGCCCAAAAACTACGCGCTCAAAAGCTACTCGGGCGCGCTGCTTCTGCGCGGGGTCGCGTTCCGTTCCAGCCGCTCCGAGCCCTTCGGAGAGGCGTTTCTACGCCGTGCCATCAGCTGCCTGCTAGCCGGCGACTTGCTCGGTGTGCGCGCGGCGTATGTCGACACGACCCTCGCGCTCCGCCAGCGGGCGCTGAGTAGCTTCGACGTCTCCGCGCGAGTACGCCTCACGAAAACAGCGGCGGAATATCTGGTCACACGCGCGCAGCGCCGCGAGCTGAGCTATGAAGCGCTGTTGGCCAATGGCCACTCCGAGTGGGCTCCCGGGCAGCGGATTCGCGTGTATCGCGCAGCACAAGGTCGCGCGGGCCTGCTCTTGGACAGTGAGGCGCTAGAGGCTCCGGGAGGGCCGACCGATGCGCGCGACCCCCGTGACTACGACGTCGACTACTACCTGCGTTTGCTGCGCGTTACTTTTGCCGCTCGCCTGGCGCGCGGTCTTGCGCCCGAGGACTTTGCGGCGATCTGCGCAGATCCCGAGCAACCGTCGTTATTCGAGCGCGCCCTGGCGCAATCGCGCCCCACGCTCACGGTGCTGGCACAGCCTGACTGCGCTTGAAATGCATTTCCATGAAGCGGCACGCGAGTTGACGCAAAGCGCTCGCCCGCTTTGTGAATAGAATCGGCCCGGATGTACCCCGAAGTTCCGCCCGGTACCGTCGTTCAGTCGGACATCCCCGCTCGGCTCGATGCGCTGGCGTGGTCCAGGTGGCATCGACGCGTGATCGTCGCCCTGGGCATTACTTGGATTCTCGATGGCCTGGAAGCAAGCTTGATTGCAAACCTCGCTCCGACGCTCGAGAATCCTCTGACGCTGGGGCTGCGCGCGGCGCAGCTAGGCCTCGCGAACTCCGTCTACCTCGTTGGCCAGGTTTTCGGAGCGCTCCTGTTTGGCCACCTCACCGACCGCTTCGGACGAAAGAGGTTGTTTCTCGTAACGCTGGGCTTGTACTTAGGCGCCACCGCCGCGACCGGACTGGCACAAAGCTTTGCTGCTTTTGCATTTTTTCGGCTGCTCGCGGGCGCGGGCATCGGCGGAGAATACTCGGCCATCAATTCAGCCATCGACGAGCTCATCCCGGCGCGCATTCGCGGTCAAATTGACCTGGCGATAAACGGTAGCTACTGGGTCGGGGTTGCTGCTGGCGCGGGGCTCACCGTGCTGTTTCTCAATCCGCGCTTCTTGCCGATCGAGATCGGTTGGCGGTTGGTGTTTGGCCTCGGTGCGTTGCTTGGAGTGGTAATCTTGCTCGTTCGTCGCGATTTGCCCGAGAGCCCACGCTGGCTCTTGATGCACGGCCGCCTGCGCGAAGCCGACGCCACGATGGCCGAAATAGAAGCTCACGTGCAGGAAGCGGTTGACCCTGCACTTGAGGTGGTCGTTCCGAAAAAGATCGGCGTGACGGTGAGTGGCGCGGCAGGCTTTTCGCACATCGCTCGCACGCTCCTCCACCGCTTTCCGCGGCGCACGGCGCTCGGGATCGCTTTGATGGTTTCGCAGGCGTTTTTCTACAACGCCATCTTCTTCAGCTACGGGCTAATCTTGCAGAAGTTTCACGGAGTTCGAGCCGATCACGTCGGCTACTACGTCCTGCCCTTTGCGGTCGGAAACTTCCTAGGTCCGTTGTTGCTTGGACCGCTCTTCGATCGCTGGGGACGCCGAACGATGATTCCGGCAACGTATGGGATTTCTGGGTTGCTGTTGCTCGTCAGTGGCGGGTTGTTCTACGGGCGGCTGCTCGATGCCTCGACCCAAACGCTATGCTGGTGCTGCGTGTTCTTTTTCGCTTCGAGCGCGGCAAGCTCGGCCTATTTGACGGTGAGCGAGCTTTTCCCAGTCGAGATGCGAGGCATCGCGATTGCGCTGTTCTACTCCATCGGGACGGGCGCCGGAGCCGTAGCGCCGTCGCTCTTCGGCCAAATCATCGAAGACGGCTCGCCCGGGCATCTTTTCGCCGGCTATGGGTTTGCTTCCGCGTTGATGCTGATCACGGCGGTGATTGCGCGCCGTTTGTGCGTGCCAAGCGAAGGCCAGTCCCTAGAAGCGATCAGCAGTCACGACTAAAGAGACCCAAGCGCGACAGCGTATTGCGCTCGGGCATGCATGAGCGGTGAGGCAGGCGTGTTTCGTGCGAACGGCCACAAAAGCCAGCCTCGCCTCTTGCGCATTCGCCCAAGCCGGGTCTGAATCAGGGCATGTTGAAGTCGGCCGAACTGGGGCGCTCGCTGAGCAAGCAGGAGTATGAAGTGGCGGTCGCCGAGCTTCGCACCTCCTTACTCAAGGTACAGGCGGAGCTCGAGCGCGCAAAGGTTCCCGTGGTCGTGCTGCTGCATGGGGCGGAAGGCGCGGGCAAATCCCAGACCCTAAACACCCTGAGCGAGTGGCTGGACGCGCGCTTTCTACGCACCGAAGCGTACGAGGAGCCGAACGAGCAGGAACGCGAGCGACCTGAATATTGGCGGTACTGGATGTGGCAGCCGAAGGCGGGACAAATAGCGCTATTTCTCGGGTCTTGGTACACACAACCCATCCTTCGGCACGTAATGGCCGACGGCAAGGATCGAGCGCTGGCGGAGTCGCTCGGGCGCATCAACGCTTTCGAGCGCACGCTCGCCGACGACGGTACCTTGTTCATCAAGCTTTGGTTTCACGTCAGCAAGAAAGAGCAGAAGCGGCGCCTCAAAGCCGAGGCGAAAGCACAGAGCACGCGCTACCTCGTGACCCGGCGCAACTGGCGCCGTCACAGCCACTACGACGAGTTCGTGGCCGTTACCGAGCGCGTGTTGCGTGATACGAGCGCCGGCTATGCGCCGTGGACCGTGATCGAATCAGGGGATGATCGCTGTCGAAACGTGACGGCGGGCCAGACCATCCTCGAGCGCATTCAGCACCACTTGGCCAAGCGCCGGGTCTCGGACACCCCGCACGCCCAGCCAGCCATCGCCGATCCGCTCACGTTACTCGATCGGCTTGATTTGTCGCTCAAGGTCGACAAGAGCACGTACCTGAAGCGCATGGCCGAGCTGCAGGGCGAGCTCGGGGCTCTGGCACGTCAGCTGAAGAAGAAGCAACGCGGCGCCATCTTTTTGTTCGAGGGCTCGGACGCGGCCGGTAAGGGCGGAGCAATTCGCCGCCTGGTTTGGTCGCTCGACGCGCGTCAGTACCGCATCATTCCGGTCGCAGCCCCCAGCGACGAAGAACGCTCTCACCACTACTTGTGGCGCTTTTTTCGGCAACTGCCGCCGCGCGGCCGCATCACCATCTACGATCGAAGCTGGTACGGGCGCGTGCTGGTCGAACGCGTGGAGGGCTTGGCCAGCGAGGAAGCTTGGATGCGGGCCTACAAGGAGATCAACGATTTCGAACAGGAGCTCACGCGGGACGGCATCATTTTGGTGAAGTTTTGGCTGCAAATCAGCCCTGAAGAGCAGCTGAGGCGTTTCCAAGATCGCGAACGCGAGCCGTGGAAGCAGCACAAGATCACCGCGGAGGACTACCGCAACCGACAGAAGACTAATCAATACGAGGCGGCGGCCTCCGAAATGATCTCGCGCAATAGCACGGAGTACGCGCCGTTTACGCTGGTTGAGGCGGAGGACAAACACTACGCCCGCATCAAGGTGCTGGAGGCGGTGTGTGAGCGGCTCCAGGCGGCGCTCTAGCCGGTGATGCTCAGCACAATCGCGAGGCGGTCATCGGAGTGGCGTCGCCGCACCTCGAAAAGCCTTCCCGATGCGCCAGGCGCAACCGAGATCCACGAGCAGAAAGACGCTGAGGAGTATGATCGCAGCCGCATGCCGGTGCCGGGCCATTTGCGCGCTGAGGAGCACCAAAGCGAGAGCTAACACCGCCAGCGCAATGCCGCGGCGGAACTGCGCGTCCTGACTTTGCGGCCAAGTATCGGGCGCCTTCGCCGCGGCGGTGTCAATGCGCCGAGCCCACCCGGCAAGCCCGCAGCCGAACGCGGTCAGAACTGCCGCGTATGCCAGCGTGAGCACAACTTCTCTATCCCACACCGGCTTCCCCAGCGACGCTCTCCGGCTCCGTGACCTGCGTGAACAGGGAGACCGCGCTGCTTCCGGGCATGGTGCCAGGTACCTGCACGAAGGGAACGCGGTAACGCACTCCGCACCAGCATAGCCAGAGCAGCGGCAGCACGCCTCCGCCGATGAATAGCACATCGCCAGGCAGCCGTAGCCACTCCAGGAACCGGTTCGTTGGGTTGCTCAAGAACGTCATGGACCGCGCCTCGTAATAGCCGTGTGATAGCGACTCGTAGAGCTGCAGCAGACCGAGCGGGAAAAGCGTGGCAAAAACCATCCACGCGAGTCCGAGGTTAAGCGACCAGAAGCTCGTTTTTGCGGCACGCTCCGACCAGCGCGACTCCGGAATGAGGTAGCGGAGCGCGAAGAGAGCGAGCCCCGCCGCGAGCATGCCATAGACACCCATCATGGATGCGTGCGCGTGGTTGGCGGTCAGTGCCGTTCCGATCTCGTAGTACGACACGATGGGCAGGTTGATGAGAAAGCCAAATATCCCTGCGCCGAGGAAATTCCAGAACCCCACCGCGATCAAAAACATGATCGCCCACCGGTGCGGAAACGGACGAGCGGCATTTTCGTTCTGCTGAGCTCCGAGCCGCAAAAAGCTCCAGGCCTCGACGGTCAAGAAGGTGAGAGGAATGACCTCCGCAGCCGAAAACAGCGCCCCCAACGCCATGTGCTCGACCGGTTCACCGCTGAAGTAAAGATGGTGCATCGTACCGATCATTCCGCCCACCGAGTACAGGATGATGTCTAGGTAGATGACCCGCAGAGCCACGGCCTCGGCGACGACCCCGAGCAGCACGAACACGTAGGCGACCATCACCGTGGTGAAAAGCTCCAGGAAATCTTCAACCCACAGGTGCACGACCCAGAAGCGCCAAAAGTCCGCTGTTGTGAAATGCGAACGGGTGTTCGCCAACAAGCCCACGGCGTAGAATGCCGGGATCGCCAAGGCGGAGAAGAAGAACAGCCAGGGCATGTTTCCCTTGTGCTCGACGGCTAAGCGCCCGCGCAGCCCGCGGTACAAAATGACGACCCAGGCGACTAGCCCGAGTGACAAGAGCACTTGCCAAAACCGGCCCAAATCCAAGTACTCAAACCCTTGGTTGCCGAACCAAACGCTCGCTGTAAAGCCATGGATGCCGGCATACTCCCCTGCAAGGCTGCCGACCGTAACGAGCACGAGTGCGCTGAGCAGGCCATAAGCGAGCAGGTGCTGCTTCGGCGGTTCGCGACCGGCGATCATCGGCACGAGAAAAATACCCGCGGCCAGATAAGACGTGGACACCCACAAGAGTGACAATTGCACGTGCCAGGTGCGAGCAAGATTATAAGGGAGCCAGCGCCCCAGATCGAAACCAAAGAAGTTCGAAACATCCGCTCGGTAGTGTTGCGACGCGGCTCCGACGAGCGCCTGCACCAGGAACAACGCGCCCATCACGAAGAAAAACCAGGCACACGCCCGTTGCGCCGGGGTGAGCTGGACCTCGGAGGGGCGCCGAAACGCGATCCGATTCTGGTCACTGCCGTGCCAGCCGAGCAGCTGCCAGCGCCCGAACAAGGCGAGTAACAGGCCAGTTCCGCCGAGCAACGCGGCCAGTGAGAGCATGCTGAACACCAGCGTCGAGGGCGTTGGCCGGTTCTGCACCAGCGCTTCGGGCGGCCAGTTGTTGGTGTATGAGTAGTCCTTCCCGGGGCGTGCCGTCGACGCGGTCCATGCGGTCCACGCGAAGAAGCTGGCCAGCGTATGAACGTCATGCTGCGCCAGCTGGCCCTGCAAGCGCAGTCCCGTTTGTGAGGCGGGCGCGGCAAAGTAGGCGCCGTAGTGCGCCTCCGTTTCGGCAAATGCTACCGCTTGTGCGTCACTGAGCACGAGCAGGTCCTTCGCCTTGTCGTAGCGGTTACGCTTGAAGTCCGCCGCGGTGTGCTCACTCGGGTTCGGATCGTGCCGGCGCTCGTAGTATTGACGAGCCGCCAATGCCGAATGGCGCAGCGCATCCGCGGTGAAATCCGGTCCGAGGTATGCCCCGTGCCCGAAAATGGACCCGTGCTCCATCAAACCACGACGCAAGAATAGCTCTTGGCCATCTTGAACGTCCGTTCGAGTGAACAGAACCCGCCCTTCCTCTGTAGCGGCGCGCGCCGGAATTGGCGGCTCGGCCGCGTACGTGCGATAGGCTAGAAAACCTAGCCCGAAGAGCCCGGTAACCAACACGAGCACCGCCGCTTGAATCCAACCTTTGGAAACGAGCAACGTTGCTCGAGGGTGCCTGTCGGAGAGCGACGGTCGCTGTGGGGCCACGTTTTGCGAATTGCTTTTCATGCGATTATCCGGTCAACGAGCGCGAAACAGCAGCGAGTGACGACCGCTCGCGCCGAACCTCGCGCTCGATCACGCTCCGATATGCAGAGCGACTCGGGAAGGGTCGCAACGCAAAGCCGCCACAGGATCTCGGTGCCGACGAATCCTCGTCTATCCGAGGACGCACCTTACACCTTTACCGACGTGGGTGTTGAACTCATGCTCAAGGCGAGACCAAAGGAGCGACACCATGCAAGACCTTCACGGCGTTCACAGCGCGGCTTTCGACATCGCTGCCATTACAGGCGAGATCCGAGCGGAGGCCGGCTACGGCCGCGACGGCCACTCGGCTCGTACTCTGCTGCGCGAAGCCGATTTGCGCATCGTGCTCTTGGTGATGAAAGCAGGCTCGACGATGAAAGAACATCGCGTCAGCGAAACCGCCTCGATTTACGCCCTCACCGGTCATGTGCGTTTACGCTTGCCCGACCGCGTGGCAGCGCTGTCCGGCGGGAGCCTGCTCGTGCTTGAGCCCGGATTGCAGCATGACGTCGAGGCGCTCGAGGAAAGCTCGCTTTTGCTCACGCTCGGCAGCCGCGGCAAGACCTGAAAAAAACGCCGCCGGTTGGCTGTTGGGGTGGCCTGCTGGCGTTGCTGCGCGCCCCTTTCAACTCAAGGCACCACCTCGGGATAAGAAATCTGACCGTCTAGCTCAACCACAGCAAAGCGAGTCAAGGAAGCTTGCTCGCTTTTGGTCCGACTGAAAACGTGGCTCACCGAGACGCCATGCGCGAGGACGTGATCGGTGACAATTCGACGGTGGCAGCGCCACCACACGGCCTCCGCGCACATGATCGCGCACGTCTCGCGCGCCGCCATCTCGAGCAACTCGCGCAGCGCCTCCTGGAATGGAGCTGTTTGCGCGTAGTCGGCGTAGTTGTGGAACGCCCGCACCTGCCAGCCGGCGTTCGCGCTCTCGTCCACCGCCTTCCTCTTCGGCCGGCGCCCACCGAGCGCGCTCAGATAAGTATAGGCGATGCGGGCATCGCGAAGCGCTACGGGCAAGCTGTCGACGTTAAACTGTGGGTTGGTTCGCGAACGCGGAATGCTGCGAATGTCGATCAAGTGAGTGACCGAGAACGCGCCGAGAATATCGATGAATTCGGCGCTGGAGTGGGTTGAATGCCCAATCGTAAAAAGCGTTGTGCTAGGTAGCACTCGCCGTGGGCGTTTGCGCGGTTCACGAGCCATTCTTGCTGTCAACCAGTAGAGCTCGGGCTTTCTCGGACTGATGCCGGAGTGGCCGCCGAGGGAGTCGGCAGCTGTCACGCGAGCAAGGGGCGTGCCCCGGAGTTCGGTTGAACAAACCGCGAGCGCAAGGTCGCGGTCAAGCTCGCGTGCGCCGGGCGTTTTTTCCCGGTGTGGCAATGCGCCGCGCACAGGGCGCGCTTGGCCAAAGCGCAGCCGTCCGCCGACTTGATGGCGCGTGTCATCGAGCTACGGCTTGCGGTCGAATGCCACGCGCTCCGTGACACAGGTTCTCGCCAGCGGTCGAACGAACATCAAGAAGCCGGCCGCGGAGGCGCTGCGTGCTTGTGCTCGCGCCAGAGCCGCACGGCGAGGTAGACGACAATCACCACGTTGACGAACAGGCCCACGCCCTTCAACACGGAGGGCTTGTGCGCAAGCTCGTAGAGCTCAAACGGGATGAATGACGCAGTGACGAAGACCGTGAGAAACTCGGCCCAGTGCTTGCGGAAAAGCAGCCCTGCCCCCTCCACCAGGAAGATGGCGGCATACGCGAAGGTGCCGACGCTCAGTGCCTCAAGCCGCTTGTTGTCGAGCCCGGAGACCTTAGCGATGCCTTCACTCACGAAGCGATGATTTGGGTCGATCCCGGCTTCCCGCAAGGAATGACGAACGACGGTGAACGCATCCGTACGATGCACGAGCGAGAGCGCGCCGATGCCGACCGCTACAAGGGTGACCGCCTTGACCAGCTTGAACAGCGCGATCGCGCTGATCACGCCTGCCCCGGATTGCTGACTCATTGGGCCTCAGCCGGTGTTGGCGACAAGCGAGAGGGGGTATGCCTGCCGCTGCTGGCGGGATTGAGTCTGCATCGCGCCGTGAATGGTCCTACCTAAGAGGGGTTTCATGTTCTACCTTCGTTCCCAACGCCCGCCTCACGCTTTGCAAGAGGCGCGCCATCGACAGCCCTGAACGGTAACCCCCATTAGACTCATGCGAACAGTACGGAGCTTTCCGGAATGACCGTCGACGCCTTCCCGAACCCAGAGCAGCAAACAGCCGCCGCTTGGCCGCTCTTGCTCTCCCGTGGCCTGCGAGGAGCAATTGACGGAACAGTGAGCGTGATGCTTGCCGGGTACCTAACCCGCCTCGGCTTCAGTCCGGTCGCGGTAGGTGCCGTAGTGACAGGTACATTGTTTGGTTCGGGCGCGGTGACCCTCGTCGTCGGTTTGCTCGCGCACAGAGTCTCGAGCCGCCGCTTGCTACTATTTGCGGCTGTCTTGATGTGCGGTACGGGCATTGGATTCGCAGCATTCACCGGATTTTGGCCGCTGTTTTTCATCGCGGTGCTGGGCACGATGAACCCTTCCAATGGGGATGTGAGCCTGTTCCTTCCGCTGGAGCAGGCTGCCCTCGCAGGCCTCGTCGCGGGCAGGCGAGCGACAACGGCTCTTTTCGCTCGCTACAACGTCATCGGCAGCTTCGCAGGCGCGCTTGGTGCGCTTGCCGTTGGTCTCCCCGATCTGCTGGCTCGATGGTGCGGTTTCGCCGCGCTCGCCGCGGAGCGCTCCGTCTTCCTCGTCTACAGTGCGGTGGGCGCCTTCGTGGCATGGCTGTACTCGCAAACGGTAGAGGTGCCCGTGGCGCGCGCGAGTCGACAACCGCTGGTCGCCTCGCGTGTTGCGGTGCTGCGACTCTCGGCGCTGTTCAGTCTGGATTCCTTCGGCGGCGGCTTCGCGGTGCAGTCGCTGCTCGCGTTGTGGCTGTTTCGGCGCTTTCAACTATCGTTGAGCGCGGCCGGCGCGTTCTTTTTTGCCTCCAGCTTGGCGTCGTCATTGTCGCAATTCCTGTCGCCGCGGCTCGCCGCTCGAATCGGCCTCGTGCGCACGATGGTCTACACACACGTGCCCGCAAACCTATTTCTGATCGCCGCCGCGTTCATGCCGACACTCGGGCTCACGCTGCTCTGCTTGTTGCTCCGCGCGAGTGTGTCGTCGATGGACGTCCCGGCGCGGCAAGCCTACGTGATGTCGGTCGTTCCCCCTGAAGAACGCGCGGCTGCTGCCAGCGTGACCAACGTTCCAAGAAGTCTCGCGTCCGCACTGGCGCCAGCCCTGGCCGGCCTTCTTCTGCAACGAACGACCTTCGGTTGGCCGCTGCTGTGCGCTGGCGCGCTCAAGCTGACCTACGACTTTCTATTGCTCGCGCTGTTCCACAAGGCCGAGGCGCAGCTGCGCCTCGACGCCTGATCCTATGCCAGGACCGAAAGACGCTACCCATGAACCGATGCTGCATCTTTTGGCTGCTCGTTTTTTTTACGGCGTGTCGTGCTCCCGCGTCGTCGTCGCCAAGCGTGCCAAAGGTTGCTGGCGGCGCGAGCCCGAGCCCGGGAGGCGGCGCTGGTGCCGTTGCGCGGGCCTCTTTGCCGCTAGTTTTGCTCACAGACACTCCTCTGCCAGGCCCCGCGGTCAGGTTCGATTACGAAGATCTCGACGTCGCGAAGGGACATCTCGTCATCGCGCACATGAACGATGCGTCGGTCATCGTCGTCAAGAGCAGCGACGGCTCCCTCGTCAAAGTGCTGCCCGGTATTCCCAGGGCTCGCGGCGTCGTCGTCGCCGATGAGGTCGGTCGCATCTTCGTCACGAGCTCCCCCAATAAGCTCGTGATCATCGATAACGACTCGCTCGCTCTCGTAGCGCGCGTGGACACCGGGCACTCACCCGATGGCGTCGGCTGGGATCCGATACACAAAATCGTCGGCGTTTCGGACCAGGGAGACGGCGCGATCTCGTTAATAAGCGACGCTGGAAGTGGCACGCGCAGACCCATCAGGTTGGGTGCCGAAACCGGAAACGTAGTCTTCGATCCGTCCCGGAAAATGTTTTGGATCACGGTCGTGCAGAGCTCACCCCCCGACCAGCTCATCGCGGTCGACCCCGTCATGGCGCAAGTAGCCCGTCGCATCGAATTGCCCGGTTGCGACGGTGCACACGGTCTAAGAATTCATCCTGACGGCAACAGCGCGCTCGTGGCTTGTGAAGGGAATTCCAAAGTGGCGCGGGTAGATCTCGACGCAAACCACGCGCTTGAACTTGCGCCGTCGGGGCGCAGCCCGGACGTGCTCGCGATCGATCCCGGGCTCGATTGGCTATACGTAGCGGCGGAGAGCGGCGACCTGAAGGTCTTCGACTTGAGCAGGTCGGGGCTCGTGAATATCGATACCGAACGCGTCGCGCCGGCCAGTCATTCTGTGGCTGTGGACGCGGCCACCCATCGCGTGTTCTTCCCGCTCCTTGCTGGGCCGAACGGCACGCCCGTTTTACGCATCATGCGCCCCGCCGGCACTTAGCTCGGCCAGTGAGTCCAATAGGACGCCCGTCCAGACCGCAAAGATGAGCGGCGCCCAGAGCGGCAGTAGAACGAAGAGCGCCAGCGCTACGATTCCAACTCCGCCCACTGCGACCAGGAAACGGTCGACGCGAGAGCCTGGTTCACCCGAGTCAGGCTGACTCATCCAGCCACGCAATTCATGTTGCACCTGGCAGAGGACCCGTTGCGGCGCTCCGTGTGATGGTGCGCTGGAGCAGTCGGTTCGCCGCAACAGCGATTGACCAGGTCCCTGCGACCGCCGCGATGAGCACGAAAACCCCACGCGCATCAAGCGGAGCAAGCCGAAGAATTTCGCGCAGCGCAGGCACGATGATGGTCAGGATCTGCACGGAAATACCAAGCGCGATCGAAGCGTGAAGGACCAGGTTTCGACTTGGCCGCTGAAAGAGCGTCCGAGACGGGTACACGGACACGAGCTTGGCGATCGATTCATAAAGGAAGATCACCGTTTGGACTGCGACCAGGGAGTAACCCAGCACAGGAAGCGTGATGAGCAGAGTGATGCCGAGCACGCCCTTGAAAAGGCCAGCAAGCACGATAAAACGAGCGGACGCGCGGTCCAAGAGCGGGCTCTTGGCGGGTCGTGGCGGGCGCGCCATCACTCCCGGATTGCGATCCAGCGCGAGCGCAAGTGCCGGCGGCCCGTCTCCCAGAAAGTTGATCCACAGGAGTTGCACCGCCGTCAGTGGAAGCAGGAGCATCCCCGACGGATCGCGCAGCTTCATCAGGTATGAGCCAACCGCGCCGGTCACGATCAGTAGCACGAGCGATACGTTGGTCGAGAACGTGAAGCGAATGAAGCTTTGAATATTCTCGTAGATGCTTCGCCCTTCCTCGATGGCGCCCACAATCGACACAAAGTTGTCGTCGAGGAGAACCAGGTCGGACACCTCGCGAGCCACGTCGCTTCCGCGTTGCCCCATGGCAATGCCCACGTCGGACCGCTTGAGTGCGGGAGCGTCGTTCACGCCGTCTCCCGTCATGGCGACGATCTCGCCGTTTGCCTTCAACGCCTCGACCAAGCGGAGCTTGTGCTCAGGGCTGACTCGCGCGAAGACGCTCGTCACTCGCACCGCCTCACGTAGCTCTTCTGCCGACATTGGCTCAATGTCCTGGCCGGTGAGCGTCGAAGTCGCAACAATCCCAACCTCCTCCGCGACCGCTCTAGCGGTGCCCGGATGATCACCGGTGATCATCAAGACGCGAATCCCGGCGCTTTGCGCTTTGGCGATGGCATCCGGAACCTCTTTGCGAGGCGGATCCCAGAGTAGAACCAGGCCGAGAAATCGCAGGCCGTCTTCGGCCTCGCCTTCGGACGTGGCCAGAGCCAACACGCGGTGTCCTTGGTTGGCGGCCGCATCCGCCCGCTGCCCCCAATCAGCACGCTCCGCGTCGGAAAACGTCGAGAGGCGCAGAATGACTTCCGGGGCGCCCTTGAAGTAGCTTCGTGTCCTTCCGCCTCCCTCGACTGTCACGCGCATGAATCTCCATGCGCTATCGAACGGGCGGCTTTGCACGCGAGGCCACGCGCGCCGCAGTTCAGCAACATCGAGCCCCTCTGACCGCACGTGCTCGAGCAGACCGAGCTCAAGCGGATCCCCCGCTCCCCCCCCGCTGTCTGCGTCGTTCGCTAACACCATGGCGCGCCGAGCTTCGGCGATATCCTCACTGTCGAGAGCGCGCACGACCATGCGATTCTCGGTCAACGTTCCGGTCTTATCCGTTGCGATGACGGTGACGGAGCCGAGCGACTCCACCGCTGCCAGGCGCCGAACCACTGCTTTTCTTCGCGCCATGCGTTGCACGCCCAGCGCGAGGGTGAGCGTCACGACCGCAGGCATCCCCTCAGGGACCGCTGCAACCGCGAGCGCAACGGCGAACAGGATCACTTCCTTGAAACGACCGAAACCCTCGGTCACAAACCCGGCAACAGCGAGCACTGCTGCTAGCGCACCAACGGCGCGGGCGATCTGGTCGCCGAGGACAGCAAGGCGCTTCTCAAGCGGGGTCTTCTCCACTTTGATCTCGCCGAGCAGACCGGCAAGCTTACCCATACTGCTCTGCGCGCCCGTGCGGTTGATGCGAATGTTCCCCTTACCGCGCACCACCAGCGTGCCGCTCAGCGCCTCGTTTCCCAAAGCCTTGTCGACGGGAACGGACTCGCCCGTGAGCAGCGACTCGTCCACCATGACCCCGAGAGCCTCGACGAGAACGCCGTCAGCGGGAACGCGCTCACCAGCCTCGATTCGCGCAATGTCTCCGGGCACGAGCTCTTGGCTCGGAACATGAACGAGCTTACCGTCTCGGTGCACCCAGGTGAGCGGCGCGGCCAGCAGCCTCAGCTGCGCGAGCGCCTGCTCGGAGCGCCTTTCCTGATACGTGCCTAAGCCCGCGTTTAGCAGCAAAACCGCGGCAATCGCCAGAGCTTCGAGCGGCCACCCCGTGGCGTGCTCGAACAGCCACGAGCCAACGTCGAATGCCAACGCAAAGAGCAGGACGTAAATCAGAGGATTCTGGAATTGGCG
>JBDTYJ010000030.1:0-26239 GCA_040005755.1 Pseudomonadota bacterium
CCCGATTTATTTCCATCATCCCGCTATGTTGCCGCTAAAGGATCCGGGCATGGGCTGCCCCCGCATAATCAAAAAAAACGCCGAGCAGGCGAACCTGCTCGGCGTATTTTCATTTGTACTAACGAGTGATCAGCTCGAATCAGCCACTGATGCGCTTGATCAGATCCACACACTTGTTCGAGTAACCCCACTCATTGTCGTACCAGGAGACGACTTTGACGAAGGTTTTGTCGAGCTGGATACCCGCTTCGGCATCGAACACGGAGGTGCACACCTCACCGACGAAGTCAGTCGAGACGACCTTCTCGTCCGTGTAGCCGAGCACGCCCTTCATCTTGCCTTCGGAAGCGGCCTTCATGGCCTTGCAGATGTCTTCGTAGCTGGCTTCTTTGACGAGCTCGACCGTGAGATCGACCACGGACACGTCCGAGGTGGGCACGCGGAAGGCCATGCCGGTGAGCTTGCCGTTGAGCTCCGGGATCACCTTGCCGACGGCCTTGGCAGCGCCAGTGGACGACGGAATGATGTTCTCGAGAATGCCGCGACCGCCGCGCCAATCCTTCTTGGACGGGCCGTCGACGGTTTTCTGAGTCGCGGTGGCGGCGTGCACGGTGGTCATCAGGCCGCGCTTGATGCCGAAGTTATCGTTCAACACCTTCGCGATCGGCGCAAGGCAGTTGGTGGTGCAGGAGGCGTTCGAGACAATGGCCTGACCGGCGTAGGTTTCGTCGTTCACGCCCATGACGAACATGGGGGTTTCGTCCTTGGACGGAGCAGAGAAGACGACCTTCTTCGCGCCGGCGGCCAAGTGCTTCTCGCCGCCTGGCTTGTCCAGGAAGATACCGGTGGCCTCGAGCACGGTGTCCGCGCCGACAGCACCCCAGTTGAGCTTCGACGGATCCGTCTCCGCGCTGCAGCGGATCGGCTTGCCGTTGACGATGAGCTTGCCGTCGCTGACTTCAATGCTGCCCTTGAAGCGGCCGTGCACCGAGTCGTACTTGAGCATGTATGCGAGGTACTCGACCTCGAGCAAATCATTGATGGCAACGATCTCGACGTCACCGCGACCGATGGCAGCACGGAAAACCATGCGCCCGATGCGGCCGAAGCCATTGATACCGACCTTGATCATTTCTTCGTTCCTTTTGGTTTTCCGGACGCCGTGGGCTCCAGGGGGGTTCCCCTTATACAGAAGCCGGGCCAGGGTCCAGTTTCAGTTTCTTTTCGCTGCGGCGGGCACCGCCGCGCAACACGGACCGCGCATGCGTAGCACCGCTCCGGCCCTGCGCCCACTTCGAGAACGAGCTTGCCGAACCGCGGCAAAGCCGGCGTTTTACTGGCGGTGGAACAGTGGCTGAACGTCCGGATGCGTCAGCGAATGCGCAGCAACAAGTTCCCGCGTCAATTTCTGGCTTGAGTCGTCCGCCGCCGCGTATCCAGGCGGCGTAACGCGAAATCAGCCGCGTCATGAAGGCGCTCGCGTAATTTGCGCCGGGCTTGGCCGACCCGAGGAGGGTCGGGCAGCGTTCTCGACAACGCGCGCTCGCGCGCCCTAGGCTCCCGGGGTGCATCGACGGTAACCGCACTCAGGAGCGAGCTCATGAACGACAATCGCCGGATCGGGCCGGAGAATACGGCCGAGCGCGTCGCGTTGTGGCGGGCGCTGCACCTGGAAGCGGACGCCCCGCCGCATGTGCTCGAGGACCGGATCGGCCTGCAGCTCGTGGCTCCGAGTAGTGACTGGCGCAGCCGCCAGGACATGAGCCCGTTTACGGCTCCTTTCCGCGCCTCCATCGTCGCTCGCGCGCGGTTCATCGAAGATCTCGTCACGGAACAGAGCGCGCAAGCCGTTGAGCAGTACGTCATTCTGGGCGCGGGGCTGGACACCTTTGCGCAACGGCGTCCGGAGATTGCTTCGAAAATGCGAGTGTTCGAGATCGACCAGCCGGGTCCACAGGCGTGGAAGCGTCAGCGGTTGGTCGAGCTCGGCTTCGGCGTGCCGCCGTTTCTGCGGCTCGTGCCCGTCGACTTCGAAGCCGGGGACGGTTGGTGGGAGCGCCTAGCGGAGTCCGGGTTCGATGTGCACCAACCCGCCGTCGTGGCCTCCACTGGCGTCAGCATGTATCTGACGCGTGAGGCGATTACCGCAACGCTCCGTCAAGTAGCAACGCTCGCGCCGGGCTCCACGCTCGCCATGACCTTCATGCTTCCAATCGAACTCGCCGAGCCTGCGTTTCGTATCGGTATTGAACGCGCCGCCGCCGGAGCGCGCGCCAATGGCACGCCGTTCATCAGCTTTTTCCTGCCGGAAGAGATATTGGCGCTGGCGCGGGAGTGCGGCTTCGAGCGCGTGCAGCATGTTTCAGCGGCCTCGCTCGCCGACCGCTACTTCTCGGATAGAACCGACGGTCTTCGCCCACCGAACAACTCCGAAGAGCTGTTGCTGGCGAGCACGTAGTTTCGAGCCTCTCGTGGCACAGCGTGGCTCACACCCTGATCGCGCTGTCCGGGCAGCGCGTGATGATCGCCAAAACAAGGCATGTCCTGACGTGCGCAATTCGATCGAACAATCGTGCGTCGAATGCGTAAGTCTTTTCAGACTCCGAGTAAGGACACTAACCCTCATGGGTGTCGGTCTTCGTCAGGTATTACTCGGCTTGACTTAGTGTTTCGCGCAGACTACTCCTGAGCCTGGGGTTGGGGCTGCGTGAAACAAAATCTGGAGGGTACACATGTATCGTGTGAAGAATAATAAGCGGGCAGGCGCGTGGTTGTCCGTCGTGAGCTTGGCGTGCGTATACAGCGCTGCGCTCGGTTGCGGCGGCGCAGACGACAAGTTCACGGCGCAAAGCGATGACGAATACACCGAGTCGCTGACGAACGCCGTCATCGGCACACCAACCAGCACGAAGACAATCTCGGCTTCGGGCGTGATCACAACGGAGGCCACGCTAGCTAAAGCCGGCAGCGGCGCGGGCGGTAGCACATCCGGGTCGGCGGGTAGCGGGGCGGGCCCGGGCGCAGGCGGTTCGAGCGTTGGTGGCAGCACAGGCGTCGGCGGCATCACGAGCGCTGGCGGTCCGAGCACCGGCGGCAGCGCCGGCTTTCCGACTTCCGGGGCGGGCGGCATCATCATTGGTGAGGGCGGCACTGGCCCGACTGACGGCACTGGCTTCGGGCAGTGGAGCTTCGATGATTGCTCGCCGAATTCGCACTTTTTGGCTGATTCTTCAGGCAACAACGCGAACGCACAACAGCCATTGAAGGCGGCTTGCGTGGCCGGCATCAGCGGCCAAGGCATTCAGTTCCGCAGCGCGAAGGACGTGGTGCAGGTTCCGGATGAGCCGCAGTTCACCATCGACAAGCATGTCGGCGTGGCCGCGTGGGTCAAACCCAACACCGTCAGCGGCGACCAACCCATCGTCATCAAGCGGCTGAACAACAAGACCGCGTTCTCGCTCGGCATCCACAACGGGAACATCGAGATGTCCGTCGTGCTCGCCAACGGCAAAACGATCATCTCGAGCGCACCGATCAAGGCGAAGACGTGGACCCACGTGGCCGGCATGTTCGATGGCACCTTCGTGTTCCTGTTCATCAACGGCCAGCAGTTTGGTCAGGTGTTTGGGGCGGGCAGCGTGCGCGACGTGTTCGCGCCGCTTCGCATTGGTGCCACCACGCAAACGCAATTCTTCGACGGCATCATCGATGAAGTCTTCGTTTCCACACAGGCGATCAACGCGGGCACCTTGACTGCGCTTTCCTGCATTGGGCACCCGTCCACGTTTACGGTTAACCCGGTCAAGGGTGGGCCCGTGCCGTTCGACACGACGGTGCACTACGCGATCACGGTGAAAAACAACGACGTGGGCGCGTGCGGTGCCAAGCAATATCAAGCGTTCTTCGACCAGCCACAGCTAGGCATTTCGAGCGTTTTCGAGCAACCCAGCTTCCAGAGCTCGACGCCCGGGCAAAAGCTCACGTTCGCTGCGGACGTCACCGGTTCGGACAGCGCCGACCCGGGCGTGCACAGCATTCCCTTCCAGCTGGACGCTTTCTCACCGACCAAGTTCGATTTCGAACAGCTGAGCGGCGCGCTTTCGTTCGAGCTCGCGGCGCCAACGGGCTGCTTCGTGACTACCCACCGGGAATTGATGATCACCGACGTCAGCGTGGTCGATGACCCCGTGCGCACGGCCGGGATGATTGATCCCTCGGGGGGGTTCGGTGGTGGCGGCGGCGGGAGTGGCGGCAGCACCGGAACTGCCGGCAGTCCAGGAATGGGCGGGAGTCCAGGAACGGCCGGCAAACCAGGGACCGGAGGCGCAGCTGGGGGTCCGGTCTTCCCGAAGGCTCTTGCGGTCAGCGCTCCGCAAACCGCGGGCGTCTGGTCCTTCGGCTATTTGATGCGTCAAATGGCGCCCACACCGGAGCAAGCGCCGGCGATGACCCTCGCGCTCTTCAAACACTGGCTCAGCGATCAAAAGGTGAACGGCTTCACGGTGTCGGCGCGCCCCGCCATGCAGCAGCTGCTCTTGGACATTTGGCCGAAAACGCCGACCGGGGAGCTCGATCTGGACCAATCACCGCTCACCCTGCAGGCAATCGTCAATCGCATCGACACGCGCAACCTTGCAGAGGGCAACGCCGGTGAAGGCCGGTTCGTCTTCGGCGTGAATGGTAACGTCAACTTCCAGCAATTCACCGTGATCGTGGAGTACAATTTGCCTGCGAAGACGCAGCAGGATGTCACAGCATGGGCCAACCGTTGGCACGCGCTGTCGTCACACCCCTTCCCCTCCGAGGAGTACAACGCGGCATTGGAGGGCGTGACACGCCTGTTCACGGATCGGAACGCTGCGCCGGGTGCGGTGAATGGCAGCGCACTCGCGGAGCTTCGCACCAACGAGATTGCGCTCTCCTTCCAATGGGAGCTGCGCGCATTCGCACTCGGAGCGAGCGGCTTACTCGACGAAATTCCGGTGGCCGAAACGCCGGACAACCAGTTCAACGGCAGCTCCACCTTCGCGGACTTCGTGAATCAGAACGCTGCGGCCATCATCGCAGAGGTTCCGGGTGCCAACGCGCACACGGTGCCACTGACCTTCGAAAACCAGGCGTTCCAAGCCGGCTCGGTGTTCAACCAGCAATTCAACTGGAACGCTCCCGGCATCACCAACTCGGACGCGCGCTTTCACGCATCGAGCAACACCTGCAACGGTTGCCACGGCCCAGAAACGGGTACGTTCAACTTCTTGATGGTGACGCCGCGTTTCCCCGGCAATGAGGCGCAACTGTCTCCCTTCATGACCGGCACCGTGGTGCAAGATCAATTCACGGGCCAGAACCGCACCGTGAATGACCTAGGCCGAAGAAAAGCAGACTTGACGGCCCTGGTATGCGCCCCCGCCAAGACGAGCACGACGACCAAGAAATAAGTAGCGACACTTAGCAATGAAAGTGAGCGCCAGGTTCCTGCGTAGGGCCTGGCGCTTTTTTTTCGACCGCGAAGCGCAGCAAGCTCACGAGTGTTAGAGCGGCGCTGACGGCCGCGCATGAACGCGCGCACGGACCGCGACCCAAACGCACCCGTAAAAAGCTCAGCGCAAAGTGAGGCACGCGCGTTGGCATTGACAGCGTGACCGAGTGCGAGGTGAATGCGCGGCCATGGCCGTCGGCTTCTCCTTGCTGCGCACCAGCGGTCAGGCCGCGCGAGCCGGCATACTGCACACTCGGCGCGGCGACATTCTCACGCCCGTGTTCATGCCCGTGGCGACACACGCGGGGTTTCGCCATATTTCTTTGGACGACGCGCGAAGCACTACAGCGGCGATCATTTTATCCAACACCTATCACTTGCTCGATGCACCGGGCCCCGAAGTGTTCCGAAGCTTCGGAGGCATCCACGGCTTCATGGGTTGGCGAGGCGCCGTGTTGACCGACAGCGGCGGCTACCAGATCTTTTCCTTACCGGGCGAACGCACGATCAGCGAGCGAGGTGCGCACTTTCGCCTGCCCAGCGGTCGGCGGCACCTCTTGACGCCAGAATCCAGCATCGAGACGCAGCAGGCCATCGGCAGCGACATCATGATGGCGCTGGATGTATGTCTCGAGTCCACCTCCGACGAGGCGACCACGCGCGCCGGGATGGCCACCACTCACGCCTGGGCAGTGCGCAGCCTAGAAGCACACGCGAAGCTAAAGAATGGACAAGCGTTGTTCGGCATTGTGCAGGGCGGCGTGCACGCCGCCTTGCGTGAAGAGAGCGCCGCCGCCATTACTGCGTTACCGTTCGATGGTTTCGCGATTGGCGGCCTCGCGGTGGGCGAAACACGCGAAGAGCGTGAAACGATGACCGCCCTGTGCACGCGCCTGCTACCCGCGCACAAGCCGCGCTACCTGATGGGGGTCGGCACCCCGCTCGATTTGCTGGAGGCCGTACATCGTGGCGTGGATCTATTCGACTGCATTTTGCCGACGAAGATGGCGCAGCAAGGCTGGGCCTACACCTTCCAGGGCGTGCTCGAGACCCTTCGCCCCGCCATGCAGTACGCGCGGGGCCCACTGGAGCCGGGTTGTCCGTGCCTGGCGTGTGACACGCAATCACTCGGCTACATTCATCACTTGCTGCGCGGTCGACACACGCAGGGGGTACGCTGGTTGGCCATCCACAACATTCACCACACGCAACGCTTGATGGCGCACTTGCGCGCGTCCATCCTTGCGGATACCTGGAACGCGGTCTACGCGCAGCTCCGCGAGCGCCTGACCTTGCGCCTCAAGGAGCCGCTCGGTGGCGCGTGACGGTGACTTCGAACTAGTCACGCTACGCAACGGGGCGCGGGCCGTGCGCAACGTTGTTCACGGTGAAGTGATGCACCCGAGTGTCGGGCCGTGGCAGGAGGCCCAGGCACTGTACGTCGCGCAGTCCGGCCTGGCCGAGAAGCTGCAAGAACCTGGAGCGCCGCTGCGTGTTTGGGACGTGGGGCTTGGCGCAGGCACGAACGCCGTTGCGGCGCTGACTTGCGCGCGCCAACTCGGCGCCGCGCAGCGCCGTCCATTACAAGTCGTGAGCTTCGAAATCGATCTCGCGCCGCTGCGGCTGGCCCTGTGCGACCCAGAGGGCTTCCCGTTCCTTCAGCCCTTTGTGAACGCAGCTGAGCAACTCGTGACCACGCATACCTGGCGCTCGGGCTCGTTGCGCTGGGACCTGCACCTGGGCGACGCCGTTTCGCTCTGGCGCGGAGAGTGGGAGCCGGCGGACATGATTTTCTTCGACCCGTTTTCGCCCTCGTCCAATCCCACGCTGTGGACGCCCGCTGCCTTTTCGCTATTGCGCAGCCAAGCGCGCGAAGACGGCCAGGGCTGCACGCTGTTCACGTACAGCGCGGCTACGCCTACCCGCGTTTCGCTGTTGCTGGGCGGGTTCTACGTCGGCACTGGCAGCGCGACCGGGACGAAAAGGGAAACCACCGCCGCCGCCACCCGTCGCGCTTTGCTTACCCAACCCCTCGACGACCGTTGGCTGAACCGGTGGGAACGCTCATCCGCCAAGGCGCCCCATGGGGCGCCGCTCGACGCGCAGGTTGAAGCCGCGCTGCGCGGGCACGCGCAATTTGGCCCATGACTGGCGGCCAACGCCAGCGAATTATGCGTGTGATTCGCGCATTCGGCTCAGCGGCTCCGGCTCTTGCAACAGATCGGTAAACAGGAAGCGGTAGTGAACCATCGCTTGCCGGAGGTCTTCGGTATTTAATTGGGCGCCGCCGCTAGATGCAGCGAGCGAGCGCGCTGCGCGGTAATGTTGCACGACCAGCGGATGGTCGACGGAAAGGTCCGCCACGCGCTGCTCGAAATTCTCCGTCGGGTAGCCGCGGGCGCGCATTACGCGACCGATGAGCTCGTTTGCGTCGGACACCGCGAGCGCCGGATCGTCCACGAAGCGCGCCTGAATGTCGGTCCAAGCGCTGTGATAGCGCGCGCGATCCGCCGCGTTCAGCTCCCGGATTTGAATGCGTTCGACCCGTTCCGCACGCGCGAGCAGCTCGCGTTCCGCGCGCTTCGAGTCCCCGTGCTCAGCGACCGCGCGATCGTACTCGGGGCCAAAATGCTCCCGCAGCTCCGCACTGCGGCGGTGCGCCCTGCGGCGTGACGCAATGACCGCAATGACCACAACCGCCACAGCCGCCAGGGCCACGATCACCCACGTTAACGTCTGATTGTCCATCTGGTTTGCCTCCGCGTTCGATCCAAGCAACCGGCGTGCCGACACGGGTGGCCGGCTCGGCCGTTGTGCCGTTTTCGAGCCCGAGGACATCGCCTTGTATTCCGCGTATGCTCACGTCACCCGCGTTTCATGCTGGAAAAATCGAGTACTTCCGCGCACCCGCGCGACTCGCGGCGGCTCTACTCGCCAGCGCCGCTGCGCGCTGTGCTGTGCTGTGCGGGCCTGGTCTTGGGGGGCTGCGCGGGCGCGCAAGAGGGCGCACCGGATCGTTCCGAGCTGCTCCGCGTGCAAGAGGACCAGGTCATTGGCCCTTTGGGGAAACCGGTGTCGCTACGCGGCGTGCAATTCAAAAATTGGGCGTCCAGCAGCGCAGCGCGCCCGGAACCAGGAACTTACGCTGACCAGCACGACTATGAACAGGCCGCCGCGATGGGCGTCAACACGATCGCGTTCTATTTCGGCTGGG
Organism: Pseudomonadota bacterium; assembly: GCA_040005755.1. Taxonomy (GTDB): domain Bacteria; phylum Myxococcota_A; class Polyangia; order Polyangiales; family Polyangiaceae; genus PMG-095. The sequence continues at coordinate 8,694 of JBDTYJ010000030.1, forward strand.
ATCAGTTCGAAGACGACGCCGCGCCCGGTCGCTACAAGCCTGAGGCATTCGACTGGCTCGATCAGAATATATCGTGGGCTAGGGCCTCGAACATTCGCCTCATTTTGACGCTCGGGTCCACTCCGGGGAGCGCGCAAACGGCGTGCGATGGCAACGCTCTCTGGGATGTCCCGGCGTATCAGGAACGCACGCTCGCCCTGTGGCAAGCGATTGCCGGCCGTTACGCTGCCGAGCCAGTCATCGCCGGCTATGATCTGCTCAGCACTCCAATCCCTTCGGGTTCGTTAGAGCAGTGGCGCACCTTCTCGGGTCAACTCGTGTCGGCAATTCGCCAGGCGGATCAGCGACACCTCTTGATCGTCGAGCTAGCCGGTGGTGCGGCGTGCACTTACCGTGTGGCGCCCCGCGCCACGGATCTATTCCAAGTGGACGATCCGAACGTGCTCTACGGATTCGCGGCTGACGTTCCGTGGCGCTACGTGAGTCAGCTGCTTCCAACCGGGTACCAAGCAGACGGCGGCTCCTACCCGGACGAGACCCAGCTCGGTATCGTGGATTTCGACGACAATTGCCCCGACGGGAGCTGTGAGCTGGAGTTTGTTCATCCACAACCGGACAGCCTTCCACCCGCGTCGGCCGTTGCTTTGACACCGTACGAAACGAGCTGGACCAAGCAGAGCTTCGTGTACCGGATTAGCGATGCCCAAGACCAAATTGGCATGCCGGTTCTGCAATCGGACACCAACCTCGGCAAAGTGTATTTCGATGACTTCGTGGTCGAGGAGTATGATCAGGACCTAAATTTCGTCCGCACAGTGCTGAGTGAGGATCTCGAAGATCCCTCGCGTTGGTATCTCTATCAGTACGACGGCAGCGATACGAATTGCACGGGCTGCGGCGCAGCCGTTGCCGTGGAGACCGATGCGCACCAGGGGAAGCGATCAATCAGCATCAGCGGCAGCACCACGCCAGCGAATCTGTCGAACAGCGATTTGGCGTTCCCCGTGATCTCGAGCTACACCTATGAAGTGACGGGCTGGCTCAAGGGTGAGCATAGCGCGGCAAAAGCGCTTTCAGAGTTCCGGCTCGCGTTCTGGAAGTATGATGCAAACGATGGCGTGGTGCCCGTCCGAACCAAGGCGAATCTAGCGCGCTACCTCGAGTCATTCGTCGCCTGGGGCGCAGCGCAGCGCGTGCCACTGTACGTTGCTGACTTCGGAACTGGTCGCCCCACCTTCGATGGCGAAAAGGGGGGCATACGCTGGACCCAGGACATGCTCGACCTGCTCAAGGCGAACAACCTCCACTTCGCGTACAACGAATACCACGGTGACGATTTTGGCATCTACGCGGGGAATCAGGGCCTGCCAGATCCAACCACTGTCAATCAGCCTTTGGTCGACTTGCTCACGAGCGAACTCACGCCTTAATACCCACGAGCTTAGGGCTGCGTAAATTCGATCTGCGCGACGCAGAAGTCAAAGGGCAGCGAGCGAGTGCTCGCGCCCGGCCCCTGGAATTCGAAGCCGGTTGCGTAGACTTTCGTCTGGTTGAAGCCCGCCGCTATTCGATAACCGAAGCCGCCCTGCGCGAGCTGATCCCAGCGCACGAAGTAATGGACCCAATCCTTGGTCAGGGTCAAAAGCTTGCCGAAGTGGTCGCATTGATCCCGTCCTGCCTGCGTTACGCAGGTTGAGGTGTTCTCGGTGAACGTATCCACGTTGGGGAACGTGACGCGCACCTCGGTTGGCACGACCGCGTTGCCCTCATCGTCGAGGATTTTCCCGGGCGCGGCGTAAGCCCAGAAACTGATGCCACTGTAGGGACTCACGTCGAACGGCACTGGCTCGTTATTTGGTGGCGCGACGAAGAAGTTGAACCCTTCGAGGGCGACGTAGCCATTGATTCCGCGAGCTGAGCTCAGGCAGGCCGCGTGGCGGATGGTCGGGCCATCAGTCGGCCGCGCCGGCGGCTCAATGGCTCGATATAGGAACAGGGACGGAGCCACCGGCGGCGAGAGATCCGCGTTGATGTCGTCCCCACCGGTGTACCAACTACCCGCCAATGCAGTGGAGTGAGGCGGAACTGGGAGCTTGATGAGAGGCCCCGACGACATGTCGTCGATCAACAACGGGTCGGTATGCACGGCATCGTTGTGGTTGCAGCACCAAAGTCCCGGCACAACCGGTCCCGACACGGGAGTCGTGCCGACCTGTCCGCAATAGTCCTGCCGCGCGACGCTCGGGGACGGTGCCGTGCCACACGAGAAGCCAGCCCAGTCCGGAGGGCAGGCGATGGCGCTGGCGGCTACGCACGCATCCGGCTTGGGGCACGAACCCGCGACTGCGCTATTGGCCGAACAATTGGCAGATGCGCGGCTGATCGCCACGCCCAACACGCTCTTGCCAACCGCCCGGCAGACCGCGTCGGGTAGGCCAATCGCGACGGGCACGTTATGGCTGTCGGTGAGGGTCTGCCAACCCGCTGGACCGTGATCGAGCGGAACCAGGCATTTTGCGGAAGAGGGATCGCAGACCCCATAGTTGCCCACCGCCGAGTTGTTCACGACCAGAGCGACGTTGACGTTCACTGCGCCTTGGGCTGCTGAATTCTTCACCGAACAGCGCCCGCCAAGCGCGGGATCCACTTCCGGAAGAGTGGAATTTGCGCCGTTGATACCGGCGAAGCAGGTCAGCACATCGAAACACGCGGCAGGCGGCGCATTCGCCCCGGCGACATAGTCGAGCAGCAGCGAAGAATTCGCGATCTTGTCGTCGATACACTCACCCGCGTGACAAGTCGTTCCGGTCGGACACGGGGTGTCCGAGCTACCTTCGGCGCACAAAAAGTCGAGCGGCATGGGCAGTTGCTTGAGGCCTTGCTTGGGAAGCTCGAGCTCTGCGTCGCGCTGCACGCGCACGACCCCTGTCGAGCCGTCGCTACGGCACCCCGCGCAAAGCGCCGGATCGCAGCCGCCGCGCAGCAATTCGAGATGAACCTGCACGCGGCCGCGTGCCGCCTCACTCGAAACGAGCGCCACGGTGCCCGGCAGGTGTTCCGTTCCGGTAGACGCGGCCGCGTCGCTGCCGAGCGGGTAAGACTCGCAGGAGATTGTGCTGCTATCGCCGGCACGCTTGACCACCACCTGCAAGGTATCGGCATCCGTAGGAATGGCTAGATCCGTAGTGATCAGCAACATTACCTCCCCGGGCGGTGGCTCACGCGCACACGATCCCAAACAGAGCCAGCTCCCCGAGAATAGGAGCGGGACCGATGCTCGACTGAGGAGGTGGTGCGGCATGCGATCTCGGTGCGCTAGAAGCGCAAGGTAGCAATTGACCCGGGCAGCGGTCCTGACGCCGCAGACGGCTTGAAAATGAAATAGCTCGCCGTCGCAATGCCCGCCAGCACCACACTGGCACCGGTGATCCAAACCCAAGTAGGGAGCAGCGAAGCACGCGCACCATGATTCGGGTGATCCTGATGCGGCCGAGCGGGCCGCACGGGCAGCGGCACAACCAGCGCGTGCAGCGTGGCCGTCACGTGCAGCGTGGTCGAGCTGAGGACCGTGAGTGTTTCGTTGTACGGCTGATAGCCGCGCGCCTGGACGACAAGGCGATGCGTGCCGAGGTCAACTCGCGATTGCGACGCTTGCGCGGGCGTGCCCAAGAGCTCGTCGTCCAGAAACACGGACGAGCTCGGCTGGTTCGATTCGATCTCGAGCGGCGCGGTCAGAGGCTCTGCGGCATCGAGAAAGGCCTGGCCGCGGGCCGCAAATTCCGGCGTCACGAGCGCAGATTGCGAGGCCAAAAACTGGCGCACGAAGAGCATGGCTTTCGCGTAGTTGTGCAGGTTTCTTGCGCATCCCGCCGCATTCCACAACAGCCGCGGATCGCCTGTAGCTCGATAGGCGCTCTGAAATTTCAGTAGCGCGCCCGCATAGTCGCCGCTGTCGTAAAGCAGACGCGCGGCTTCGTAGTCCGCTTTTGCTTGGCCTTGGAGGGAATCAGCCAGTGGAGCCGGCGGCACTGCGCCTGGCAAGCCGGCGGTCGCTGGGCTGGTCAGTAACGGCGCACCTGGACCAGTGGCGCTCGCGCTCGGCACGGGCGCCACCGGGGACGCAACGCCCGGCACTTGCGCGCCGGCTGGCGATTGGCGGGTGAGCGCGCATGCGGCAAGCCCGACAACCAGCCAGCGGAGTCGGCGACCGCGCTTCATGCCCTTCACTGAATTTCGATCTGCAACGGATTGGCGGGCGGCGCGGCGATTGGAACGTGAATCGGCGCAGCTGGGGCTGCGTTCGAAGGGCTGGTGCTGACGACGGGCGGCTTCGGAGTGCGGGCTCGCGGCAGCGAAGCGCGCGCTCGAGTCGCTTCGGCAACTGGGGCGCCTGTTGCGACGCTGCGAAGGGCTGCCGTCTGTAGCGGCGCCGCTTCAGCGGGCATCTCAAACAATGGCCTGGGACTGAGCCGCGCTGCAAGCGTGGCTGGAGACGTAAGCGTCGGCGCGAAAGACGCCCCGACCTCAGGCGCCCGGCGCAGCAATCCCCATGTTAGCGCAGCGCCAAGCGCAATTGCGGCGACTGCGATCGGCGCCAAAGGCACCCGCCGCCCGCGCGCTCGCCCTAATGCGAGGCTGACCGGCGGCAGAGGAGGTGATGGGCTCCCGATGGGATTACTCGGAAAGAACTGCAGCGAGCGCGTCGTTTGGTGCACGGCCAAAGGAGGCCCGCCAGCGGGCGCCTGCGGAGTGAGCGAAGTTCCGGCGTGCTCAGCGGGACCCTCGAAGAGGCGCTTTGCGCAACCTGCTTCGAAATCTCCAAACAATTCACGATGAAGGCGCGCCAAGGCCTCACGCATTGCTGCGGCCGACTGCCAGCGCGCACTCTTGTCGAACAAGAGCGCCTGGTTGACCCAGTCGACCACGGCGGCGGGCAGGTTGGCGGCAACGCTTTCGAGCGAGGGCGCGGGTTCGGTCGCCGCCCGCACCATCACTTGGCGCGCGTTGCCTCCGGGATGAACCAGGCAACCGGAGAGCATGGTGAATACCGTGGCACCCACCGCCCACAGATCGGTGCGCGCGTCGATTCCACCGGCGACCGCGAGTGCCTGCTCCGGCGCCATGAATGCCGGCGTGCCGAGAGCCGCCCCAGTGCCGGTCGCCTCGACGTCGAGCGTTGTATCCCGCAGCCGAGCAATCCCGAAATCCAGCACCTTGAGTTGCCCTTGCCGCGTCACGAATAGATTGGCGGGCTTGATATCGCGATGAATGATGTTCTTGGAGTGCGCGGCATCCAGCACGCTCAGCACGTCATTCGCGATCGAGAGCGTCTCGCGCAGCGGCAAGAGCCGCGAACGCTGACCCAAACCCTCAACCGTGGCGCCTTCGAGCAGCTCCATGACCAAGAACGGTAAGCCACCGTCCGTAATGTCGTCATCCAGAACGGAGACCACGCCCGCGTGCTCAACCGAGTTGGCGACGTAACCCTCTCGAATGAAGCGAGCACGGATCTCCTGCCGAACGGATACCTCCGGATGCAGCATCTTCACGGCGAAGCGCTTGCGGTTGCGATGAGTGGCCGCGTACACCACGGCCATTCCGCCGGTGCCGATCACGCCGTCAATCCGATACTTGCCACGCAGCACCGTTCCGACCGATAAAAACCGGTTGAAGTCTCGCGGTTCCTCCCCATCCGGCTTGGCCAAGGCTGTGATTATACAGCCTCGGGATGCTGGAGCAAAGCACCCGGCTCACCACCACATGGTCGCTTCAATCTTGAACACGTTCTCGTCGGGGCGAGTCGTTGGGGCGGCGCGCGCCGGGCTCGAGAACCCTTGCCAAGTGGACCCAAAGCCGTCCGGCGGAACCGGCGACGACGGCGGCTGCACGCAACGCTCTTGACCTGGCGTGTACGCGTTGTCCGCCGGGCTGCCCGTCTCAACGCCATCGGAGAGGGTCGTGGGGCACGAACGCCGATTGTACATGTACCGCGAATACTGCAGCGTGATCGCCTCGCGGGTCACGAATTTCGACTTGAACACCAAGCGAGGCGAAAGGATCGCGAACGACTGCTCGGGGATCCGACTGTTGGGCTGTAGGCGGTCGAAGCGCACGGCCGCCGTCAGCCAAGGCAACGCCGAGTACGCGATATCCGTGCCGAACTTCAACTTGTGGATGCCGTCATTCGCAGCCACGTCACTCTTGACGTGGTTGTACATGCCGTACAGCTTGACCGTCAGATCCGCGCCTTCGCCCCAGAACTTTTGACCGCCGGAGGACTGCTGCAGAAAATTCGTCAGCCCAAACTCGTATTGGGCGAGCAGGCTGTCGACGCTGCCGTTGCCCTTGCTGCAAGCTTCCCCGGCCTTGAACGTCGGTGTTTGAGCGGCGCCGTCATTCACGCAGCTCAGGCCGAGGTAATTTTCGACCACACCTAAGCCGAACTCACCGCCGCCCGACGCGTGCAACACTTCGATTGCGCGCCCCACCGTGAGCGCGTTCTTCAAGCCGATATGCGAATATGCGCCGTAAAGGTAGCCGAAGGCGCCCAAATCGAAGCGCGCGTCGAGGCCTCCGACCCACATCTTGCCGTCGGGCACATGGCTGACGGACGTGCCCCCGGTGGTCGGGTCCAGGTTCATGTTGCGGTCTTCCTCCTGAGCCCATGAGTCCAGGTAATGCGCGCTGAATTGCAAACCCGCGCCGTGGTTGAACCCGACGTGCGCGTGATGCACCATGGTGAAGCGGGCGTTGTTGTATTGGTTCGGATCGGGTTTCTTGATGCCAATCCCGTGTTCGAGCCAAAGTGAGTTCTTTTCGTCGATGTCGAAATCGACGTGAAGCGCCTCGCCGTCGTTGTGCACGCGGCCGAACATGTACGTGTCGTATTCACCCGCGTCGTACCGGCCCGCCGAACCGTACTTGTTGGAGAAGGCGCCAGCGCGCAAGGCCAAGCGTACGTTTTCGTAACCCAAGCTCGGGGTGAGATCCACATAACCATCGGAGATGCCCAGCTGCTTTACTGGATCGCTGAACGAGCCTTGGGAGAAGTTGTAGCCCTGCAAGGAGACCGTGCCCTTGGCCAAGGAGTTGCCCACCGACAAGTAGAGCTCAGCCCAGTCCGTCTTGTTGTGCGGAGTGCTTTGCCAGCTCAAGTACTGACTATCTGGAATGATGGGAGAATGAAGTGTGGTGGAGCTTTGACCGGGCGAGGGCTTGTCGCGCTTGCCCAGCCCCACGAACATTGGCGCGCGAATGTAGCCGTGAAATTCGAACTGCCAATTCTCGTCCGCAGGCGCGGCAACCGTGGCCGCGGACGTGGGTTCAGCGGCCTGCGCGTTCGCGGAACGGGCGCTGCAAAGCACAATCGGCAGCATCAGGATTCGCATCGTTGACGTGAGGCTCGAGCGGATTACGCGCATTGACATTCTCCAATGCCCGCGATTGCAACGCGCATGCCCGAAGCACGCTCGAACCAATGAGCCGGAAACGCCCGTCTAGACGGCCACTCGGGCCAACGCCCTAACGCGGTTTCACGTCCCGTGGACGTCCGTGGACGTCCGCCGTACAACCGTCAGCGACTGGGACGGCGTTTGCCGGTGAGGGCGGCGAGATCCACCGCGTGCTCCTCCAGCAGTCGGTAAGCGCGCTGGCGGGTAATGCCGAGCTCGGCCGCGGCGCGGGTGACGTTGCCTGACGTTGCCCGCAGCGCGTCGACGAGACGTCCGAGGTCGACTGCTGACGCGGGTTCAGCGGGCCTCGCCTTCGACGCGCTCGGTTCAGCTCCCGGCCCAACTTCAGGCGGTAGGTGTTGGGCACGCAGCACCGCTTCTGTGCCCTGCAGCACGGCGAGCCGCCGCGCGAGTTGCAGCAACTCCCGGACGTTGAAGGGCCAATCGTAGAGCACTAGGCGCTCAAGCAGCTCCGGCTCGAGCTCCAGCGCTTGACCCGGTCGCAGCTCTCGCATGAAGTGGATGAAGAGCGGCACCACATCTTCACGGCGCTGACGCAGGGCGGGCAAGTGCAGGGTGATTCCGCTCAGCCGCGCCAGCAAGTCACCGCGGAACTGCTGCTGCTTGACGGCTTCGAGCAGCGACGTTTGCCCGGCCACGACGATGCGCACATCCACCGCTACGGGCAGGCCTTCGCCGAGCGGTTGGACCTCCTTTTGTTCGATCGCGCGCAGCAGCTTGGCCTGTAGCAGCAGCGGCAAATCGGAGATCTCATCTAGCAGCAACGTTCCGCCGTCGGCGCTGCGAAAAAAACCGAGGCTCGGGCGATCCGCGCCGGTGAACGCGCCACGCCGGTAACCGAAGAGCTCCCCCTCGGCCAACTCCTGGGGCAGTGCCGCACAGTTGATTGCGACGAGCTTTCCCGACCGAGCGCTCCACTCGTGGATCGCGCGCGTGACGATTTCTTTGCCCGTGCCCGTCTCGCCCTCGAGCACGATCGGAAGGTCGCTTCGCGCGGCCTGTAGCAAGGGGGAAAGTGCTCGCTTCAATACGGCGCCACCGAGCAACCCGGGCGCGATTTCGGCAAACGAGCTCGGCCGCTCACCCACTACGAAGACGCAGCCGCCCATGCGTACGACGTCGTTCGCCTGTAAGCGCGCGCTTTGTACGGCGCGGCCGTTGACGCGAGTCCCATTGCGGCTGTTCAAGTCGGTCAGCAATAAGCCGGCGGGGGCGTCCGTTCGCTCCAGCACGGCATGCCGCCGTGACACATCGGTGTTGCTGAGGTAGATCGCGCACTGTTCATCTCGGCCGATGGTGAGCCCTTCCGAATCCTGAAAGCGAAGGGGTACGGGCGTTGCTCCAGCGGAGCCCGTCAGCGAAATCAAAGCGAGCTCTGCGAAACTGGCGGCTTGTCCCGACTCTGCCTCTGCATCGACAGTGCTGGCCGGATCGGATTTGCTGACCACCGCGCACGGATATCACACTGCCAGCGAGGTCGCCTTTTCCAATCGGAACGGGGCGCCTCCGGGCCGGATCGGCCGCGTCAAACCTGTGACGACACCGTTTAACGCACAGGGTCGGCCGCTGAAAATCCACGTATGAACGCGAGCAACAGCGGCACGATGGGGTCGTCTTTCATACCAACGCGGACAATCGCTTCATTGTGACCCAACCCCGGCAACTCCATAAATTGTGCGGAGCTGCCCACCGCCGTCATGCGCGCTCTCATCTGCCGAAAAGCGGCTCGACAGACGGCTGCGTCGTCAGTGCTGTCAATGACGAGCAAGCGCGGGTGCTGGGCACGGGCGTACGAAATTGGTGAATAGCTGGCAAGCTCGCGCGCGTCGCCTCCGAACAACTGGCGCATCACCGCGGCTTGCTCAGCAGTAAACGCGGGAAGCGCCGCCGCTAGATCGAAGATGCCATCGATGGACACGAAACCGGCAATGCTGTTCGCCTCGATACCGTGACGCGCCAGAATGCGTGGGTCCAGCGCGAGCAACGACGCCAAGTGACCGCCTGCCGAGTGACCAACGACAAACAGTGGGCCACAACCCCATGTCGGACACGAATCACGCACGAACCGCAGCGCAGTAGCGATGTCATCCAGCGAATCGTCCGCACGCTGAATCATCGGGTATTGTCGATATCCGATGATGGCCGCCGCTACTCCGCGCTGGGCTAGCGACACGCCGACGTTGCCGAACGACCCCAGCACCGCCTGCAGCCAACGGCGGTCGAGCGGACTCCAATAGCCACCGTGCACGAACACCACAATCGGGAAAGGCGCCTCGCGGCGCGGCAAGTACAAGTCGAGCTGCCGCTTCTGATCCGTGACACCTGCTTGATACGGCACGTTGAGCCGATAGCGCACCTCGCCTCGCTGAGAGTAATAGTTGCGTCGCGCGGGCCAAAACCAAACCAACACCGCTGCAAGCGCGGCGGCCGCCAAGCACGCCATCCGCAACGAACGACGACGAGGTGCGCGCCCACCACCCGTTTGGAACACTCCCACCCTGATTGGACACGGGGCGGCCTGAATCCGTGGCTTTGAATCGAGTAGCTTTGGGGCACTCGGCAGTGGCGGATCTGTTCACCGCGCTGAGCGTCACTGCACGGCTGCTGAACTGGGCTGATTTCTCACAGCGTCGTGGCGCGCGCGCTGGGTGCAACAAGAAGCACGCCCGCCAAGGCAGAGCTGAAGAGAGGCGCAAGCCGGAGATCAACGCATGGGGCAATTTTCCATTCGTGACAGCATTCGTCCGCTTGCTGCGCTGAGCGCGGTGTATTGCAATAGTAACCCCGACCAGTTGTAACGATGGCGGCTTTTTCGTGAGAGAGTGGAAGCTCGGCGTCGTCAAAGGGGCACGAGAGTCAAAGATCTTGGGCCGTTTTCCGCAGCAGAGGGCACTCTTAAAAGGGTTCGCCCAACAACTCCTTGCCGAACCCTGAAGGATTTGCAGATATGGTGGACAATAGTCGTAGCTCGGTCCGTGTGTGGCGCTGTCCAACACCGGCGCGTTTCATTCTGCTCGTCGCGCTGGGCGCCATCGGATGTGCGAGCTCGGCCACCTCGGCCGGCGGCGGCGCGGGCACCGGCTCGGGGGCAGCGGGCGCGACGAGCTCAGGCGGAAGCGTCGGCGTCAGTGGCGCGGCCAGCTCGGGTGCGTCAAGCGTAGCGGGTTCGTTTACTGGCACCGCGGGTACTGGCACAGGCACCGCGGGCGCGTTCTCGTCCGGCGGTTCAGGCGTTGCTGGTAGCAGCGCCGGCGGCTCGAGCGCTGGTGGCGCTTCGGGCGGCAGCACCAGCCACGGCGGAAGCGCTGGCGCGAGCGGCGCGACGAGCAGCGGCGGCAGCGGCGGCGGGACTGTGCTGGTGGGCATGAAGAGCAAGGGCTGCGGTCAGACGTCCACCGTGACATTCGGGGCAATCCCTGGTGAGGACGCCACCGCGACGCCCGGCGGTCCGAAGAATGGCACCGGTAAGGGCGGCTATGTAAAAATCACGAGCGGCGGCGCGCAGCGCGGCTTCGCCATGCGCCTCCCCGACGGCTACGACAATACCAAGCCGTACCCCTTGTTCTTCGGCTTCCATTGGAACGGCGGCACCGCAGCGGCTCAAGACACCGGCGGCGACAACGGATACTTCACTGCCTATTACGGCATCCAGCGGAAGTCGAAGAACGGCATGTTCTTCGTGGCGCCGGATTCGATCGGCGCTGGCTGGAACAACGCCGGGGATCTCAAGTTCACCGACGACATGGTGAAGCAGATTACCGACAATTACTGCATCGACATGACGAACATCATCACCAGCGGCTTTAGCTGGGGTGGTGGAATGAGCTATGCGTTGGCATGTGCCCGTGCAAGCGCGGCAACTGACGGTGTGGGCTACGCGTTCCGGGCGGCCATCATCTTCGAAGGCGCCGTTCTCAGCGGTTGCGAGGGGGGAAACGATCCCATCGCCATCTGGCAGAAGGCCGGTCTCACCGACACCACGTGCACGATCGGCGCTGGGCAGGGCCTTCGCGATCGATTCGTTAAAAACAATCAATGCACGGGGTGGACGTCAGAAACCGGCAACGTTTCCTCCTCCACGACTGGCATGAGCGCGGCCGAGCCGCCGAGGCCGCCGAACCCGGGCAAATACATCAACCCCGGAGGGCACGTTTGCACGGACTACACCGGTTGTTCGAGCGGACATCCGATTCGTTGGTGTGTGGACCAATCCGGGCACGGCAACGCCACGACGGACGGCACGTCCAGCCTGTACGATGAGTGCGCAAACCGCGACTCAACGCACCCCATGGGCAACTGCTCACCCGGGTGCCCGTGCACCTGGACGCCCGATGACGTTTGGACGTGGTTGAACGACCCGAGCGTGAACAAATACACGCCTAACGCGACGGTCAACAACTGACGTCGGTGGTTCGCATCTGAGCATTCAGAACGCGAACAGGTTGGCTTGAGTCGCCATCCGCCCAGGAAACGAGCGCCGGAAGTCGGCGCTCTGCTCCGGGCGGCGGCGCAGCCTGTTTTGGCCCGACGTAGTTCCTGCACCGTCGGCGCACCGCACTCACGAGAAGATTCCGCGCCTATCGCCAAGCCTCCTTTAGCTTGGCCATGTAGATGGAATCCAAGCTCACGTGTCACTGCACTGTGTGGCGACGACAGAAGCGCCCTCTGTGGAAGGACACGTTCGATGAAGCTCCAGTGTTGTTTTGTGCCGGCAGTAGCGTCGGTTTTGGCGGCCATTGCCTGCAGCTCAACCACCTCTACCGGGAATCCCGGCGGCTCCGCCGCGGGCGCCGGCAGCGGCGGTAGCTCAGCGGCCGGGGCCGGCACTGGCGCGGCGGGAGCCACGGGCGCGTCGTGCAACACTCCCGCGCCCTGCGGCGGCAGCGCGGTCGGCAAGTGGACGGTGGCGTCGTCCTGTTTGAAGGTAGCGGGGCCCTTGGACGTGCAGCGGGTGTTCGGGTTCACTTGCCCCTCCGGTCAGGTCAGCGGCACCCTGCAAGTCACCGGAACCTGGGCCGCCAACGCGGACGGAACCTTCACCGACGGCACCACCACCACCGGCTCGGTGCAACTGTCCCTGCCGGTGGCCTGCTTGACTCTATCGGGCGCTCCCGTGACCTGCCAAGCGCTCGCCGATGACATGTCCGGCGTTTACTACAGCGCGGTGACCTGTATGCCCGCTGCGGCTGGCGGCTGCGACTGCACAGCCACCGTCAATCAAAGCGGGTCAATGGGTTACTCCTCCAGTGATCCCCAGAAGATGGGCAATTACACGGCCGCGGCCAACGCGATCACCATCACTCAGGACAAATCGGCTTACTCATACTGCGTCGCGGGCAATAAGCTGACGGTGACGCCAACGGGCAGCGGGCCAAGCACGACGGGCTCCATCGTACTGCAGAGCGCTCCGTCGGACGGCAGCGGCGGTTCCTCGGGCGGCGGGGCGGGCGGCGCGGCTGCCGGCGGCAGCGGCGGTGCAGTCGGCACGGCGGGCACAACAGGCACCGCGGGCGCGGGCGGCGCAGGTTCCACCACGAGGGGCCCCGGGCCGTGCGATATCTACGCTACTGCGAGCACGCCATGCGGCGCCGCGTACAGCATGGTGCGCGCGCTATCGAGCAAATATGTCGGGCCCCTGTACCAGGTGCGGAACATGAGCTCGAGCACGAACACCGGCACTGGCGGCATGACGAAGGACATCGGCATGACCGCCGATGGCTATGCGGATTCGGCCGCACAGGACGCGTTCTGCATGGGCAGCACGTGCACCGTCTCCAAGTTGTATGACCAGTCCGGCAACGGCAACGATCTTTCGCGCGGGCCAGCAGGCCCGCCAGGCAACGGCACACGGTCGGGAGAGGACGACTACGAGTCAACCGCAAACAAGCTTTCCCTCACCGCTGGCGGGCACAAGGTTTATGCCTTGTACATGGCTGAGTATGAGGGCTACCGCACTCCGTTGAACGTCATGGCCAAAGGCGTGGCGACGGGCAACAAGGATCAGGGCATTTACGAGCTCGTTGACGGCACGCACGCCGGCACCGCGTGCTGCTGGGACTTCGGCAGTGTCTCCCCTGACCCGAAGAAGTACGTAACCATGAATACCGTCTTCTTCGGCAAGGGCTTTTGGGGCTCGGGCGCGGGCTCGGCGCCCTGGTTCATGGGTGATTTCGAGGGCGGCGTCTGGGCAGGCGGCACGGGCGGTTCGAACGCGAAGAATGCCATGAACCCGTCCATGATGGGCGTGAACTTCGCGCTCGGTATCCTGCACACGCCAGTCGGGAAATACGCGATTCGAGCGGCCGATATCGCGACTGCCACCGATCTGACCACTGCCTACGACGGCGCCATCGTCAGCGGCAAAACGTGGGGCAACGCCGGCGGCATCGCGCTTGGCATCGGCGGCGACAACAGCAACAACTCCTGGGGCACCTTCTTCGAAGGCGCGATGACCAATGGCTCGCCCAGCAACGCCACCGATGCGCTCGTGATGGCGAACGTCAAGAGCGTTGGGTACAAGAAGTAGCGCGCGCTGCGCACTACGGCGAAGCGCGAACCCGTCCCGGCCCGACTTCGCGCTAACGCGCCGAACGACGGCCGTGGATTTGGGGAGCTCCGCGAGGCGCGGGGGATTAACATGAGGGGATGAGTTGGCGAGAGGGGGTCGGTCGGGCTAGCAACGGCAATGGCAACGCCAGTAGCGCAGCTGGGGCTCGCCAAGGTTAGAGCAGAAACGGTCGACTTTCGCGTCATACTACAGCCGTTTTGAACGCCGTCCGCGTTGCCGCGCGCGCGGTGTCTACCGTTTGAAGGCCAGCCTCCCCTGCCGCCGAGCGCAACTCCTCAGGGGAGCGCGCACGGCATCGGGGACGTCGCGGCGACGCGAGGGCGCTTAAAACGCGACGTTACCGCCCGAATCGCTCACGATCGCGAACTCACGCACTGAGTTCGGGCTGAGCACGGACGAATTGCGGTATTCGCCATGAGCGTGCGCGTCGGCGGAGAAGGCGAAGCCGCCCGTGGCGGGCCCGCCGCCAACCACGCTGTTCTCGACGATCACGTGACCTTGATCGTGGATCACGATCGCCGCGGTGCCTCCGAACAACACGCTATTGCTCACTCGCACGCTGCAGTTCCCCGACACGGTGAGCGCCACGCCAGTGGTCTGGATGTCCAGGTTCATGAGGTTCAGTTGCTGACTGCCAGAGCAGGACAGGGGCATGCCCACCGTGCCTTGCACGGTCAGGTTGTAGGTCGCGTTCTCGCTGATGCCACAAGTGCTGGAGGTGGCCGTGAAATGCACGGTGTGCGCGCCCGGCGTCAATGGCTCCACGAACGCGAAATAACCCTCATCTACCGAGGGCGACAGCACTTGCGGCGGGACACCGAAAATGTTGCCGGCGGGCAAGTTGACGGAGAACAAGCTGGACTTTTCCAGGTAGCTCCGCGGGTTCGCTAGGGCTTGGCCATCGACCGTTAGCGCGAGGACGGGCGCGTTTTCAACGCACGTTACTTGCGAGCGGACAAACGCTTCCGTGCGCTGCTCGGGCGGATCAGTCTGTTGCGCGAAGTATGCGGCGTTCAGCAGGGGAATCAAGAGCGACGTACCGACGGGCACGGTGCAGCTCCGCGTGACGGCGCTACCGTCAAACGTACCGGCTAGAAAGAAGACACCGGGCACGGGTTGGTTGACCGCGCAGTTAACGCCCGAGGTGTCGAGCACGGGGTTATTTGCAGCGGGGGTTGCGTACGCCCATTGCTCCCACAAAGCGGCGAAGCTCGAGTAGCTGCGTAGGTGTGGGGTCGTCTGCGGCGGGGGCGCGAACGTCGCGGCGGACGCAACCGCCGACACGGAAATTCCAGACAACAAAGTGCAGCCCATCAGCAATGACTTCATGCTCCGCATGTTTCCTCCTCGAATTGTTAGGACGCCCGCCAACAGGATCCCCACCGGCGCGACATGAATACTGCCCGCGCCAGGTGTTGGCAAGGTGCCAGTTCGGCGACAACTCAGCGTGCGCCCTGTTTTCGAATCAGCGAATGACCCGCCCACCCCTCCCCTGAGTGTTGCGCAGTCAAACTGCGAATTGCGTGGAAAAAGCGGGTCCATCCGATCAGGCGCCTTTGCGGTGTCTACCACTCGAAGGGAGCACAGATGCGAAAATGACTAGCGCGCTGCCCACTTGAAGCCTGCTGGGACGGGCAGCGCCTACCTCCTCCGGCCGCGCGTCAATGAACAGTTCGAGTGCCGCGTCATGTCCTTGCGCCAACATTCGGGCTCAAGGCAACAGCCTAGCTGGTTGGCGAGCAGCGACCTTTAGTTGAACTCGATTTATTCGATTGGACACCTGCTGTTCACGAGAACGAAACATTGCTCGGGAAGGATGAGGGTTATTTCTGATTCGAGCCGTTGGCTAATCAGGCGAAACGGGAAGGTTGCGTGTCCGTGTCACGTAGCTGTTGGGACGATATCGGGTACCGGCGGCGGGATCTGGCGCTGCTCGTTCAGTAGAGCGGCTTTCTTTATAGTCCGCGGGTCATTAGATTCAGAATTGGAGTAGCTAGGATGTTCATCTTGAAGAATAATCAAATGTCTGCCTTCACGAGCGGCGCGGCCGGGCTGTGTTTGGCTGTTTGTTTGGGAGCCTGCGCAGCGGGCCAGCAGCAAGCCCAGGCTCCCTCGGCGACGACCACGGATGAAGTGGTCACCTTCACGGTGCCGAACGTCAAACCAGTGCAACAGGGTTCGGAAAGTCAAACTCAGAAACAGATCATCGTTTCCGTGGTGCCGAAAGCGTTCATGGTATCTGACGAGGCCAAGAAGGAATGCGTTCAGGGCGCGGACGCCCCAAGCGGTGGGTTGCTCGGCGGCTTGATTAAGGTGGACAATGGGCAGGTCGCGAAGAAGTCATACGTCGTCACCACGCGCACAGGCGTCAACTACGAGCCCAAGACGCTGACCTTCGTGCTCAGGTTCATGAACAATTCCGGGCAGGTCATGCATCTCGGCGACCTGTACCTCACTGTCAACGTGAACGGCCAAGAGGTGGAGGTGTCGCAACTGGACGTGGGCAAGATAAAGAGTGGCGTTCTGTTGGCTGGGAAGGAAACCGAGTTCGCGGTATCCGTGCCCTCCTGGCAACATGACGCCGACGCAACGGTGGACTTCAGCCTTCAGAACGTTCCAATCGAGATCGACAAAGCGGGCATCCCGTCGGAGCGCGGCAAGTTTCAGTGGACCTTCGTTGCCAAGATGGAGACCAAGCAGGCGCAGAGCAAGAAAACGGTCGAAAACCTGATGCTCGACGCGGCCGAAGCTGCGAGCCTAAGCTGCCATCCGGGTGCAGTCGCGGCCAACTGATGCAGGCTTGAGCTAAGCGGTTCGGGGCGGCAGCAGCGCCGCCCCTCAGCGCCGCGAGTTTCCGCTCGTCGACGGGCCGCGCTGTTTTTGAGGAGTTCAGCGCGCGTGACGTACCTCGGACGGGCTTCCCTTAAAAGGCTTCGTTCCGCGGCGGAAAGGAATTAGAAGGTCGCGTAAATGCCGCGTCCCGCCTGAGCCGCGCGTTCGAGCATTGCGCGTACCGACCGCGTTTTCTCTACTAGGTCCGGATGCTGTCGCCGAGCCTCGTCGAGCCGGCGCAGGTTGCTACGCACGTCGGCCTCGGTTTGGAAATACGAGCCCATTTTTCCGGGATCGAAATACCCCCCTGCCTCGCGAGACCCGAGCGGTTCGCCAAGGAGGAGCGCGCGCATGCCGAAGCGAACGAGTATGTCGTCGAGTGCCATCCAGTCGCCATCAACGCCGATGTCGTCCATCGGCTCGTAATACTTGGTCAACGCCACATCACCGAGCGCGTGAACATCGTTCGTTCCGATGATCGATTCCCACTCGGGGTCGAGCGGCCCGGGTTCGTCGGGATGCTGGTATGCGCTCGGCTCGCGGTCGATCAGCGCGCGGAGCGGCTCGCAATCGCCCGTACGCATTGCTTCGAGCAGCTGGCCGCGGAGCCCCTCGGCAAACCCTCGATGGTCGAAGGCGAACGCCTTGTGGTCCATCGACATGACCGCGACGAT
>JBDTYJ010000031.1:0-26046 GCA_040005755.1 Pseudomonadota bacterium
CCCCGCGTCCCCCGCGCCGGTCGTCGCGCTCGTCGCACCGCCTGCGATTGCGCCCGCCGTGGTCGCGCCTGTCGCCGCCGCACCGGACGTTCCTCCCGTCGCCGCCCCTGTCGCGGTTGTGGCTCAAAACGACGTGCGCCCGCCCGACGTCCACTACGGTGACGTCAATCAGAACACGTACATCACCAATCTGCGTCAGGGCGATACTTACGTGGTGCAGCAGCAGGTCGCGATGCTGCAGTACATGCAGCTCCTCGGTTTGTCCTCCGCCGCAGGCTTGAATCAGCCGCTCCGACCCCGCGCCGGCCGCGCTGTGGGAGCGCGCGTTGCCGCTCAGGCTGCCCCTCAATACAAGCAATTCCCCAGCACGCTGACTAATCCCGACAATCCTTGGGGCTTCACCTTCGCCCCGCCCAATTTGGTCCACTAGGCGAAGCGGCGATCCCCGAGGGTACAGGCGCCCTCGTCCACCGTGGGGAAACGCCTTTGGGTAGCTGAGCTCCCGACACGCCAAGGCTTGATCGATGCTCCGGCCTCCGGACATTAACCGAGGGGGGCGTGCTGTGCCGGGCAGCCGTGCCTTGGTTTGTGCCACTCAAGATCACACTAAATTGGCACAGCGGCCCGGAAACGAGCAAAATGGGCTCGCAGTTGGTGAGTGGCTCGGGTGCGCTAATCGCTTCGGGGTGCCTCAGAGCCTGGCGCGCTACTTGCGTGGGAAAAAGCAGAGCAATGACTAAGATTTCGCAGCAGTTGTCGAGTGTGTTCGCCGCCGGGCTCTTGGTCCTGGCGTCGCTTTCGGGCTGCGGGCGCAATGAGCTGCCGTCCTACGGCGGCGTGGTCCCCGTTGCGGGCGCGTCCGGCGCTGGCGCAGTCAGCGGCACGGGCGCAGTCAGCGGCACGGGTGCATTCAGCGGCGGCGGCTTCGGCGCGGTGGGCAACATCGGCGGCTCGGCCGGCTTCGGCGCGGTGGGCAACATCGGCGGCGGTGGCGGTGGCAGCACCTGCGGCAACGGCTTTTGCGATTTCCCGGGCGATCAGAATTGCTTGTATGAATGCTCGTGCGGCAACAGCACCTGCGACGGGCAAGTCGGGGAAAACACCCAAAATTGCCCGCAAGATTGCGCGTTCTGCAACTACGACAACTACTGCGAGCCGTTCGAGAGCGCGCAGGCCTGCCCCATGGACTGCTATTGCGGCAATGGCTTCTGCCAAGCGGGTGAGAACACCTTCAACTGCCCCATCGATTGCGGCGTCTGCAACAACGACGGCATCTGTGACGGCAACGAGGATTCCGTCAACTGTCCCTTCGAGTGCGGGCGCAACTGCAACTTCGACGGCTTCTGCGGTCCAGGAGAAACCGGGCAAATGTGCCCGAACGACTGCTTCTGCGGCAACGGCAGCTGCGAGACGCAGTTCGGTGAAACGCCGTTCAATTGCATGAGTGATTGCCCGGTGTGTAATAACAACATCAAGTGCGAAGGCCTCGAGTCGCCCATGGCGTGCCCGAAGGACTGCTTCTGCGGCAACGGCACGTGTGAGGCGCAATGGGGCGAGACTTCGGCCAATTGCAAGGATTGCACCGCTTGCAACTTCAACGGCGTGTGTGACGGAGTGGAAACCGCCGTCAGCTGCCCGAAGGATTGCTTCTGCGGCAACGGCAGCTGCGAACCACAGCTTGGCGAGACGCTGACGACGTGCCCCAAGGACTGCACACCCGTTTGCAACCATAACCTGATCTGCGACGGCGGCGAGTCACTTGCGGGCTGCCCGAGTGACTGCACGTGCGGCAACGCCAAGTGCGACATCCCGAATGATTTCGATAACGGCTGTGGCAACGAGTGCAAGAGCCTGTGTGGCAACGGCAAGTGCGACTGCCTTTCGGACTACTTGCTCGGCTGCTTCGCACAAGATTGTCCCATCGCCGGTACTTGCCAATAGCCGGCCGGAGTGTTTCTTGATCCCTTCATCTCGAGCCCGAGAGGCCGATGCAGTTGCTGAATTTTCGGCGCTGCGTGAGCCGGCCCGTCTCGCGTCGCCTCCGACTGTCGAGGCAGCAGGCGTCCGGTTTCGCCGGCTCTCTCGTTACTAGTGTCCGCCCGCGCCGATCGTGATCTGCTTCTGCTGAAGAACTGACTAAGTAGTACTAGTTACGGGCTAGTTACGGGAGCCGCGGCACGCTAGGCTCGGCTCCCTCAGCGATGACGGCAGAAGCCTCCATATCCACGTTGCGCACGCAAGCGGGGCGCGTTGCTGCTTGGCTAGTCGAAAAGGGGCGGCCCGACGAAGCCGTCGCGCTACTCAGCGCTTGGGCCTCCAACGGTCCGAGCGACGCCGAAGGCCAGCAGTTGCTCGCCCAAGCCTTGCGCATCGATCCCGGCGCGCGCGTCGCGCAGCTGGCCTTCGAACGGATGGAGGGCGTGGACGGCGACCACGCCGCGCTGGGTGAGGCTGTTGCTCGCTACGCACCCGCCGAGCTCGCGAAGCTCGAAGCCGAGATGAAGCGGCCGAGTTTTCGGCGCGCGCAGATGGGCTTCAACAACAACATCAAATTCAAAGAGATGGTGTTCCACGTGCAGACCGAAGACTCCGGTCTGGATCAGCCGCACATCATCACGCATTTGTTTGCCGACGGCGGGCGCGTCATCAAGAGTCATAAGCGCTCGTACGCCGAGCACGTGGCGCGGCCAGACATCGCGGAATTCGTGCGTGGTCTGATGAAAGCGCAGCACCTCGAGATGGTGATGTTCCTGCGCAACGGTAGCTTCGACGGCGTGCTTGCTGGCCGTGAGATCGGCGGCATCGCGCTGCTCACCGAGCCGCCTGCCGTCGTCGTCAAACCGAGCGCGAAAGACAAGCCGCCCATCTCTGCGAAGCTCCCAGTGATTGCGGCGCCGGAAGCCGCGCCGCCGGCGCCCGAACCGGTTGTCGCGGCGCCCGTCGTTGAGCCGGCGCCCCAGGCATTTTTCACGCTCCATGTGCTGCGTTCGCTCTCTGGCGGGCCGGAGCGCTACGATCCGCCGGGCGTGGAGGCGGTCATCGGCTCGCAGGGCGCCATTACGCTCCCCGGCGAGCGCTTCTGTCATCCGCAAGAAGCTCGCATCAACGTGCGTGAAGAGCGGCTGTGGCTGGAAGATATGGAGGGCGGCAATGGCGTGTTCTTGCGCATCCGCACGCCGGTCGAACTGGAGCTCGGTGATGAGTTCGTGGTCGGCGATCAGCTGCTCCGCATCGAAAAGAACCCGGTGCCAGATGACGGGCCCGACCCCGCCCCCACGTATTTCTACTCGTCCCCCAAGTGGCCGTCGTCCTTCCGTGTGTTGCAAATCTTCGAGGGCGGCGCCAACGGCTGCTGCGTGGTGGCTCGCGGCAACACGCTGCAAGTCGGCTCGGCCATCGGCGATCTGGTGTTCCCCGATGATCCGCTCGTGAACGAGCAACATTGCCTGATCGAAGAACAGGCGGGCACGGTCGTGCTGACGGATATGGGCTCACGCACGGGCGTGTTCGTTCGCGTGCGCGGCGAACAAGAGCTGATTCACGGGGATGAATTACTGATCGGCCGCACGCGCTTGGTCGTCGGCATGAAGCGCAATCGCGCGTCTGTTTGAGAGAGAGGGGTTGATGGTCACGCGCCACAACGCGCCCGTCCCAGCCTTCGGCGTCCCAGCCCGAAGACAAAATAACAACAGCCAGGTCAGCTTGCGCTTCCCTGGCTGTTGACGGTTAACGGCGATGAGTTCTAAGAACTCACTTGGCCGGCGCGTCAGCGGCCGGAGCAGCGTCCGCCGGCTTCGCGTCGTCAGCGGGCTTGGCTTCGTCCTTCGGGGCGTCGGCCGGCTTGGTCTCGGCAGCCGCGGCGCCTTCGGGGGCAGCTGCGTCCGGGGTGGCGCCGCCGCCACAAGCAATCGCCATCGCGCACACGGGAACCAGAGCAAGAAGCTTGGAAATCGACATGTTGAGACTCCTTCTGCCGACCCACACCTGAGTGGGCTCGGAACCTGGACCAGACGCTCAACTACTAAGAAGCGGCTCACCCGAAAACGATGTTTTCGCGTCCAGCTTATAAAAATGTAATAATTACGATACGTTGCAGCGTTGTGACGGAACCGTGAGCCGAAACCGGGCATCATTGCGTCCTAATCAAAGCGAGCCGAGCCCCCGTGTCCCCCGAAGCCGCCCCCCGCCTGCGCCTAGTCCCCGGCGGTGCTGCGGCCGCTGATGGCAGTTCGGACTCCGCGGCCGAGGATGAAAAGCTCGTCGGCCGCGCCCGCCATCACGACCTGCTCGCGTTCGAGGTGTTGTACCGCCGGCACGCGGGCTTTGCGCTCAACTTGGCGGTGCGCATTCAAGGCACCGCCATCGACGCCGAAGACATCGTGCACGACGCTTTTCTCAGAGCCAACGAGCGCCTGGCTGAGCTGCGTGACGGCGCGGCATTCCGCGCTTGGCTTGGCAGCATCGTGGTGCGTTTGGTGCGCACCCGTTTACGGCGTCGCCGCTTGTTGAGCTCGCTCGGCTTGGCCAGCCCAGAGCCCATCGACCTGGACGCGATAGCGTCCCCGCACGCCGATCCGGAGAGCCGCGTGCTCTTGGCGCAAGTGTACTCCTTGTTGCAGACGTTACCCGCGGATGACCGCATCGCGTGGACGCTGCGTTACGTCGATCATCATCGTCTGGAAGCCGTGGCACAACTCGTTGATTGTTCTCTCGCGACCGCAAAGCGGCGCATTTTGCGCGCGCAGCGTTATCTCACTGAGCACTTCGTATCGGCTTTTGCGGAGGGCGGCTCGTGAGTCGTCAGCGTTTACCGGAAATTCCGCGGGCCGCGCTGCGCGATTATCAGACGAGCGAGCAAGTGCCCGCGGTGTGGCGCCGCCTGAAGGCAGAGTTACGCGCGCAGGGGCCGAGGGCGCGTCGCAGCACTTTGGCTTGGGTTTGGGCGCCCGCGCTGTCGGCGGTGCTATTCGGCTCGGGCGTGTTCGTTGGAGCGCGCTTCATTCGTCCGCAGGCGTTGCCCGGCGTTCAGGCCGAGCCGCCCGCTCCCATCGCGCGCGCAGCCGGTGCAGTGACTACGAAAAATAATACGGATGCAGAGCCTGGCAGCGGCGTCCCGCAAGTGAAAGCGTCGCATTCGCGCGCGCGTCACTCGGTGAGCCCCGGTGCGGCTGCCAGCGAACCCAGCGTGTACGATGAGTTGGAGGCAAGCCCGCGCCATGCGGCCGCGCAGCCCGCCCCCGTCGCCGAGTGGCAGCGCTTGGTGGAGAGCGGGGATTTTAGAGGTGCGCGTCGGGCGCTGGATCAACAAGGCGGGTTCGACGTGGCAATTTCGCACGCATCACCCTCGGAGTTGATGAGCCTCGTGGATATTGCGCGTGCCTCCGGCGAACGCGGTCAGGCAATCAGCGCGCTGCGCCAAGTGTTGGCCCACCCGGACGCACCGGAAGCCCCGCTGGCCGCGTGGACATTGGGTAACGTGCTGGATCAGGCCGGGGACGAACCGGGCGCGGCGCAAGCATTTGCCTTGTATCGGCGCTTGTCACCTGCGGGTGACTTCGCCGAAGATGCGGCCGCTCGCCAAATTGACGTGGCGCTTGCTGCAGGCAATGCCGAGCTCGTTACGCAGTTGGTCGAAGACTATGCCCGCGATTTTCCCCACGGCAGACGGCTCGGCGAGTTCCGCAAAGCCGAAAAGGCGCTTGCCGCTCGCGTGGCGGATGCCGGCGCGGCGGCGAGGTCCGAGGCAGTTCAGCAAGAGCCCGAAGACGAAGCCGACGAAACTCCGTCGCAGCAAAGCCCCGTCACACCGGGACCGGCAGGCACGGACACGCATTGAGCGCTGGCTGGGCGCGGTTTTTATCGCGCTGCTCCTGCTGAGCACGCATGCCTCTCGTGCCGCGAGCACACAGGTCCTAGTCGAGATCAGTGACGGGGCGGAGACGCTATTGGATGCGCGCGCTGCTCGTCATTTGGTCGCGCTCGAGCTGTCGGACGTCAGCGTGCTCGAGCCCGGCAAACGCGCGCCGATGCCGTTATTTTTCCGGGTTGTGCAGCAGGGCCAAGATCTGCGCGTGGAGCTTTGGCAACGCGGTGAATTTCACGGCGCGCGCTTGGTTTCGGGCACGAAGAGCGGCGGTGTGCTGAGCGCGCGTCGCGTCGCGCTGGCAGCCGCCGAGCTCGCGCGGCGGCTGCACAAGAAGCGACAAGCGCAAGCTGAACGCGAGCGCGTCGATGCGTTGGCCCGCGCCGAAGCACGCGCGCAGGAAGCGCGCCACGCGCTCGACGGCCCGTTCGCGGTGCGGTCGAGCCTGGCTTTCGTCGACGTGGCAAATGGGGCGGCAACGCTCGCCGGTCCGCGCTTACTCGGACAGTGGTCGTTCGCGCGCCATTCGCGTTTGGATGCGGGCTTCGCGTGGCTCGTGGGCAGCGCGCCCGACGCAGCCAAGGCCGAATGGCTCGAATTGTCGGCTTCGCCGAGCCACCGCTTGCAGCTCGCCGAGGGCTTCGACTTGGACTTGGGCGTGAACGTTGCGGCCGCGTGGGTTCGGCTCGGGCACGTCCGATCGGTGGACGCGATTTTAAATCAAAACGAAACCTGGTCGGCGCGCGCCGCCGCACTGGTGCGCTTAGAGCCGCGCTTGAGTCGCCAATTACGGCTCAGCGTGGGCGCCGAGGCGGGGCTGTTGCTACGCGAAGTTCCATTTCAAGCCGTCTCGACCGATCTAAATCGCTTGCGCGGCGCGTGGCTCGGCTTGGATTTGGGCGTCGTGTTCACGCCGCGCTGAGGCCCGCTCTAAGCGTCACCGCTACGCGTCGGCTTTGCCGAACAGCTGTTCGCGGCCCGCGCGGGTCAAGCTCACTAGACGGCCTTCGATTCTGAACGGCAATTCGGGCTCGGCCAAGCGTTTGCAACCGCGCACTTTGACTTGCACGTTGAGGCCTTCGTGCACGAGCGCGAGCGTAGAACCGGGCGGCGAGGCAACGCTGGAACGGACCGTGACGTGATCGCCGTCGCTCTCGACGATGGCGGCATCACCACCGGCTGCGAGGAAAAGTTTGACGTTCATCCTTTACGACCTCGTTGCATGGCGGCACGCGCCTCTTTCAGGCCGTCTTTCTCGCGCAAAGTTTGGCGCTTGTCGTAGTCCTTCTTGCCACGGGCTAGGGCAATCTCCACCTTGGCGCGATTGTTCTTGAAGTAACACTTCGTAAGAACAATCGTCATGCCCTCCCGCATGACGCTCTCGCGCAGCCGCTCAATCTGCTCGCTGTGCAGGAGCAATTTGCGCGTGCGCACCTCTTCGTGGGCGAACGCGGCGTGCTTCAGCGTCGCGATACGCATCCCCTTGACCCAAGCCTCGCCCCGCCGGTCGAGCTCCACCCAGGCTTCGACCAAATTGGCGGGCCCTTCACGCAGCGCGCGCACCTCACTGCCCATCAACACCAGACCGGCTTCCAGCGTTTCGGTGAGGTTGTAGTCGAAGGTCGCGCGGCGATTCTTCGACACCAGTCGATCGCCTTGGTCTTGCTTCTTCTTCTGTGCGGCCATGGCGCGGGGCGAGCACTATGCCGTGCGCTTGCGAAGGTGCAACTCACGCCGCTGCATGGCCGGTTTTGAGCGGGGTAGCGGGGGGATCCCGTGAGATACCCCTGGCGATTCGCGAGTTCTGCCCCAAGCTTGCAGCCCCCGAATGCTAGCCACAATTCTCGAGGGTGCTGAAACCCACAACTTGAAAGGCATCGACCTCGAGCTCGTGCCGGGCGAGGTCGTGGTCATTACCGGCGTGTCGGGTTCGGGCAAGAGCAGCCTGGCGATGGACACGCTGTACGCGGAGGGTCAACGCCGCTTCGTGGAGAGCTTCAGCCCGTACGCGCGCCAATTTCTGGAGCGGCTCGAGCGTCCACCGATGAAGCGGCTCGAGCCCATCCCGGCCGGGATCGCGGTTGATCGACGTGCGCCCATCAAGAGCTCGCGTTCCACGCTGGCGACGATGGCGGATCTCGAGCCGTACTTGTCGGCTTTATTTTTGCGTGAAGCGCGGCCGGTGTGTCCCGATCACGGGTTCGAAGCGCGCGCCTTGGACGTGGCGAGCGCAGCGCGCAGCGCGGCTCAGCAGGTGGGCAGTGACCGAGCGGTCGTGACGTATCCCGTGCGCGTGCAAGGGACTGAAGCGTACCTGGAGGTTCGTGAAGGCCTCTTACGCGACGGTTATCGCCGCTTGTGGCTGGGCGGCAAGACTGAAGATTTAGACGCGCTGAAGCCGTCCCAAGCACTCAAAGGCGGCCCGCTCGAAGTGATCGTCGATCGCGTTTCCAGCGGAAAAGATCAAAAGCGGCTGGCGCAAGGCATTGAAGCCGCCTGGGGTCGTTCCGGTGGCATGGCGCACGTGCACACTGAGGCAAACCTATTTCAACTCAAGCGCGGCTTGTCTTGTCCCGAATGCGCGCGCGAGCTGTCTCCGCCTCGGCCAGGTCTGTTTTCGTATGAGTCGCCGCTCGGGGCGTGTCCAGTATGTCGCGGTTTCGGTCGCACCCTCGGCGTAGACGTTCCCAAGGTGATTCCGGATGAATCGCGCAGCTTGGCCAAGGGCGCGGTTCGCCCTTGGCGCGGCGCCTCCACGAAGTGGGAACGAGCCGAGCTCAGCAAGCTGTGCAAGCGGCACGGCATCCCGATGGACAAGCCGTGGCGTGCCTTGTCCGCCGCGCACCGGCAGCTGGTGTTGGAAGGGGACGGCGGCTGGACGAAAGGGTTTTTTCCGGGCGTGCTCGGTTGGTTCAAGTGGCTCGAGACCAAGACGTACAAGATGCACGTACGCGTGCTCCTAGCCCGTTATCGCTCGTATGATCAGTGCCACGCTTGTCAGGGCAAGCGGTTGAACCCGACCGCCCTCGGCTACCGCGTCCTCGGCAGCAGCTTGGCGGATTTTCATGCGCTCGAAATTCACGAGGCCAGACGCCGGATTGGCTCACTAAAAACGGATACCGCCCAGGGTGAGCTCGCGCGCCGTGAGCTCGAGAGTCGCCTGGGCTACTTGGAACGCGTGGGGCTTGGCTACCTCACGCTCGATCGCCAAGCGCGCACGCTTTCGGGCGGAGAAGCGCAGCGGGTGACGCTGACCGCGGCGCTCGGTACCTCCTTGTGCAGCGCGCTGTTCGTGCTGGACGAGCCCACGGTGGGCTTGCATCCAAGTGACGTCGAGCCGCTAAACGAGATCTTGCAGGAGCTCGCCCAGCGCGACAATACGGTCTTAGTCGTCGAGCACGACCCGGCCGTGATCCGCGGGGCGGACCGCGTGATTGAGCTCGGGCCAGGAGCGGGTAACGACGGCGGGAGGATCGTAATGGACGCTCCTCCCAGCGCATTCACTAGCGCTGAAACTGCGACGGGCCGCGCGCTCGGCGCGACACCGCTCGTAAAGAGGGACGTACGCAAGCCGACGGGTTGGTTGACCGTGAAGGGCGCAACCGCCAATAACCTGCGCGCGGTAGACGCGAAGTTACCGCTTGGCGTCGTGTGCGCGGTCACCGGACCGAGCGGTTCGGGTAAGAGCACGCTCGCGGTCGACATCGTATACCGCTCGTTGGCCCGCAACCTGGGGGACTTCGACGAAGAGTTGCCCGGCGCGTGCGCAGGCATTGACGGCATTTCCCAGGTCAAAGCCGTCACCCTGGTGGATCAATCGCCGCTTGGGCGTACCTCCCGCGGGAACGCGGCCACGTACACCAAAGCTTGGGATTTGGTGCGCGCCCTGTATGCAAAGCAGCCTGCCGCCGCGGCGCAGGGCCTGTCGCCTTCGGACTTCTCGTTCAATGTGGAGGGCGGGCGTTGTGAGGCTTGCTCGGGCGAGGGCTTCGAGACCGTCGAGATGCAGTTCTTGGCGGACGTGCGCTTGGTGTGCCCGGTGTGCCGCGGCCGCCGTTTCAAAGATAGCGTGCTCGCGATCGCCCGCAACGGTGTGAGCGTGGCAGACGTGTTGGAGATGACGGTCAGCACTGCCCTGGCTCACTTCTCAGCCGAGGTGGGCGTGCAGCGTGCGCTCGGCCCGGTCGAAAAGCTCGGGCTCGGCTACCTGCGGCTCGGGCAACCGCTGTCCACATTGTCTGGTGGTGAGGCGCAGCGCCTAAAGCTTGCGCGGGCCCTGAGCGAAAAGCACGCGGGCGCGCTGTTCGTGTTCGACGAGCCGAGCGCTGGCCTGCACGCGGATGAAGTCGCCCGCGTGCTCGAAGCGCTTTCGGTAATCGTTGCCGGTGGCGGCAGCGTGATCGTGGTTGAACACGATCTGGACGTGGTCGCGAACGCTGATTTCGTGCTGGATTTAGGGCCCGACGCGGGATCCGGGGGCGGGCACATCGTGGCCAGTGGCACGCCTCGTGAAGTGGCAGAGGTCAGCGGGTCGCGCACTGGGCGCGCCTTGGCAGGGCACTTTGCCAATCAGAACCAGAAGCGGCCCACGGGGGCGCGGGTCTTGCGCGCGCTGAGCCCAAAAGCAGCGAAGCGCGCGCCGTACGCGCAAGAGCTCAGCGTGTCACGCGCCCGCGAGCACAACTTGCAGGACATCAGCGTCAAGATCCCGCACGGGAAATTAACGGTCGTCACCGGACCGAGCGGGTCGGGCAAAAGCTCGCTGTGCTTCGACGTGGTCTTCGCCGAAGGACAGCGCCGCTTTCTGGAAACGCTCACGCCGTACGCGCGGCAGTTCCTTCCCACCATGCCTCGGCCGGACGTCGACAGCGTGACCGGCGTTCCGCCGAGCATTGCGCTCGAACAGCGCACTTCGCGTGCTGGCGGCAAATCCACGGTCGCCACCGTGACGGAGGTCGCGCATTACGTGCGTCTGCTGTACGCAAAGCTCGGCGTCGCGCATTGCCCAACCCACGACACGCCCATCTTGCGTTCCAGCCCGGAAGCCATCTTGCGGGAAGTGCACGCGGTACGCGGCAAAATCACGCTGCTCGCCCCCGCAGTACAGGCCAGAAAAGGCACGTATTTGGACGTTTTCTCGGCCGCCGCGCGGGACGGCATCAAAGCCGCGTATGCCGACGGCAAGCTCGTATCGACCGACGACCCGCCGCGCCTCGTGCGTAGTAAAGAGCACGATATCGATCTGTTGCTGAACGAGGCGGTCGAAGCAAAGTCGCTCACGGCTGAAGCACTGGCGCGCGCGCTGCGCTGGGGGAATGGCGCCATCAAGCTACGAGTGGGCAACAAACAAACGTTGCACTCCACGCTCAGCGCTTGCCCCGAGTGCGGCTTCTCGGTCCCCGAGCTCGACCCGCGCTGGTTCTCCTTCGCGACCAAACAGGGCCGCTGCGAGACCTGCGACGGCAACGGCGTGATCTTGGAAGCGAAGCCCAAACGCGGGCGGAAGAAGAAGGAAGAAGCTGCGGCCGTGCCGGACATTTGTCCGGATTGTCAGGGTGCACGTCTATCGCCCATTCCGCGTGCGGTGCGTGTTGCGGGCGAACGCTACCACGAGCTCTCGGCGCGTTCGATCGACGGCGCGAGTGAGCGGGTGCATCGGCTGGCGTTCACGGCCGCGCAGATGCCGATCGCGACGCCCATTCTGCAAGAGTTGTGGCGGCGTTTGGATTTCTTACGTGACGTGGGCCTTGGCTATCTGTCGTTGGATCGGCCGGCGCACACGCTTTCCGGCGGCGAAATGCAGCGGTTACGGCTCGCGGCACAGCTGGGCGCGGGGCTCACGGGCGCGCTGTACGTGCTGGATGAGCCTACCATTGGCCTGCACCCGCGCGACACGGGGCGGCTGCTTTCGAATCTGCGCAACCTGGTCAATCTGGGTTCCACGGTGCTCGTCGTCGAACACGATACGGAAACGATTCGCGCGGCCGATCACTTGATCGATCTCGGTCCCGGAGGCGGCTCGCGCGGTGGTCGCGTGATGGCCGAAGGCACCCCGAAGAGCGTGCTCAAAGTGGCCGAGTCGCCCACCGGTCGCGCGTTGGCCGCGCCGCCCGTACTACGCGAGCCCAACCCAATCAAGCGAGGTACGCCGGAGCTCGTGCTTACCGGGGCGACGCAGAACAATCTGAAGGACGTGGATCTCGCTATTCCGCTCGGTCACTTCACGGTCGTTGCGGGCGTGAGCGGCTCGGGTAAGAGCACGCTCATTCGGCACGTGCTGCTGCCCGCGTTACGTCAAAAGCTCGGGCTCGTCGCAGATGCGCCAGGGGCGTATCGAACGTTGAAGGGTTATCAAGGGCTCGAGCGGGCAGTGGCGGTCGATCAAGCGCCCATTGGCCGCACGCCTCGCTCCACACCGGCTACCTTCTTGGGCATTTGGGATTCAATCCGCAAGCTGTTTGAGGCCACGAACGAGGCTAAAATAGCTGGGTTTTCGGCGGCCCGCTTCTCCTTCAATAGCAAGGGTGGCGGTCAGTGCCCGAGCTGCGAAGGCCAAGGAGTAATCACGCATGAAATGAGTTTCTTGCCGGATGTGGTGACGCCGTGTCCGACCTGTAACGGCTTGCGCTTCGAAAGCCAAACTCTGGACATCAAGTACCTGGGCCGTTCGATCGGGGAAGTCCTGCGGCTGACGGCAGAAGAAGCCGTGGAAGTGTTCGCCAATCATCCAACGGTGTCCGCGCCGCTGAAAACGCTCGTCGATCTCGGTGCGGGGTACATTACTCTCGGCCAGGGTTCGCACACGCTGTCCGGTGGTGAGGCTCAACGTCTCAAGCTCGCGGCGGAGCTCACCGCCACGCGCCGTCACGAGCAAACGCTGTACGTGCTCGATGAGCCGACCACCGGGCTGCACATTGCGGACGTCGCCAGGTTGATGAACGTGCTGGGCCGCTTGGTCGAGCGCGGCGATACGCTCGTCGTGATCGAGCATCACCCGCAGGTGATCGCGGGTGCGGATTACTTGCTGGAGCTCGGGCCAGAAGGGGGAGCGCAAGGCGGCAAGGTCGTGGCTTCAGGTAGCCCGGCGCGCGTGGCCAAGGGCAAAACGGCAACCGCGGCCGTGGTGCGAGCGCTGCTCCCTTGAGCCCCGGCAAGAACCCAATTTTGCACGGGATTTTGGCTCACGACGCGCTTGCGCCAGGCTATTTTTGCAAGCGGATTCGCTCCATGATTTCGGTCGGATCACTGCCCACCGCGCTGAGGGCGGGGTCGGCACTTGCGAGCACGCGCGCACAGACCGCCAGGTGCGCGTCACTGGCGAGGCAGCTTAGATCCGCATTGGATTGAGCGGGCCGCGCGTAGCGGCTGGTGAAGGTTTGAATACGGCGCTGGGCAGTAGCCAACGCTTCCCGGCTAATTTTGCCAGCTTCGACCGCGTGAATGATGGCGTCGATGGCGCGGTGCGCCGTGGCGGCGGTGTGGCAGCACAGAAATTGATCGACGCCGGCGTTGAGGCCGCGCACGACCACATCTTCGATACCGTAGTTGTCCGCGATGGCGCGCATCTCGATGTCGTCGGTGACGACCATGCCATCGTAGCCGAGCTTTTCCCGGAGCAGCCCGTGCAGCACGGCGGGGCTCATCGTTGCCGGGTAAGTATCGAGCGGCTCGAACACGACGTGTGCCGTCATGATTGAGGGGATGCCAGCCTGAATGGCAGCTGCGAAGGGCCGAAGCTCCACTTGCTCTAAACGCTGGAGTGAATGTGGCAAGCGCGGCAGCTCGAGGTGTGAATCCTGACTGGTGTCGCCGTGCCCGGGAAAGTGCTTGCCGCAGCCCGCGACGCCAGCGCTTTCGAGGCCGGCGAGCAGCGCGACACCGAACTCACTGACGACTTCCGGCGTGCGTCCGAAGGAGCGCGAGGCAATGATGGGATTGGCCGGATTAGTGTCGACATCCAGCACGGGCGCGTAGTTCATATCGAAGCCGACCGCGCGCACTTCACGGCCGATCAGCGCGCCGACTTCACGCGCCAAGCCGAGGTTACCCGTGGCGCCTACTGCGCGCATCGGCGGCACCCTCGTGAACCCATGCTTCAGGCGCGAGACTTGGCCGCCCTCTTGATCGAGCGCGAGAACCAGCGGGCGCCCGGCGAGGCGCTTGATTGCGCCCGTGAGCTCAACGACTTCTTGCGGCAGGCCCACGTTTCGCGCGAAGAAAATGACGCCGCCCACACCGCGCGCGATGAGCAAGGCGAGCTCGTCTGTCACCACCTTGCCGTGGAAGCCAACCGTGAATAGCCGCGCGGCCTGTGTCTCGAGATCGGGGATCATTCAGGTACCCACCGAAAGTAGCACCCGGGCCGGCGGTCTCCTGGCGGATTTCGCGCACGGGCGTAGGGGCACGAATTCCGCCGCTTGCGAGGGTACGGCTGCGCCGAGCAGGCCGCCCCTGCCCGTTAATTGCCCATTTGGGTGCCCTGACTACGATGCTGATCGCTTATGAAACGGATCCTTGAGCTCGTCGTCGCGGCTAGTGGTGCGCTCTGCGTGTTGGCCGCGCCGCGGGTCGCTCACGCCCAGCAAAACCAGGGCTTTTCGCTGGACCGCTTCGATCCGGCTGAGCGGGGCAGCGATTGGTTCGCGGCTGATTCGCTCGATCTGCGCGGCCATGGCCGCCTCATCCTGGGCGCCACCGCTGACTGGGCGGAGAAACCGCTCGTGCTTTCCGCGCCGAACGGTGACCCGCAAACCGCGATTATCCAGCGTCAGCTGTTCGCGCACGTCGGAGCGGCCGTGCTGCTGGCCGACCGCCTGCGCCTGGGCATCAACGTTCCGATCGCGCTCTACCAGAGCGGCAACAGCGTCACCCTCAACGGTACCAGCTTCGGATCCAGCAATGCGACCACGCTCGGTGATTTGCGGCTGTCCGCGGACCTGCGCTTGCTCGGCGAATATCGCGGTCAGGCCGAGCTCACCTTGGGCGTTGCCGGCTATTTGCCCACCGGTAGCAAGGCTGCCTTCACGGGCGATGGCAAAACACGCGTCGCTCCGCGCCTAATGCTCGCGGGGGAGCTGGGGGCGTTCGTGTACGCCGCGCGCGTCGGCCTTTCCTACCGCGCCAATGACGCCGGGTTCGATGGGGCCGCGACCGGCAGTGAAGTATTCGTGACTGGCGCGGCGGGTCTTCGCGTCGCCGACGGGCGCCTCGTGTTGGGGCCCGAGCTCTACGGTTCGACCAATGTGACCCGCGCGGATTCCTTTTTTGCGCGGCGCACGTCTCCGTTCGAGCTGCTGGTCGGCGCTCACTATATGCCGACAAGTGGCTTGCGCATCGGCGCCGGGTTTGGGCCGGGCCTGACGCGCGGCCTGGGCGCACCAAAGTTTCGTGGCCTGCTCTCGCTGGAGTGGGCGCCGCCGATCGAGAAAGAACATGCGGCCGAGCGC
Organism: Pseudomonadota bacterium; assembly: GCA_040005755.1. Lineage (GTDB taxonomy): Bacteria > Myxococcota_A > Polyangia > Polyangiales > Polyangiaceae > PMG-095. The sequence goes on from JBDTYJ010000031.1 coordinate 15,310, forward strand.
GCTGATCGAGACCACGATGGAATTTTCGACGACGTCGACGCATGTCCCGACGTCCCCGGCGTAGCGACGGATGACCCGGCCAGCAACGGCTGTCCGCCGGCTAAAGACCGCGACAAGGACGGCATTCTGGACGCCGACGACGCCTGCCCCGACGAGGCCGGCGTAAGGACGGAGGATCCGAAGACGAACGGTTGCCCGGCGCCGAAGGATCGAGACAAAGACGGCATCTTGGACGACGACGATGCATGCCCGGACGAACCGGGCGTGGCAACGGAGGACCCGAAGACCAACGGTTGCCCGCCGCCGCGCGACCGCGACAAGGATGGCATCGTCGACGGCCAAGATGCTTGCCCTGACTCGCCCGGTCCGGCGAATGCTGATGACAAGAAGAATGGCTGTCCGGAAGCGCGCATCGATCACGGTCAGATCAAAATTCTGGAACGCCTCGAGTTCGAGAACGCCAGCGCGAAGATTCGCCCGCTCAACGAAACGGTGCTGAACGCGGTGCTGGATATCATGAAGATCCACCCGGAGTTCACGAAGCTCGGCGTGGAAGGGCACACTGATAACCACGGTGGCGCCGCCTACAACAAGCGGCTCAGTGAGCAACGCGCCGTTGCGGTCGTGAATTGGCTCGTCAGCCACGGTGTGGAACGCAAGCGCCTGGCCGCCCAGGGCTTCGGTTCCGACAAACCGATCGATACGAACGATACGGATGAAGGCCGGCAGAATAACCGCCGCGTTGAATTCCACATTTTGGAGGGCGACAGCGGCGCTGTCGAAACGCGATGAGGACTCGCCGCATGAAAGGCTCGAATTTACCGCTGATCCTGGCTGCTTTCGGCACGGCGCTGTGCGCCGAAAGTGCCCAGGCCGCTCCGGTGCTGCGTACGCAGGTGACTCAGCACGGCGACTTCGTGATGATTGGCAATGCGGGCGGGTTCGAATGCGCGCCCGGAACCCCGGTGCCGATCGCTGGGTCACCGGTGTGTCCGCTGACCAGCATTGCTGACTCATCGCCGGATGTTTATTGGCGCTCCCAAGATCCCAACGAGACCTCGGCCCGCGCCGACGTCACGGTCACCGCAACTGGAGTGACCGGCTCACGCACGACCGCGCTGCTGGCGCTTCCGGCCAACGCCGTGATTACTTACGCGCGCGTGTACTGGGCCGGGTACCAGTTAAACGCGGTGCCGGTCGACACTTCGCTCACGATTGAGCGCCCACAGGGCACGTTGAACCAAGCCGTTAGCGCGGATGCTTCGGTTTCTGTGCCACGCGGCTTAACGAATTATTGGTACCAAGCCACGGCCGACGTGACCGCGCTCGTGAAGACGGCGGGGCCAGGTTTGTTTCGCGTCAGCGATATCAGCTCGATTGCGCTGCTTGGGCTGAACAACAACGACCCGATTGATGCTTGGTCGATGGTGGTATTTTACTCGCTACCCAGTGATCCGCCGCGCAATCTGGCTTTGTTCGACGGGTTGGATCTCGTGTTGCCGAATACGACGGTCACCGCGGCGCTGTCGGGGTTCCTGGTGCCGAACGCGGGCTTCGACGGCAAGCTGGGCGTGATCGCCTATGAAGGCGAGGACTCCCTCACAGGTGATTCGCTCGCGTTCAACGGCAGCGTGCTGTCCGACCCGGTGAATCCGGCAACCAACTTCTTCAATGGCTCACGCAGCAACTTCGGCGCGGCCGTTTCGGTCGCGGGTGATCTTCCGCAGACGAGCGGGGCTGCCGCTAGCCTGAGCGGCTATGACTTGGATATCGTCAACGTGAAGCCGCAGCTGCACGCCAATGACAGCTCGGCAACCATCGCCGCCTCGAGCACCGGCGACACCTATTTGCTCGGCGCATTCGTGACGTCAATTTCCACGTTTGCTCCGGATTTCTCGACGTCGAACAAGAACGTGACCGACGTGAACGGTGGCAGCATCTTACCGGGTGACGAGCTCGAGTACGTGATCACTGCCAGCAACTCCGGCAACGACGCCTCGATAAATACCGTCGTCACCGATCCACTGCCCGCTGGTGTCACTTACACGCCAGGCTCTTTGCAGGTGAGCACCGGCGCGAACTTAGGCCCGAAGACCGACGCCAAAGACGGCGATCAAGGCGATTACGACGCGACCACGCGCACAGTTACGGTGCGCGTCGGCACGGGCGCGACGGGCGCGGCTGGCGGTAACATTGCGGTCGGCGATAGTAGCGAGGTTCGCTTTCGCGTCACGGTGGACGCGAACGCTACTGGGAGCATCTTGAACCAAGCCATCGTCAATGGCGGGGGCGCGCAAGGGGCGCCAGAATCCAACTTTCCGACGGACGGCAACGGCAACGCGCCGGGCGCGCCGCCGACTTCGGTCATCGTCGACAAGTGCGGATCGAACGCTGATTGCGCGGCGCCGACCGGCGTGTGCGACACCGCACTTTCGCCGAAAGTGTGCGTGGGTTGCGCCGCTGACTCCGACTGCAAGGATCCCACCGCAGCCCATTGCAACACGGCCATGCACACCTGCGGCTGCGTCAAGAACTGCACTGATACGGACGGCGATGGCATTCCAGATGACGTTGAAGTCGCGATTGGCACCGATCCGCACGACGCGGACACGGACGACGACGGCGTGCCGGACGGGCAAGAGCCGGACGCCGAGCTCGACACCGACGCTGATGGGCTGATCAACGCGCTCGACCCGGACAGCGATAACGACGGCCTATTCGATGGCACAGAGCTCGGCTTGGATTGCTCAAGCAAGGCCACGGACGTTAGCAAGGGTCACTGCCGCGCGGATGCAGACAAGGGCGCGACGCTCACCGATCCGTTGAACCGCGACACTGACGGCGGCGGTGTGAGCGACGGGTCGGAAGACTTCAACCTCGATGGCGCGATCGAGAGCGGCGAAACCGACCCAACCGCGGGTCACGGCGCGGATGACGCAGACGTCAAGGATACGGACAAGGATGGGCTGAGCGACGGGCTAGAAGCGTTCTTGGGCAGTAACCCCAAGGACGCCGACACCGACGACGATGGAGTGCGCGATGGTAGCGAAGCCAATCCGTCAGACGACACCGACGGCGACGGCCTAAACAACGTGCTCGACGTCGATAGCGACAACGACGGCCTGTTCGACGGCACCGAGTCCGGGAGCGGCTGCGATGACCGTGCCACCAATGTTAAGCTCGGCCACTGCATCGCCGATGCGGACCTCGGCAAAACCACGACGAGTCCCCTCGAGCCGGATACGGATCACGGCGGCGCAACGGATGGCTCGGAAGATTTCAATCGCAATGGCTTGGTGGACGCAGGTGAGGGCGATCCCACGGTAGGTCACGGCGCCGACGATACCGATAAGACCATCGTCGGCTTGATCGATAGCGACGCAGACGGCCTGAGCGACGGCCTCGAGAGGGAGATCGGCACCGATCCGATGGACGCCGACAGCGACAACGATGGCGTGCTCGACGGCGCGGAACCAAACCCGACGGACGACACCGACGGTGACGGCAAGATCAACGCGCTCGATCCAGACAGCGACAACGACGGCCTTTTTGACGGCACGGAGCTTGGGCGTAACTGTGCGAACAAGGCCACGGATCCGGCCGCTAACAATTGCATTCCCGACGGGGACGTGGGTACCACCCGCACCAACCCGCTGATCGCCGACACTGATCAAGGCGGCGTAGGGGACGGTGACGAAGACATCAACCACAACGGCGTGGTCGACACCGGCGAGACCGATCCCAATAACTCTGCAGACGACCAGACGATGATCGGTGCGGGCGGTGCGGGCGGCGCGAGTCCTTCCGGCGGCGCTGCGGGTGTCGTTACCGGTAACCTGGCCGGTGTCGGGGCCACCGGCGAAAGCGTCGGCGTGATCGAAGGCGGGGGCTGCTCGTGCGGCGTAGCCGGCACTGGTACACGCTCCCTGGGCGCTTGGGCACTCGGCATAGCCGGCTTGGGCGTGTGGCTAAGGCGGCGTCGCTCGGCTGACGCGCGTAGGACCCGCTGAAATCAGCAGGCTAGAGCCGAACGCAAGAAAGTAAGTTAAGCCAAGCGCCGCAACGGTTCGCTCTTCACGCCGCTAGTCGGAGCTTCGCTCTCCGTAGTCACCGGAACGCGATCGGCACTGCCGCTGCTACGCAGCGCTTGATTGGCGCTGCTGATCGACATGGCCGCTTCCGGGCTGAGGCCGAGCGTACGCTGCACGTGGGCGAGCTCCAGCGTGACGGTGATCAAGGCCTCGCTCTGTCCGGGAAGGCCAACCAAGCTCGACTGCCAGGCGACGCGCAGGGGCGCCACCGCCCGCTTCGGGAAGCCAGCAGCAACGAAGGCGGCCGCCGCGCGCCGATAGTGCACTGCGGCGAGTTCATACTGCTTGAGCTTACGCGCGATCTCCGCCGTCCGATGCTGCAGCCAAGGCGCGCCCGGCATGAGTGCCGCCGCTTGGCGGTAACAGTCGAGCGCTAGGGCTTCATCCCCGGCGCCATTGTGCTTCTTGGCCTCCCCGACCAATAGCTCGACCTGCGACTGAACGGAGTCTTTGTTCTTCGGCGATTGTAGGCTCACGATGCCAGCACTTTGCAGGGAGCGTGCCGCGTGCGGCGCGCCGCTCCAGCCCGGGCAAACACCCCGAATTTACGCCGTTTTGCCAAGCTGGAGCCGGGCTCCGATCTGACGCAAAGGGCTGAACTGAGAATGACGTCGTCTCAAAGCGAGAAGCCCGCTACCTTCGCGGCGTGCGTTGGCCGCAACCACCTTCGGGACGCGCCGGGCGCGCGCTGGCCGGGGTCAGCGCGCTCGTATTCGTCGGTGTCGCGCTGAGGGCGCGCCGTGCGCCGTCCCTGAGGCAAACGGTACTTGGCGCGCCGAGCGCGGAAGGGCTGAGTGCCATCGACGCCGCACGGGGACGACTGGAACAATTCGAAGCGCAGCGTCGCAGCGCGACCGACTTCGCGCACTTGGCGCCGGCCAACGTGAGCCATGGCGCAGACCCCTACGCGCTCGCGCGCTTGGACCCAGAGCACCTAGTCGGTGTGCTGCGTGGCGCATCGGCGTTGGTCCTGCTCAGCAACGACCTGCGCGAGCTGCAGCGCATCCCGGTGCCCGGATCGGCGGTCTCCGTCGAGGTGACGGCTCCGGGCGAGTGCTGGGTTGCGGCGGAAGCGTCCCGCGCGCTGCATCATTTTCGCTTCGACGGTCACGCGCTGCGGCCGCTCAGTGCCCCGGAGATTGCAGGAATTTTCGGCGTACGCGCGCTGGCTTCGGGCGTTCATGGCTTGCTTTACGCACTCGACGTGCATGACGGCCGGTTGCTCACGCTACGGCCGAGCCCAGCCGCCATCACCGTGTTGGATTCGCGGGTGATCGGCCACGGTCCGCTCAGCTTGCAACGCATCGGCGACTCGCTCGTCGTCGATTGCTTCTTGGATCACGCGCTCGTCGTGTATCAGCTCGGCCCAGGTGGACAAATCCTCGGCGAGCGTGCACGCATTCGGCACGACGGGCCGACGTGGGCGTTTAGCGCGACGCAGCTACCCGATGGGCAATTGGCGATCGCCACGCTTGGGGTCGAAGACCATGCTTTGGATCGTAGCGGCGGCGCGTTCGGGTACATTGACTCTTTTCTGTACTGGCACCTGCTCCCGAAGAACGGGGCCGTGCGTGAATTGTGGCGGGTGAACACCTCGGCGCTCGGGGTCGTGACGCCGAAAGTGGCGCTGCTCCGCGTGACAGGGAATCAAGCGCAGCTGTTCGTCACTGGCTACGCCAGTGATCGGGCGGCGCTGTTCGAGTTCGATGCGCGTGCAGCTGCGCCGCCCAAGGCCCGCACCGAACCCTCCGTTCCGGGCATCAGCGCGGGCTTGGCGCTCGATTCCGGCGCCTACGCCTTTGCGGACCCGCTGCTGGATGCCTGGGCGCTGCGCCCGGCATCGGCTTTACCGACGGCAGCGCTCGCGTTGCGGCCCGTTGTGGCACCCGAAGCGCCGCAGGCGTCACCCGAAGAGCGGCTTGGTGAGGCATTGTTTTTCACCACGCTCATGGCACCCGCAAACTCCAGCGAGGGCGCACACAGCCGCTTCAGCTGTGAAACCTGCCACTTCGAAGGCTACGTGGACGGGCGAGTGCACTACACGGGCCGCGCGAACGTGTACGCCGCGACGAAACCGCTCCGCGGTCTGTTCAACAATCGTCCGCATTTCTCACGCGCGCTCGACCCGGATCTCGCCACCGTGAGCCATCACGAGTTCCGCGTGGCCGGCATGGGCAATGGTAGCGAGCCGTGGTTCGACCTCGATGTCAGCGCATGGCCTTGGCTCGGTCCCTTGGGCGTGTCGGGCAGAACAATTGGCGCGGAGGCTCTGCGTCGGGCGTTGATGCAATTCTTGATGGGGTTTTCCCACACGCCGAACCCCGCCGTGAGCGGTCGCACCGAGTTCAACGACAGCGAGAGCCGCGGAGCTGAGTTGTTTCGTGCACACTGCTCGAGCTGCCACGCCGCGCGACTGCAAAGCGACGTGCCCGAGAGTGCTGTCCCGTTCGAAGCCTGGCCTAGAGCAATCTTCTCCGCCGAGGGTGCGGTTGTTTGGGCGAGCGCGGAGTACCAAAAGACGGGCGTCACGCCGTACGTCCACGAACTCGGTACGCGCACGCCGTCACTGCGCAGGCTGTACGTCAAATGGCCCCGTTTCACCAATGGCTCGGCCGACAGCGTGCGCGACGTGCTCAGCCAAGTGCGCTACGACGAGAAGCGCTTCTTCCACGCAGGAGCGCCGTCGGACCCGGCGCTGAGCGCGCTCCGCCCGACTGAAATTACCGACCTAGCCGCCTTCTTGGACTTGCTCTAGCGCTGCTTGCTGAGTTTGCAGCGAGCGAGCCCGCTTCAGGGTGTAGAAAGAAGAATATTAGGGCTGCGCGGACGCCGGTTGCAGCTCGCCAACTGGATCGACCGCGGAAATCACCGCGACCTGGATATCCAAGCGGCGCGAAGAGCTGATCGGTGAGCCGTCGAACTCGACGATGTGAAAGCGATCGAAGACGCGCGTCCCGGTCGTTTTCACCTGCGAACCAATGATTTGCACCCGCTGTTGGAAGAGCGCCTGCGCGAGCGCGAGGAGCAAGCCGGAGCGGTCCCCCGTTTCCACCTCGAGCGTACTGAAGACGCCGTCTTCACCTTCGATGAAACGCACGATGGTTTCCGAAGCGGCCGGCGTGGGTGGCGGGCGCACGCTCGGGTCAGCGCGACGGCGATCCAGCTTGCCGTCGAGCAGGCCGATCAGCGTGGTACGCAGCAGGTCAATCTCTTCCTTGCTGACGTGAAGTTTGCGGTGCGCTTCCTTCTCGTGGCGCACCCAAAACACGTCCACCGCCTCGTTCGCGCGCTGCGCGATGCGGCGCGTGTAAGCCTCGGCCTCGATGACGTCCAGCCCACACAGCACGAGCGCCGCGCTGATCGTCGCAAGCAAACCCGGGCGATCGTCAGCAACCACGCACACCGCGGAGCCGGGGACACGACTCGAGAAAAAGGTCCCCACGTTCGCCGAAGCGGACTCGCGTTCGCGCGCGATCTTGCTGTGGGCGCCGATTGCTACGAGCTCGAAATTCCGGCGGTAGCTTTCGGGCATTGAGGCCGCGAACGCTCGCACGTCATCATCGGGGGAGTTGGTCACGCGCTCAGCCTAGCGCGGTGAAAAGGCGCGCGCCTTTCATTCCTGTTTCCGACATGTGTTCGAGCATTGCTAGCCTCCGTCCTTGGCGACCGGGCTCGGGAACGGAAAGCCCGGGATTTGCGGGAAACCAGAGGGCAATGCGGTCGGGAACGCGGTCGGAAAAGTCTTGGGCAGGGGCGGAAAATTGCTGGGCAAGGGCGGCAGAGTGCTGGGCAACGGGAAGGGGAACGGAAACGTGCGATTGCGCCCTGCGTCTGCGACAGGCAGCGGAGCCCCGGCGTCGAGCGGCCGGGCCACGGTGGGACCTGTGCTCGGCGTGTTCGTCACCGGGCGCGTGGGTGTCAGCGGTGTCAGTCCGGTGGGCGCCGGTTGCACGGTGCCGGAGGCGGCGTCTACCAACGGGCCCACATTCGTTTCGGGGGTGGGCACTTCGGTCAGCAGCGGCGGAACGCTGGAGTCCTGCTGATTCTGTTCGTAGAACACGGCTGCCACTGCGGCCCCGCCCAGCGCGAGCAGCCCGAGTAAACTGAGCGTGATCCACAGCCCGGCGCGTGACTTGCGGCGACGCGGCGCCTGGCCGGAACCGAGCGCAGGCGACGTAGGGAGATAGCCGAAATTCGCGGGCGGCAAATTGCCGGGCAACGCGCTAGCGCGCAATGCCTCACGCACGGCGTCATCCGACACCCGCTGGGTACTGCCCTTGCCATCCGGGAGCGCCGCGGCCTCGTCGGGCGGCAACGTTTTGGCTACCGCTCGCGACGCTTCAAAGGCTTGCAGCGGGCCAGTTTGGCCCGGATCGGCGCTCGGTGGGCTGGGAACGGAAGCATGCGCGGCGATCGCGGGTACGGGCTGATGGGGCACGGGCTCCGGCGCCGCCGCCACGCGCCCTGCCTGACTGAGCGCACCGGCGAAAGGCGCGAGCGCGAGGCGCATCTCGAGTGCCGTGGCGAAGCGCGCTTCACGATCCGCCATCAGCGAACGCTCCACCACCGCCACCAGCCCCGGGTTAAGGGTTGGCTCGAGCTGGGCCAGGTGGCGCACTTTGCCGGATATCACCGCCGCTACGATCGTTTCGACGTCATCCCCGTCTGCAGGGCGACGGCCCGTGATCATCTCGAAAAGGATCACGCCCAAGGAGTACAAGTCGGCGCGGTGGTCGACGTTCTCCGCGGCGAACAATTGCTCGGGCGCCATGTACTCTGGCGTGCCCATGATCACTCCGGCCCGCGTCAAACCTTTTTGAAATTCCGTGCTGGCGCGCAGCTTCGCGATACCGAAATCAATCAATTTCAAGAGCGGCCCACCGGTCGCGGGCACGATGAAAACGTTGTCTGGCTTCAGATCGCGGTGCACCACGCCGATCGCATGGGCCGACTCAAGCCCCGACAAGATCTGTAGGGCGAAGTCTACCGCTTGCTCGACCGGCAACTTGCCGCGTCGATCCATGGCTTGTTGCAACGTTTCGCCGTGCAACAGCTCCATCACCAGATATGGCGAGCCGTCCGCGGTTTGGTCCACGTCCGTCACGTGCGTCACGTGCGGGCTGCGAATGCGCGCAGAAACCCGCGCTTCCTGCAGAAAACGCGAGCCCAACCCGGCGCGTTTGGCCAGCTCCGAGTGCAAGAATTTGAGCGCGACGGTCGTCTCCAGAAACTCGTGATGGGCCTCGTAAACGGTGCCCATGCCACCGTCGCCGATCAGCCGCACGATGCGGTACTTGCCGCCAATGACGTCGCCAGGAACGGGTCTCATGAGCCGACGACCGCCTTGCCTTGGTCGCGAATGCGCACGGAAGGCGGCACGAACCGCTCGTACTCGCGCAAGAAAGTGAGCGTCCGAGGATCCACTCGGTCGACGTACAGGGTGCCGAGCAGGTGGTCCGTTTCATGCTGCACGACGACCGCCCGAAAGCTCTCCCACACGAAATCGAGCGCGTTGCCCGCACGATCCAGGGCCTGCACGCGCACTTTGCGCGGCCGCGCCACTTGCCCGCGCATGCCCGGCACCGACAGACACCCCTCGTACATCTGAAAGCTATCCTCCGCAGACAGAACGCCGCCGTTCCCGACGAGTGGAGTCACGAGCGGGTTGATCAACACCGTCAGCGGGATCGACTCGAACTGCGGGTAGCGCGGGTTCTTGTCGACCTCGATCACGCACAGCTGCACTGATTCGTACACCTGCGGCGCGGCGAGACCTGCGCCGTCGGCGTCGTGCATGGTTTCGATCATGTCGTCGATCAACGTTTGGATGAACGGCGAACCGATCTGACCTGGATCGACCAGCGCTGCCTTCTGCCGCAGCACCGGCTCGCCCATCTGCGCAATCTTGCGAATCGCCACGAGCGCATCCTAGTTCAAACACAGCCTTTGGCACGCACCTCTACTGAGCTGCGCGGCATTTTGCCCCTCTTAGCGCGCGTGCCAGGGAATATCCACGACGCTCGAAGTATGGTTTTCGTAGCGTGCGAGCACGAATAACAGGTCACTCAAGCGATTGAGGTAAATGACGACCTCGGGCCGAATGGGCGATATCCGGCCCGCGGTCAGTGTGCGACGTTCCGCTCTACGGCACACCGTGCGCGCGCGATGCAGCTCGGCGGCGCTCGGGCTGCCTCCCGGAAGCACGAAATGCTTCAGCGGTTCGAGCGGCCCCTCGCTCTGATCGATCCAACCCTCCAGGCGCTGAATATCGGCCTGGCTTACGAGCGCCATGCGAAGTTTCTCTTCCTTACCCGCGACGCACGCTAGCTCCGCGCCGAGCGTGAACAAGTCGCCTTGAATTTGTAACAGGCTGGCGTCCGTTTGCGGCGCAACCCCGAGCGCGCGCGCCACCCCGAGACATGAGTTGAGCTCATCCACCGTGCCGTAAGCTTCCACTCGCGGATCATCCTTCTCGACGCGTGCTCCGCCGAACAGCCCAGTTTCGCCGGCATCCCCTGTCCGCGTGTAGATCTTCATGGCGCGAGCGTAGCTTTTTAGTGCATCCCGCAACAATAACGGTGTTGAGCAGGGGGCGCTCGCGACCCCGCAACGCACCTCCAAGCACGAGCGAGTTGCCGGCCCGTGG
>JBDTYJ010000032.1:0-26027 GCA_040005755.1 Pseudomonadota bacterium
TGTTGCCGCTGGGCAGGATGATCCAATCAGGCACCTGCCAGTCGAACTGCTGCACAATCTCGATGCCGACCGTTTTTTGGCCTTCGAGACGGAGCGGGTTCATGGAATTGGCGAGGTACACCACGCCCTCTGCCGCGAGCTGCTGCACGATTTCCATGCAGCCGTCGAAGTCGGTATCTAGCCCGAGCACGAGCGCGCCGTGTGCGACGGGCTGCACCAATTGCGCCGTTGACACTTTGTTACGCGGCAGCAGCACGACCACCGGCAAACCCGCCGCCGCACCGAACGCCGCCAGCGAAGCGCTGGTATCGCCCGTGGAGGCGCAAGCGATGGCCTTCACCTTCAGGCCCTCTCGGATCGCCTGGCGAACGACGCTGACCAACACCGTCATGCCCAGGTCCTTGAAGGACCCGCTGTGGCTGTTGCCGCACAGCTTGACCCAGAGATCATTCAAGCCGATTTCGCGCCCGTAGCGCTCGGCCCAGAACAGATTCGTGCCGCCCTCATACATGGACACGATCATCTCGTCGGGCAGTTGCGGCATGACCCACTCACGCTTGCCCCAAACGCCCGAGCCGTACGGCCACTGGTTGTGCCGATAGCGATCGTCGAACAGCTTCATCCAGGCTGGGCCACTGCGATCCTTCAGCGCCTCGATGTCATGCACGACTTGCAGCAGGCCGTTGCACTTGGGACAACGATAAATCGGTCGTGTGACCGGCCACGCGCCCTCGCAACCATTGAAACAGCGGAATTCTGAAGAGTACGGCACGCGCGGACTATAGCCTCAAAAACGCAAAGAGCCGGGTCTTTTTGCGCGCTCGGGGGCTGCCTGTCAGGGCCGGGATTGGGGGCTTTGCAGCGCAGATTTGCCACCCTTTCGCCGTCGGTCGCGGGTCCGCACGCGGCACTGCCCTTGGTGCGCGGCTCCGGTTGTCGTACGCGCGGCGTGATGGCCGCGGTCTCCTCCAGCTCTGATGGCTTCGCATTGCTGCTCGATCCCGTAGCGGCAGACCCGCGCCGCGTTGTCGCGGGCTTGCCGCTCGCGCTGCGCTTGGCGCTCGACGCACAACAGGCGGGCGCGCTTTGCGTCGTGGTGCCGGAAGGCGCAAGCGAGGTTCGGAGCGCGCTGGTGGACCCCCGGCTTCGTATTCCGATCGCAGCCCTCGCGCCGGAGGGTGCCCGCCGACTCAGAGTGCCAGCCAATTGGGTGGTGCACCGCGGCTTGCTCAAGTTCGTCACCGAACGCGATGCCTCGGACGGAGCCAGCCCACGCGAGCGAAACCTCTCGACCACAAGCGTCCCCTTCGAAGCGCCTTACGTGTTCGAGCCGTTGGCAGTGACGGACGACGCGAGCGCACGAGAGGCCGAGCGGCGCTTGTTCCGCGCGCTGCGAAAGCCGCAGGACGGCTGGACCTCGCGCTATTTGAACCGCTACATTTCTTTGTTCATCTCGCGCTGGCTGGTGAAAACTCCGCTGAGGCCGAACCAGGTGTCGGTGGGGATCTTGGGCGTGGGCATAGCTGGCGCGTGGTTTGCGGCGCACGGCGGCTATGGCAATTTGCTCTTGGGCGCCTGCCTGTTCCAAGCGCAAAGCGTGCTCGACGGCTGCGACGGCGAGATGAGCCGCGTCAGTCATCGCGGCTCGCGCACCGGGGAGTGGCTCGATACCGTTGGCGACGACCTGACCAACTACGGCTTTTTTGCAGGTGCTGCGCTCGGCTTGTACAAGATGAGCCACGAGCCGCTGTATCTCGTGGCGGGGGCGGTGACCGTGCTTTCGGGCATGGTCGGCAGCGGGCTGGAGTACCGCTACTTGATCAAAATCGGCTCGGGGGACTTGCTCAAGTATCCTCTCAGCCAAGGACAGGGCACCGGGCGTTTTGCCTTCATTCAACCCCTGTTCAAGCGCGACACGTTCGTATTCCTCACCCTGTGCGCGGCCGCGCTCTCCTGCCTCGGGCCAATGCTGTGCGTGTTCGCGCTGGGCGCGATAGGCGTGCTGGTGAGCGTGATCAAGACCGAGCTCCGACTCGCTCGCGAAGCGCGGCAGAACGAGGCCGCACGGTGAGGCTCCGCCTCTTAGCGAGCGCGCGCATCGGGCTGCTCTGCTTGGCCTTTGCCGCGAGCGCTGGCGCGCAATTGCCCGCCGACGGCCAACCAATCAAGACCAATCGCTACGGCGTCGATCTATTTCAAGGCCCGGTGCTCGCGGGCACGCGTCCGATTGGCGTGGCGGGCGCATTCGTGGCGATCGGTGAGGGCGTCGAGGGCGACACGCAAAACCCGGCGTCCCCTGCGGTCCGCGTGCCCTGGTCGAGCGGGCATTTCGACTACGATCTCGGCTTCGGCGTCACCTTTCCGGCAACTCTGAAAAACTCCGATTTCTTCAATTCCGGCAAGCGCACGGACTTGCCTAAGGGCTCCACCGGCGAGTTCGTGTTCTTGAACGTTGCGGCTAATTTGCAGTTCGGGAAATGGGGCCTCGGGGTGACCAGCGATCTGCAGCGCTACGCGCTGAGCCGCGACACCAGCGACAGCACTGACAAGAGTGCCGATCAACTAGTGGCGCAGATCTCGATCACGCACATTCAACTGGCACGCGCTTTTGCGGACGGGCAATTGATCATCGGCGTCGGCGATCGCATCGCAACGCTTGCGGTCGAGAACAACAGCCCGCTCAGTGCGGCGCAGCAAAGCTTGTTCAGTACGGTGGGCAATGGTTACGAAGTGGGCTTTTTGTGGCGCCCCAACGGCTCGCAATTTCGCGTTGGCGGAGCGTTCCGCAGCGGCGTCACCACGCGGCCCTCGCCCGACGACGCACAGACCGTGCTGTACCGAAATGACCCGGCCAACCAGCTCTATTTGCCCGACCACGTGACCGTGCCTTGGGATCTGGACGTGGGTGTCGCGGTGCAGCTCGGGCCACGCCCCCTGAACCCGCTGTGGCGAGACCCCGCACTCGAAATCGAACGTTGCAAGCGCTTTCTGCGCTGGCGAGAGCTAGAGCGTGCGCGCCGTCGCCGCTTCGAGCTCGCGCGTGTAGAAAACGTGCACGGCGACGTGGCCGCGGCCGCAAACGCGCTAGACAGCGAGTTTGCTACCGAAGCCGCGCTGGACGACGCCACGCTCAGTCAAGCGGAACGGGATGTGGATGCAGAGCTGCGCCGGCGCCACGCGGCGCTCGAGCGCTTTCACGTGCTGCTGCTGGGCTCAGTGGTGGTCAGCGGCAGCGCGAGTAACGCCGTGGGCGTCGAATCCTTTTTGGAACGCACCGTGCAGCATTCCGGAGCGTCTTTGAGCTACTCGCCGCGCGTCGGCGTCGAAACTGAAAGCGTGCCCCACTGGCTGCGACTGCGCGCGGGTTCGTACTATGAGCCGACGCGGTTCCCCAGCAACCACGAGGGCGGCCGCCCGCACGGCACGTTCGGATTCGACGCGAAATTGTTCCCTTTTGACGTATTCGGCCTATTCCATGAAGGCACGACTTGGCGCGCAGGTGGTTCGCTCGACGCGGCGCGCAACTACTTCGGGTGGAGCGTCGCGATTGGAGTTTGGCATTGAACACACGCGATCTGTTTGCCCTTTCCCTGGCTGCGCTCTCGGCGCTCGGCGCCGCGTGCGGAAAGAAGGATCTGCCCCGGCCGACGCATACCGAGCCCTGGCTCGCGCACCCGCCCGCGAGCGCCGCAGCCAGCGCCGATGCCGCGTTACCATTGTCACACTACGTGCTGGGCGCCCAAAGCCAGATTCATTTCGAAGTACCCAGCAAGCAAGGCGCGCTGCGCGGCTCGTTTGGCCGCGTCAGCGGTGAATTCAGTATCGACCCGAGCGATCTGACACGTAGCCGCGGACGCGTCCAAGTAGAACTCAGCTCGATCACGGTCAGCGCAGACGGCAACTCGGATGACGCGGCGCTGCTCGCGCGCGTGAAGAACGCGCTCGGTCTGGCCGAAGCCAGCGGCGGGGCAAGCGCAAGCTTCGAGCTCAGTTCGCTGGAAGACGTCTCGCCGGCACAGCTGGAGCCCGCGCCGGACAGCGACGCCGGGGCTCCGATCGTGCGCCGCGCGCGCGCCACCGGCGTCGGGAACCTGCTCTTGCACGGCTTTCGCGTGCTGCGGCGGGTGCCTTTGGCGGCAGAATTTGGCTTCACTCTAGATCGGCACGTGCCCACGAGCGTGGTGATCCGAAGCCGCGCCCCGTTCGTAATTTCGTTGGAGACTCACGAAATTCACACGACCGAGCCCGACACGAGCAAAAAGCCCGGCACGGGACGCGCCAATCATGCTCGGGATGCGCGCGTAAGTGTTGAACTCTACGCAATAAAAATGGACTGAGCGGCTTTCGTCGAAACCGACGGCGGCTTGGGCCGTATCAGTTGTATCGTTCACCTCCCCAACGCTGGCTCTGGCCCCTTCACGCAAGGAGATTCCTTAGATGTCGCAAAAACTAAGCTTCACTTCCATCGCCGCAACTCTCGCCGCGCTCAGCGCCACTGGTCTGATCGCCTGCGGCGGTGAAGCCACCCCGCCGGCCGCGAGCCCCGCCGACGCGACAGAAGTCCCCGCCGCCGCACCGGCCGGCGCAGCCATGACCGCAACGGACGTCGGGACGGCGGAAGCGAAACCAGCGGATGCTGCTACTGCACCGGCGGCTCCCGCTGTTCCCGCTAGCACGGACGCACCCAAGGCGGATGCCGCCGCCGTCGCTGCGCCGCCCACCCCCGGCAAAGCGGACGACAAGCCCAAAGCGGCGACCAGCGCGAAAAAGAAAGCCGGCGCCAAAGCGGGTTGCGGCGCTGGCACGTGCGGCTGAGCCTCGGCCTCATCACGGCATAAAGCCATGACGGACGAGCCCCAGCGCTTGCCACTCGAGCGCGGGAACAGCCGCCGCCTCGGCGGCGTCGGTTTGGGGCTGCGTTGGGAGTTCCTAGAGGAGGTGCTGGAAGGCCCAGCCCAGGAGCTGGCGTTCTTCGAGGTTTCCCCGGAGAATTACTTGGCGCGCGGCGGGTATTACCCGAGCGCCCTCGCGCGCATCGCCGAGCGCTATCCAATCCTTAGCCACGGCCTCACGTTGTCAATCGGGTCGGTGCAAGAGCCCGACCCGGAGTACTTGAAGGTACTGCAGGCCGAGGTGAAGCGGTTGGATCCACCTTGGCACTCGGATCACTTGTGCTTTTCGTCCGCGGGTGAGCGCGTATTGCACGAGCTCTTGCCGCTGAAATTCAGCGAGGAAAATGTACGTCGCGTGGCGGAGCGCGTGCGGCGCATGGAAGAGCTCTTGGAGCGTCCCTTCGCGCTCGAAAACATCACGTATTACGTCCACCCCGGCAAGCCGGAGATGTCCGAGCTCTCCTTCCTGCAGCGCGTGCTGGAAACCAGCAATGCGCGGCTGCTGCTGGACGTGAACAACGTGTACGTGAACGCCTGTAACCACCACTTCGACCCGCGCGCGTTCATTGCCGGCTTACCACTGGAGCGCGTAGTCGAGATCCACGTCGCCGGGCACAGTAAGCTCGAGAGCGGCTTGCTGCTCGACACGCACGGACAGGCAATCGCAGACCCGGTGCTGGAACTCTTGGAATGGACAATCGAACGCACCGGGCCGGTGCCCGTGCTGCTCGAGCGTGACAACAACGTACCCGAGCTCAGCGAACTCTTGGCGGAGGTGGCGCTGCTACGTCAGCTCCAGACGCGCGCCCTCAGTCGGCGAAAGGAGCGTCATGCAGGGAGCAATTGAATCGGCGCTCGCCGAGCTCGCGCTGGGCGACGAAATAGCCGCCACGGATGCGCCCGCCATTGCCTCCTGGCTCTCGCGCAATCAGGTCACGCCCGAGGATGCCGAGGCATTGACTCGAGATTTTTCGCGCCTGCTCGTGTATCGCAAGTTGGTACGCGCGAACCTGCGCGAAGCATTGCGCGCCACCATACCCCGCACACTTGCGCGCCTGGGCCTGCTTTTCGAGGCTGATTTCGACGAGTTCTTGCGCGTTGCGCCGCCCACTAGCCACTACCTGCGCGATTTGACGCCGCGCTTCCTTTCGTTCGCAGGCCCGCGCTGGGCAGAAAACCCGAGCGTGCCGCGCTACCTGTTCGATCTCGCACGCCACGAAGCGCTGCAGATCGAGGTGGCTTCACTGCTCGCAAGCCCGAACGCTCACGTGACGGCCGAGCTATCGCTCGACGAGGGTGTGGAGTTCATTGCTGCAGCGCGGCTGGTTCAGTACGCCTGGGCGGTCCATCGTCTGCCTGATGACGAGTCCAGCACTGAGCCGCCCGAAGCGGGCCCCATCAGCCTGCTCGTGTATCGCTGCCCCGAACATGACGTACGCTACTTGGAGCTCGGGCCATTCGCGGCTGCGCTGCTGACGGCGCTGCTAACGGAGCGCCTGGCGTTGCGTGGGGCCCTCGCCCGCGCAGCAGAGCAAGCTTCGCGCCCGCTCGATGACGAACTGTTGAACCGAGCCGCACGCCTGCTGGCTGAGCTGGCCGAGCGTGGTGCGTTGCTCGGAAAAGTAGCGCCGAATGGCAAACCCGCCGCCGCCGACGACGCCTTGCCGCCTAAATCTGGCGATCCGGGCTAGCGGATTGGTCTATCCTGCACTCGCTCGAGAGCCCACCACATGATGACTACTCGCGACCCTCTGAACATCGTCGGCATCACCATCGCGGATAAGTACCGTATCGAGCGCTTGGTGGGCGAGGGCGGCTTTGCCGTCGTATATCGGGCTCAGCATACGATCTGGAATCAGCCCGTCGCGATCAAGTTCTTCAACGGCCTGTCCTCGGCGCCGGTGGATCAGCGCGGCCACTTCAAGGATCAGTTCATCCAAGAGGGCGCGCTACTGACCGAGCTCAGTAGCCAAACCGCAAGCATCGTGCAAGCGCGTGACGTGGGCACCTACACCACGCCCGACGGCCAATGGATGCCATATATGGTGCTGGAATGGCTGGACGGCGTCACGCTGGACGAGCTCTTGGAGCGCGAGCGCAGCGCGGGCACGAGGCCCTGGGGCGTGGAGCAAACGATCGTGCTGCTCGCGCAAGCCGCGAACGCGCTGGACGTCGCGCACGGTAAGGGTATCGCGCACCGCGACATCAAGCCCGCCAACATTTTCGTGCTCGGCGACAGCCCACGCCTCACCGCCACGCTCAAGGTGTTGGATTTCGGCGTCGCCAAGATGATGAGCGACGACACGCAGCTTAAAGCCGCGATGGCCAAAACCGGCGCGAATATCACCTCCTTCACGCCGCAATATGGCGCGCCCGAGCAATTCAGCCGCAGCTACGGTGCCACCGGGCCGTGGACAGACGTATTTGCGCTCGCGCTGGTAGCGGTGGAGATGCTGGCCGGAAAAGCCGCGCTCGACGGCGACGAGATCGTGCAGCTCGCCTTCTCATCCGGGAACCCGCAGCGCCGCCCTACCCCCCGAACGCTGGGTGTTGAAGTGTCGGACGCGGTCGAGTCGGTGTTCAACAAGGCGCTCGCGATCGCGCCAGCGGATCGCTATTCGCGCGCGCGCGAATTCTGGGCAGCGCTGGAGCAAGCTTGCAGCGGCTCTTACACAGAGGCGGCGTTTCGTCCGACCGCCATTTCCGTAGAGCTTGCCGGCGGTCCCAGCCAGCTGGTTTCGAGCGGCGGCTCCCGCGGCACGCACCCGAACATCGCCAGCACCAGCAGCGCCGCGGTCCTCAATGCCCCCAGCGCGCCCGCCAGCAAGACCGGCCTTTACCTGGGAGCGGGCGCAGTGCTCGCTGTATTGGGCGCAGTTGCCGCCCTACTATTGCTGGGCAAGCACTCTGACTCGCAGCCCAAAAGCGGCGCGACAAGCGCGCTCAGCGCCCCGCTCGCTGTGGTCCCTGCGCAGGCTTCGGTCGCGGCTTCTGCGGCGCCAGCGGCAGTAACCTGCCCCGCGGAAATGGTGGTGATTCCGGCGGGTCAGTTCTTCATGGGTTCGGATCTGAAAGACGCCGAAAAGAACGAGATGCCGTCGCACAACGTCTCGGTCGACTCCGTATGCATGGATCTGTACGAGGTCACGGCCAAGAAGTACAAGGCATGCTCGGACGCCGGCAAGTGCCGGCGTGCACCCACGGAAGTGGAATGGCCGAAGATCACTGAAAAGGAGAAGGGGATCTACTCCCCACTCTGCACTGGTTCGGATGTTACGAAGCAAGACCATCCGATCACGTGCGTGACTTGGGCCATGGCCGATACCTACTGCAAGGCCAACGACGGGCGCCTGCCCACGGAGGCAGAGTGGGAGTTCGCGACCCGCGGCCCGGACGGCCGCATCTACCCCTGGGGGGATGACCCGCCTACGGCGAAGCACTTGAACGCCTGCGATGCGCAATGTGTGGCCTGGGGCAAAGCCCACAAGGTGGAGATGACCCCGCTCGGGCACGGCGACGACGGCTTTCCCACTACCGCCCCGGTCGGCAGCTTCCCAGCCGGCCGTTCGCGCTTTGGTCCGTATGACGTGGTGGGCAACGTCTGGGAATGGGTGGCTGACTGGTACGGCGACTACAAGCCGGATGCCGTCAAGAACCCGACCGGCCCGGACGTCGGCGAACGCAAGGTAATCCGCGGGGGCGCATTCAACGGCGGCTTCGAAGCTTGGCTGCATCCTTCCTTTCGCTACGCTCAGGTGCCAAACGCGCAGAGCCACGGCATCGGTTTCCGCTGCGTGAAGTCGATCGCCAAGTAAGCGCTTCTCATCTCCCCAGGAACGCGACACTATCCGAGCATGGGTTCGGGGCCTCTCGATCACCCGCGTTTGCTAGAAATCGAAGATAAGCTCGATCGCGCGGAGATCGACGCGGCGCAGCGCTTGCTCGCCGACTTGGGTGACGTGAACGTGCATCGCACCGCGATCACGTATTTTGCCACACGGTTACTGTACCAGCGCGGTCGCCTCGACGCGGCGGGTGTCGCCCTGCGGCTGCGCGAGCTGATGGTCGTGGAGCCAATCTTCCCTCAAGCCAGCGCGATGCTCGCGGCGGCGGAGCGCGGAACTTTGCGGCCGGACCGCGTGGGCTTTCAACGCAGCTTCAACCCGGATTGGCCGTCGAAGGGCACGCGCCTGTCCGAACCAGTCACGCCTATCACCTGGACCGAGCCGCCACCCACAGAAGTGAGCGCGCCTGGGCTCGATTTCGACTTCGACTTCGAAGACCTGGATACGGATGCGGACGAGTTGAGCGCGCCGGAACCCAGCTCGCGCCGCGAGCCCGACCAGAACTTGCGCAGCGACATGAAGCGCAGCCTGAGCATGCCGGAAATTCCACGTGCGCCGATCGTGCCGCGCTTCGCGCCTGCCAGCCATGGAGCGCCCAGCTACGCGCCGGGCGCCCGCACGCCCTCCTTGCAATTCGAGCTCGAGCTCGAGCTGCCGGAGGCGCCGCGCGATACCATCCGCCAGAGCGAAGCGGAGCCCCCTCCCTCTTCTGTGGGCGGCAGCGCGCGCAAGCCCAGCACCCGCGCGGCGCACGATCGCCTCGACGCTACGGTACGCGATCATGGGCCTGAGTCGACGTTGGCTCGCGCCCACGTGCTTTGGAAGGAGGGCGCGCGGGATAAGGCGCTTTCGCAGGTGCGAAGGTTGGAGCACGCGCCATTGCTCGAGCCGGAACTGCGTGCCGCGTGCGCACGCTTCTTGATTGAGGCCGGTGAGCCCGAGCGCGCTGTTGTGCAAGCGCGTCGCGCCAGCCAAGACGATCCGGATTCGCCGCTGGTGCTCGTGATGCTGGTTTGGGCGTTGATCCGCAGCGCGCGCCACGCGCCCAATCATCAAGTCATCGATGAAGCAGAGCTGGTGCTGCTGCGGCTACGCGCGAAGCCCGGACCGATTCCCGCGCTCGCACAAGCGCTACGCGCTGCAATTTTGGCCGAAAAGGGCGATCCGGAGCGCGCCATCAGCACCGCCAAACTAGCGCTGAAGCTCGATCCAGGCGCGCTCGATGCCGAAGCGGCAATCAGCCTCGCAGCGGCGCGGCTCGGCCGTTTCGATGAGGCCCAAGCGGCTTGGCAGCGCCTGCATGCGCTCTCGCCCGAAGAAGCAGAGCGCCTCTGTGATCGACTGCAACAACTCGGCGTCACGCTGCGCGATATCGAGGCGGCACCATCGGCTGCTGCCACCTCTGCGGTTCGGCTCTGGGATCGAGTAGAGATTGAGTTGTTCAGTGGCGAGCACGCTCGCGCCATTACCGCGTTCGAGCTGGGCGCCGCTCGCGAACTGCGCGGCTTGGTTGGAGAGAGCGCAACCGATGCCATCCCACTCTTGGCGACGATGGCAGCAGCGTTCTTCACGACGGAACCCGTGTGGCGGCACTTCGCGCCCTTCGATTTGTCGATCGGCAGCATCGCGCGCGTCGAAGCCGTGCTGGATGTGCTGTACGGTCGTACCCCGCGCCCTGCCGCAGACGAAGCCGCGTTCCCCGCGCAAGTCATGCTCGCGACGTACGTTGGTGAATGCTTGCGCCAAGGCTACGGCGGTACCTGGCTTGGCTCGTTGGCCCATCCGGAGGGCGTTTCCGTCGCGACTGATTCCGTGCGTTTCGCGCCTTTTCATCAGCTCAGGCTGCGCTGGGAGCACGGCAAGCCCTTGCTCTTCGAAGGCGCGGACGGGCAGCGTGTGCGCGTCAGCGGCGCGCCGATTGCGATGCCCGTGGCGCCCCCGGCGCCCTGGGATCCAGCGCTTTGGCCAAGCCCACGCATGATGCCGCGCCTGGGTCTGGCATTCTCCCAATCGGTAGTCGAGTTGTACTGCGCCGAGTTCGGCAGCGGGCCCCTGGATCGCAAGCTGAGTGGGCTGCACGCGCTAGACAACTACGCGACGCTGCTTGCCCCCAAGGGCACGCGCGCCGCGGCCAGCGCACGCTGGGTACAACGCGCATCCGTCTTAGTCGGCGCGTACCTGGGTGAAGTGCTGCGCGAGGCGACGGGCGCGGCCTGGCGTGACGCAGCCGACGAAGCGCCCACTGGCCCCGACAGTTACGCGCTACTCTTGCCTGACGGCGGCTCCGCTTACCCGGTGCTGCAAGCGTTCGAACGCCTGAGTGGCCAAGATACAGCCCCCCTGAGCGGCTACGCGACGCGCCTCGTGCGCGAGTTGGGCTGAAGTGGCCCTTCAGGCCGGCCTGCGCGCGACCACCGCCAGCCAAGGCTGCTCGGCTGGCGGCAGCCCAGCTGGCCGAAAATAGTGCCGTTCTACGGCGAAACCCGCGGCGCCAATCACGCCGAGCCAGGTCTCGGTCGTTAGGTACGAGCCGTAGCGTTCCCCGTTGAAGCCCTCGCGGTCGACGTCGAACGAGCGCGGATTGGAGCAGAACAAGACGCCCCCCGGCGCCAAGCTGCGCCACAGCTCCGCGAGCACGCGCGGCAGTAGCGCGCGGGGCACGTGGAATAAAGACGCGTTGGCGAACACGCCATCGAAGCGCACCTCGCCTAAATCCAGCTCGAAGAAGCTTTGCTGCAGCACCTCACATCGCGAATGCGCCCGCGCCATGCGCACAAACTCAGCCGACCCATCCAACCCGGTAACGCGATGACCGAGCGCGCTCAGCGCGACCAGATCACGCCCCGGCCCACAGCCGAAATCCAGCAAGCGGAGCGATGCTGCATTGCCCAACGCACCCAGCAAAGCCTGGTAGTTTTGCGTTACGTCGTGGCCTTGCGTGCCCTCCCAAAAGCGCGCCGCATGGGCGTCGTAGTGCCCGAGCGTGCGACCCGCAATTTCTTCGAGGGGCGGAGGTTCTGGGTCGCGCGTCATGCTTCAGGGGCTGATGTAAACGAGCGTGCCGCCACGCAGGCTCATCGCGCCGTGCCACGCCTGCGGCACGGGTGGATCGGTCCAGTGAAACAGCCAGCGCGAATCAATGGGCGACAGATTCACGCAGCCGTGGCTGTGCGGCGTGCCGAAGGTGTCATGCCAATACGCCGCGTGAAACGCGAACCCTTCGCTAAAGTACTGCACGTAAGGGACGTCGCGCAGGTCGAACTCGTCGCCCGCCTCGTCACTGTCCATTGTTGCCGTGACGTGCTTGGTGTGGATGAGGAACTCGCCGCGCACGGTGCTGTGCGTGGTTTTCGGATCGCCCATGCCGTCTGCGCCGGTCGAGACCAAGGTGGCATACACGGGCGTGTCGCCCACGTAGGCGACCAGGGCCTGCTTCATGATCGAGACATGGATCCAGGTGCGCCCCGGCCTGACCCAGCCAGGCCGCTGAGTGAAGCGCTCCACCCGCACCAAGTTCTCGTCGCGCAGCCACTCGCCAGTCGTGGTTTCGAGGTAGCTAAGCCCAGCCAATGAGCGTGACTTGCCGGTGATGGGCAGCGCTTCACGAAACCCGAGCGGGCGTGAGATGGCGAAGCCCGCGCTCGGACTACCCGAATACAGGAGCGCATTGTGTGCGCGCACGAACACGACGGGTAGCGTCACCTCGCCCCCCAGCGCGATGCCGTGGAACGTACTCGGCACAACCGGCTTCATGCGGTCGAGCGGCAACAGCGACATATCGGTCGACAGGCCAAAGCGGCGCCCACCGTGATCGTAAATCGCCAACAAGGCGAACGAGCTATCGGGCACCGCGCGGCCGTTGGTCAGTTTGTTAGCTTCGTGCGCGAACCCGAACGGCGTCGGAGCTTGCCCACCGGCTGCTAGAAACTGCGGCGTCGGATCGGTCGGCGCGTCGCGCCATGCGTGCTGCGTATTGAATCCCAAGTGCCGCGCGAGCTCGACCTCTTCTTGAGCTTGTTCAGGCTGACTCGGCAAGCGAGTATAAAACGGCGGAGTCGGGTACAGCGAACGGGCGTAGCGGTATGGCATGGCCGCGCTGCGATCGGGACGAACCCGCGCAAATTGCGCCACCGGATGATTCGGGTCGAGCGTTGCCGCCGGGCCGACGCACACGTAGCCCTCGGGCATGATGCGATAGAAGCCGAGCTTGCAGCCTTCACGACCGCTCGGTTGTGCGTCGCGTCGCACTTGTGCGCCAGCGCGCAGGTAGCCAATCTTCGTCGACTTGAAGCTGGGGCGCTCGTAGATGGGTGTCTCGCGCGCAATCGCCACGAGCAACCGATCCGGCTCGACGATGGGTCCTTCATCACGCTGCGACGTCGGCGCATCCTGCTCGTCGTCGGATACGTCATCGGGATTGTCCGTTTCGAGCTCAGCGGGCGCCTCGGCCTCGCGCGCGACCGCCGCGCTCGGTGCCGGGGAAAGCGCGGCGACCGGCTCAGGCAGCGTCGTCGCCGGCGGCGCGGGGATCGTCAGCGTTGCGGCCGGTGGCGCGGCCTCCCCGCCGCGCTCGCGCAGCGGACGAGCGAGCTCCCCCGCGGAACAGGAAGAAAACGCACCCATGCCCAGGGCCACGAGGGAAAGTAGGCGCACGCTCGGCATCCCCTCAGCCGTTATCTGAAGTGGCCGGACTCGGCCAAGTTCCTGGCGCAAATGCTCGGGAACACTGCTGATTCGAAGGTGCACCGGGCGCGTGGTACATTTCTGGATGGCAGAGTCACTGGAATCCCTGAGCGCGCTCGGAACGTGTCTCAGCGAGCAAGAAGTGCTGATCCAACAGGGCGTGCGCCGGTTCGTGCGCGAACGCTACTTACCACGCGCCGCCCAGCTGTTCGAAGCAGAACAGTTCCCGCGCGACCTGATCGCGGAGCTGGCAGCGTTGGGGCTGCTTGGCGCCAGCATTCAGGGCCATGGCTGCGCGGGCATGAGCCCCGTGGAATACGGACTCATCCTGCAAGAACTCGAATATGGAGATAGTGGTCTGCGCAGCTTCGTCAGCGTGCAGGGCTCGCTGGCCATGTTTGCGATCGCGGCGTTTGGTGACGAAGCGCAGAAGGAGCGCTTCTTGCCGCGCATGGCGCGCGGCGAATGCATTGGGTGCTTCGGCTTGACCGAGCCCGACAGCGGGTCCGATCCCGGCTCGATGAAAACGCGCGCCCGCCGCGATGGCTCCGACTACGTTTTGTCCGGCACCAAAATGTGGATCACGAACGCGCCCTTTGCGGACGTGGCAGTGGTCTGGGCCAAGCTCGACGACAGCGCAGAATCCGTCACTGGGTTCTTGGTCGAGCGCGGCATGAAGGGCTTTGAAACACCAAAAATTCACGGGAAAATGAGCCTACGCGCCAGTGAAACGGGCGAAATCGTGCTCGATGAATGCCGCGTGCCCGCCGAGAACTTGCTCGCTCGCAAACGCGGGCTGGGTGCGCCATTGCGCTGCCTGAACGAAGCCCGCTTCGGCATCGCTTGGGGCGCGCTCGGTGCGGCCAAAGCCTGCTTCGACTCAGCCTTGTCCTACACGGGTGAACGCATCCAATTCGGTAAGCCGCTGTCCAGCAAACAACTGGTGCAGGCGGAGCTCGTGCACATGGCTTCGGAGATCGTCAAAGGAGACCTGCTGGCGTTGCACTACGGGCGGCTCAAGGAAAAGAATGGCAAGCTGCTGCCCGAGCAGGTGTCACTGTGCAAGCGCAACAACGTCGCTGTCGCGCTCGACTGCGCGCGGCGTTCGCGCGCCCTGCACGGCGCCAATGGTATCTTGCTCGAGTACCCGGCGATCCGCCATCAACTGAATTTGGAGAGCGTGTACACCTACGAGGGCACGCACGAGATCCACACGCTTGTGCTCGGCAAAGCGCTCACCAAGCAAAACGCGTTCTAGTCTTCTTGGGTGGGGTGCTCCTGCGCGGCGGAGCCCGCCGAATCAGCGTCAATGACCGGCTTTTTTAGGCCCATTCCGACGATGAATACCTCAGAGCTCACCGCTCGGGTGCCCTCCGGGCGAATCACCTGCACGCGCTCGTAGCGTTCGCCGGCCACTTTGCGCGCGGCCTGAAAGTCATTACTCATGAAGATCTTGGCCACGAAGTGTGAGCCCGGCTTGCCGAGCGCCAGTGCAACGTCGAGCGCGCGCATGCAAAGCTCGAAGCTATACGCTTGATCTCGAACCTTGGTGCCGGAGGTATTCGGCGCCATGTCGCTCAGCACCACATCATACGGCGCGAACGCCGCCAGCTCGGAATTCTCCAGCGTCAAAGCGTCGCCTTGCGCAACCCTCACATTGGGCGGAAACCCTTGCTGAATTTGCTGCAGATCAATGGCCAAAACGCGACCGCCCGGGCCAACCTTTTGACTCGCGTATAGCGACCATGAGCCCGGCGCGGCACCCAGATCGAGCACCTTCTGCCCGCCGCGCAAGAGCTTCACCCGGCGATCGATTTCTTCCAGCTTGAACACACTGCGCGCGGGAAAGCCCTGCGCTTTGGCCTGCTTGGTGCGGGCGTCGATCTTCTCGTAGGGGTTACCCTTGCGGCCGCTCATTTGACGGTGATTAGCATGCTCTTGGCCGGGAACGGCCCTGCCGGCCCCGGCGGGCAGTCGAGCTGCGAGGGCAGGTCCTTGAGTTGGCTAATTTCTCGGCCCGCAGCCCGCGCGGCGTCGTGGGCGATCCTTCGAAACGCGTGCATGGAGGTCTTCCTGTGGTTGGTCACGGCCAGCACTCGTCCGCCTTGTTCCAGCACGCCGAACACGAGAGCCAGCGCGCGCTCGTAGCCATCTGCCACGCGAAAGGTTTTGCCCTTGCCCGAGGTCGAGAAACTCGGCGGATCCAGGATCACGACGCCGAACTTTTCACCGCGCTTGGCAGCGCGCACTAGCCATTCGAGCGCGTCGGTGTGCACGAACGAATGCGCCTCCGGAGCGAGCCCGTTGCGCGTGAAGTTTTCGCGTCCGCGCGCCAGCGCTTGGCCCGACAAATCCACGCTCGTGACGCGTTCGGCACAGGCGAGCGCGGCATACACACTGAACGAGCACGTGTACGAAAACAGGTTGAGCACTTTGCGCCCGCCGCAGAATGCTGCAATGCGCGCGCGGTTGTCGCGCTGGTCCAAGAATAAGCCGCACGACAGGCCTTCAGCCAAAGTCACGCCGAAGCACGCCTGCCCTTCGCGGACCTCCAGCGCTGCGGGAGCGGGAACGCCGGCGATGGGCTCCTTGGGTGCGAGCTCCGCGTGTGCTTCGCGCCGCAAATCGGCCCGGGCGCGTTGCTTCAGGTACACGCCGCGCGCGCCGAATTCGAGGAGCAGGTCTGCGAGCTCGCGCGCGCGCTCACTGGCTTCGTCAGTCGAGAGCGAAAGCACGGCGAAATCCCCATAGCGATCGACGCACACCCCGGGCAAGCCATCACCCAAGTCGTTGACGACGCGAAACGCATCGCTCCACTGCAGCAACGGCGCGCGTAGGCTTCCGGCATCAGCCAGCGCTTCGCGCACGCGCGCTGCCGAGCCAAGGGTCGCCGGGCGCCCGTGCAGGGCGTCCGCGAAAGACGGCGGCACGTTCGCGGTGCAACGCACCGCGAGGGCGCTGAACGCCAAGTCACGAGCATGTAAGAAGAGCCGCTCTGCCGGGGCCCCGCCGTATAGCCCGTCACCCAAGATCGGAGCGCCCGCATGCGCCATTTGCACGCGTAGTTGGTGCGTGCGCCCGGTTTCAGGGCAGAGCTCTAGCAGCGCGCGATCGGCCACGCGTTGCAATACGCGGTAGCGCGTGAACGCACGCTGCCCGCCGCTCTTCACGACGCGCGTTACGCCTTTGTGCGTCTCCAGGCGTTGCTCGAGTGAGCCGGAATCGCTGAGCCGGGATTTGCCAGCGTTGACCACGATGGCAACGTATGCGCGCTCCACCGTGTGGCCCTGCATTTGCTCGGCAACCGTGGCGTTGAGCGCTGGATCGCGGGTGAAAGCAAGCACGCCCGAGGTGCCCAGATCCAAACGCTGGTGCACGCCCAGGTAGTCGCTTTCGCCGCGGCTGCGGAGCACGCTCTTCAGGCGCGAAACCAAGTCACCCGCTTGCTGTTCGTCGCCGCCGTGCACGACCACACCAGGTGGCTTGTCGACCAGCAACAAGCCACCCTGATTGTGCAGAATTCGCTCTTCGCGAAACGCGGGAAACAGCCGTTCGAAAGCCAATTCAGTGCTCTCGAACGAAGGGCGCCGCGCGACGTTGCGCGGGCGCGCTCATCACGCCTTGGGCAAGCCGCCGTTCTTTTTGACTGCGCCGCGCACGAACACGAGACCGTTGCGCGAGCCCGGAACGCCGCCGTGGATCAGGAGCAAGTTCTGCTCCGCTACGACCTTGACGATCTTCTGGCTGAGCACGCTGCGCGTCTTGTTGCCGTGCTGACCCGGCATCTTCATGCCTTTTTTCACGCGGCCCGGCGTCATGTTGGTACCAATGGAACCACCGTGGCGACGATACTCGTGCGTACCGTGGGTACGAACGTTACCCGAGAAGTGATGGCGGCGCATGACGCCGGTGAAGCCACGACCCTTGGTCGTGCCCTGGACGTCCACGAACTGGCCTTCTTTGAAGAGGGCATCCACCTTCAGGCCCGCGCCGACTTCCACCGAAGCCACGAACTCAGCGGAGCAACGCAGCTCACGGAGAGTGCGCTTCGGCTCCACGCCGGCTTTCTTGAACGCGCCCGCGAGCGCCTTCGAGGTGTGTTTCTCTTTGCGCTCGCCAGAACCGACGATGATGGCATCGTAGCCATCCTTCTCTTGGGTGCGCTTGCCCACGACAACTACGTTGGACTCGATGACGGTGCACGGCACCACGCTGCCATCTTCCAAAAAGATCTGGGTCATACCGAGCTTGCGGCCGATGACACCGGGGAACTGATTCATACTGAGCGTACCTTTGGTAAGTGGCGAGGCCGGTTACACGCCTCCAAGCGGAAGCCGAGCCGGCGTCGCGTTACAGCGAGCACAGCGCTCGCGATTCGAAACAGGCCCGGCGGATTAGCCCCCCTAGGCCCGCCAGTCAAGAGTAACCCGGGAGCGCCCTTCAGATTCGCTTGACGGCCGGCCTTCGGGGTGCATAATCCCGCGCCCTACCCCGTTTTAGACGGCATTTCAGGAACGGTTCACGACACCATGGCCACGCTCTCGATCATCCAAGCCCTCGAATCTGCCCAGCTCCGCAAGGATTTGCCCGAGTTTCGCGTGGGTGACACCGTCGCCGTGCATTACAAGATTGTCGAAGGCGACAAGCTGCGCGTGCAGGTGTTCAAGGGCGTCGTGATCAAGCGTCACCGCGCCGGCCTGCAGTCGACCTTCACGGTCCGCAAGGTGAGCTTCAACATCGGCGTCGAGCGCATGTTCCTTCAGAACTCGCCCCGCATCGAGAAGCTGGAAGTGGTCTCGAGGGGCGTTGTGCGCCGCGGCCGCCTCTATTACTTGCGTGACTTGACGGGCAAAGCGGCCCGCATTCAAGACGAAAAAGACCGCTGAGCCGCTGCCCGCCGGTCCGGCTGCCCCGTTTTTCGGCAGCCGCCGGTGCCGTAGCGAGTCGGACGCACTGACATGCGCGGCGATTGTAGCCGCATGGGCCGCTGACTGCGTCCTTCCACGGTCAGCTCGAGATACACTAACAACCTCTGATTGGGTCGCGCGCCCGGCGGCTGATGCCGGCGGAAGACCGACGCGATACCGTCGCGCGCGCCATTGGGCTGCTTTCGGGGCCGAAACGGGCCGAGCGGCTCGCGCGACGCGGCTTTTCGGGTGCGACGCTTGCGCCGCGAAAATGCGCCGCCCACATCGGCGGTCGAACCAGCCCGTGGGTCGGTACGCCGCGTTCCAGGTCGGCGCGCGCGGCTGGCGTTTACTGCGTAAAGACGGGTTAAACCGGGTATGCTCGCGGCGCTGGCCCACGCAAGTGAGCGGAGGCGCAGCTCGAGCTCGGGAGTTTTTCACATGAACGTGTGCACGCGGTGCGGCGCGACGAACCAGCCCACCAGCAAATTCTGCTTGTCTTGCGGCAATCCATTGGCCGCCGCGGCAGCGCCTCCGCCTGGCTACGGCGCTCCCCAGCCTGCCCCGCAAGCGCAACCGCAACCGCCTGCTGCGCAGCCCGCGCCGGTTTGGGGGCAGCAGCCGCCGGCCCCCGCCGGGCAGCCTTACGGTCCGCCGCAACCTTCGCCAGGTTGGCCCGCTGCGCAAGCGCCGGGGCCTGGCGGTTATGGCGCGGCACCCCAGCCCGCTGCGGTCGGTTATGGAGCGCCTCCGCCGCCCGCGTGGAATCCTGGGGCTCCGGACGCAGGCGGCTTCGCCGCCGCGCCCGCCGCGGACCGCGCGCGCTTCGGGACGCCCGAAGGAATGAATCCATTCGGTGCCACCGTTGGTCCGGATTTCGGTGCCGCTGCGGCGCCCGCGCCGCAGGCCTACGGCATGCCCCCGGCACCACATGCCGCACCACAGAACGCATACGGTCCGCCGCCCGCTGCGCCGTACGGTCCGCCGCCCGCTCAAGGCTACGCGCCACCAGCTCAGGCTTATTCGCCCCCTGCGCAGGCCTATTCACCGCCCGCGCAGGCTTATTCACCGCCCGCGCAGGCTTATTCGCCACCCGCGCAGCAAGCAGGCCCGCCGCAAGCACACGGAACACCCGCGCACCCGCAATGGCCGCCGACGCCCGCCCCCGCGCAGCAATCACATGATCCGTCTGCGTTTGCAGCGACAGCCCCTCCGCCCACCACGGACGAGCATGAGGCGAATGTTCGTCGCAGCAGCCAGGCGCCCGCGTATCCGTCCGCGCCGCCCGTCGCAGTCGCGCCAGCGCCTGCGGCGCCGCTCGGGTACGGCCGCGATCCTGAGTCGGTCGAGGCGGGCGCAATTCGCGCGTTAGCCGGCTTTCTAGTGAGCTATGACCAAAGCGAGCTCGGCGTGTTTTGGCCATTGTATCAGGGTCAGAACGTAGTCGGACGCAAAGGCGCCGCTCCTGGGCTGGACATCGAGATCGACAGCCCGACCACTTCTTCCCGCCATGCCACGGTGTACGCTTCAGCGCGCCCCGGCCGCCTCAAGGTCGAAGATGGCGGCAGTACCAACGGCACCTTCTTGAACGACACCCAGCTCGAACGAGGCAAGAAGTTCGAGCTGCGCGACAACGACGTGCTCCGTCTCGGTGGCTTCAACGTCACCGTCAAAATCGTGTAAATTTGCGCGCTTTTTCCGGCTCCCCCAACTGACCACGAACCTCGAAACGAACAGGGCAGTGATGCAGCTTTCACGATCTCCTCGCACCAAGGGCCGCGCGCTCGTCGCGCTCGCATGCATGCTCACCAGTTGGCTGTTCGCGCTGACTGCGCTGGCCTCCCCGGAAGCAAAAATCCTGCGTGTCGACCCGCGCGCCGCTCAGGAAAACGGCAACCCGGTGCTGACCACAGTCGTGGAGGTGTCGCAAAGCAAGCGCGTGAGCGACGCCACTGCCGCGTGCGGCGGGCTAACGGGCAACGGCCAGTTGGATTGCATGAGCAATGCACTGGAGAAGCCGTTCGCGCTGTACACGCCCTTTCCGTTTCCTTCAGCGAACGCCATCTTCACGGTCGCTGTGGACGGCACGGACATCCCGGCAAAGTTCGTCAGCGACGCCGCCTGGGGTGACAGCCTGCAACAGCCGGGCGTCGGTACCGCCTGGCTCATCTTGGTGGATGCCGACCGCCGCATGGGGAAGAGCTTCGCGGACGCTCGCCAGCTCGCGCAGCAGTTCGTGCTCGGCATGGGCGCCAACGACATCGTCAACGTGATGTTCTTCAACGACCGTCAAGTCGTGAAGGACTCCAAGTGGGCGAGTGCGGCGCAGCGCACCAAAGCGCTGAACGTAATCAACTCGACCGCAGACACGTTCGCGTCTTCGGGGCGCAATCGTTCGTTGCTCACGATCATCAAGACGGCCGCAACGGACGGTTTCGGCGCGCTCGGCAACGTCGGTGACGACGTCGTCGTGCCGTTGCATCAAGCCATCATCGTGCTCTCGGACGGCTTCGGCGGCGCAGATCCATCAACGACGGGCCCCGGCGCGCTGCAGCTTCAGCAGTACCTCACCGGTGGGCGTTTCCCCGAGAACAACACGGCGCTGCCGAAAGCGCCCGTGCCCGTGATCAGCGTTTGGTATCCGCCAGGCGTAGTCGATGAATTCCGCCAGAACTCGCTGGAGTTCATGCAGAACATGGCTAACACGGACATCGGCGGCTTCTTCACCGTGATGCGGGAAGGCCAGGGCACACGCTCCAACGCAATCGTCAGCACGGTGCGCCAGCGGTTCTCGAAGATGCACATCGTGAAGTGGCTTGCGTCGTGTGTTGCGCCAACGGTGACGCAAAGCTTCAAGCTCGTCTTCAACAACGTGAAGCCGCCAATCTTGGGCGATAATACGTTCAAGGACGTGCCCGTCGGCATCGACCCTTCGACGTGGCCGCTGAACGTCAATGTTCAGTACACACAAGATACGGCCAAAGCTCAGGGCGGCGTGTACCCGAGCGGCAGCTTCAAAGTGTTTGGTGATTTTTGCTGGGGCGGCGAGAAAGAGCGCGCTGAAGTGTATTTCTTGCCCTCCGGTCAGCCGCTGCCCACGACTCTCGCCGGCGCGGACATCGACCAGGCCAAGCGCACTCAGCAGCAGCTGATCGCGATGGGCATGAAAGGCGCCACGCTGGAGACGAGCGACACGTTCGCCTCCTTCACGGCGCCCAGCACCGACAAGATCCTCGCGGGCTCGGGAGAGCAAGCCGTCGTGCGGCTGGTGGTCTACGACAACAAGGCACACCGCACGAGTGGCGTCACCTCCGCCAGCATCATTCAGCTCAAAGGCACCACGCAGCCACTGCCATTGCTCTTGATCCTGAGCGGCCTCTTGGGCCTGGTGGTGATCGCACTCTTGGTGATTGTCATCGTGCGCAGCGGCGGAAAGAAGCGCGGCGGCGGTGGTGGCGGCGGCGGTGGTGGTGGCCCGACGCCGATCGTTGCTGGCGGCTACGGCGCGCCGCCCGGACAAGGTTACGGCGCGCCGCCCGGGGGCTACGGTCCTCCGCGTGCCCAAGGCAACGCGGTCAGCCCAGAGTTGATGTACGGCAGTAGCGGCCCCGGTCAGGTTTACGGCGGGCAAGCGCCGGCACCGCAGGCGCCGCCGCCGAATCCATACGGCGGCAGCGCGTCGAGCGCACTACTGCAGTGTTCGGCAGGCGTGTTCACCGTGCTTCAAGGGCAAGAGATGCGCGCTGGCCGCGACGCCGCGCAATGCGGAATCGCGCTGGCGGAGCCGCGGATTTCCGCCGTGCATGCCACGTTCAAACTCGAGAGCGGGCAGCTCATCGTGCGGGATGAGAACAGCAACAACGGCACCCTGGTGAACAACAATCGCTTGTCACCCGGAGTCTGGGCGCCTGTGCCCAACGGCTCGGTCATCCGCCTCGGACCGGTCGAGTTCACTGCCCGCGTGCAGTGAGCACACACAGCTAAGGGTGCCAAGCACATGATCCCTGGTTTCGGAAAAGCGTCGATCGTCATTGGCAGCGCGGCTCATTGCGACATCCGGCTCGGGGCGCCGGGAGTCGCGGCGGAGCACGCGCGCATCGAGCATCGCGGCGGCGGCAACCTCGTGTTCGTCGATGCAGGCGCTGGGCCGTCATTCGCCAATGGCGCGCCCCTCGCGCCCGGCGAGAGCAAGCCATTCGACTTTCATACCGAGTTCGCGGTTGGGCAGGCGGCGGTGCCCAAGGCGCACCCCGCAATCACCCTGATGTTGCTAGAGCGCGGCAAAGCGCCGCTCAGCCCCGGGCAGCTCGTGTTTGGTCGGGATCCGGCACGCAGCAACATTGCGATCCACCACCCCAACGTTTCCAGCCATCACGCGACGTTTCAGCTCAATCCGCTCGGCATCACCGACCACAACTCCACGAGCGGCACCTGGCTGAATCAGCAACGGTTGCCGCCGAACCAATTAACGTCGCTCGACCCGCGCGGCTTCGTCGCGCTCGGTCCGGTGGCGATCCCCGTAGATTTGGTGCTGCACCTTGCTGGCATCTTCGGGGCAGGCGCCGCACCGGCTGCGGGCCCCGGCGCTGGACCACCGGGCACGGCACTGGCCGCCCAACATCCAGGTGACCCCGCTCCTCTGGCACAGGGCGACCGCGCATCGAACGCCACCCCGCGCCCGAAGCACAAGACGGTGATCGGCCAGATCCGCGTGGCCGACTCGAATCAAGGGACCAAAACCATCGGTCGCACGCCCGAGAACGACATTCAGATCCCGCACCCGCAGGTGTCCAGTCGGCACGCCGTACTGCACGTGTCGAACGGGCAGTTGTTCATCGAGGACAAGAACAGCGCCAACGGCACGTACGTGCGTGGCCAGCGCATTCCTGCCAATCAGCGGGTCCCCGTACAAAACGGAGAGAAGGTCCTGATTGGCCCCATGCCTCTGCTGCTTCAAGCAGCAGGTGGCGAAATCGCTGTCGTCGTCGAGGATGCAGCGCACTGGGAAGGCCGCCCGCTCTACGAAATCGAAGCCTGGGATTTGCTCATGCAAGTGCCAGATCGCGATAACCCGGGGGAGCTCAAAACCTTACTGGATCACGTCAGTTTCAAAGCGCTGCCGGGCGATCTGATCGCACTCATGGGCCCGAGCGGCGCAGGCAAGACCACGCTGCTGCTGACGTTGAACGGCTACCTGCCGCCCTCTGCCGGCCAAGTGCGCATCAACGGCGAGGATCTGTACGCTATTTACGACGCCCTGCGCGGTTCGATTGGCTACGTGCCACAGGATGACATCGTTCATCCCGAGCTCACGGTTTGGGAAGCGGTGCGCTACAGCGCGAAATTCCGACTGCCGCCTGATTACTCGGAAGATGAGATTGAGCGTCGCGTGCAAACCACGCTGGCGCAGCTCGGTCTTGAAAATGTCGCCCACCTTCAGATCGGCAGGCCCGAGAAGAAGATTCTGTCCGGCGGGCAGCGCAAGCGCGTAAACATTGCCATGGAGCTGGTCACCGATCCGGTGATCATGTTCTTGGACGAACCGACCAGTGGTTTGGCAGCCGACGACACCGCGGCGCTCGTGCAGCTCTTGGCTGAACTCGCCAAGCAGACCGGCAAAACCATCATCACGACGATTCATCAGCCGGCCAAGGAGGAGTTCGAGAAGTTCAATTTGGCCCTGATTTTGGGCCCGGGCGGCTTACTCACGTTCTACGGCTCGCCCAAGGACGGCTACCGCTTCTTCGGCTCCTGGTTGGAACGCGTCGGCAAAACGAACACGGTCGACAATCCGCGCGACATGTTCGACATGCTCAACTTGCGCGAGCGCCCGATCTTCGAAGCGATGCGAGCACAAGATCCGAACGCACCGCGCTATGCCGCTCGCGCGCAGGCCGCTCGGGAATGGAACGCGGAGTACCTCAACCCGCAGAACCCCGTTTTTCAGAAGATGTTTTCCGGCCGCCGCGCCGTGGGCACGCCGACCGATCAACGCGGCGTACCTGGAGGCCGCGGCGACACCAGCGGCCAGTTTTGGCTTTTGTTCGGGCGCTACTTCAAGATCAAGATGCGTGACGTGGGCGGCACGGCGATCATGCTGCTCCAAGCTCCGATCATCGGCGGCCTTCTGGCGCTGGTCTTCGGCGGTCAGAAAGACGCCATCCCCTATTGGTGCTTGGGCGCCCTGCAAGAGCTAGCGCGCAAGTCCGGCGGCGTGGGGGATGGCCTGACGCAAACCCTGAACGGGATGCAAGCGACTCCCGATCACTCCGGTTCGATTTTCTTCGTCGTTGTGGCCGCGGTTTGGTTCGGTACCAGCAATGCCGCCCGCGAAATCGTGAGCGAGCGGGCCATTTACATGCGCGAACGCATGGTGAATTTGAGCCTGTTCAACTACGTATTCAGTAAATTCGTGCTGCTCAGCCTGTTCTGCGTCGTGCAATGCGCGATTCTGCTGGCAATCGTATTCTTTTCTCTCGGCTACTCGGGCGGCATCGCCGCCTTCGGCATTTCACTGGCCACGCTGACCATCACCGCGATGAACTCGGTGGCTGTCGGTTTGTTCCTGAGCACCCTGGTGGGCAGCGGTGAGGCCGCCATGGCGCTCACGCCGATCGCGCTCATCCCGCAAGTGGTGCTGGGCGGCTTGATGGTGCCGATGACGACGAACCCGCTCTTGCAGTGGCCGATGTACGCCATGCCCGCGCGCTGGGGCTTTCAGGGGTTGATCGCCCAGGAGCGCTTGGCAATCCTCGGCAACCCCGCCTGGGTTATCGACATCAAGAAGCCTGACTTGACCAGCGTGGAGAACTTCATCACTGCTGGCAAGTTCCGCTGCGCGGAAGCACAGATTGCCAGCTCGGATTTCATGGGCGCCTGGGGTTTCACCAATTACAACCTGCCCTGGCTGCCGCCCGTGATCTTGGCCAGCATGATGCTGCTGACGCTGGTTGTGATCCTGATCGTGCTCAAGAAGCGGGACGCGATCTGAGGCGAAGCATGCAGTACACAGGCGCGCGAGCTCTGCTCCAGACCGCGTTTCTGCTCTGCCTGTGCGAGCTCATTTCGCGTCCTACCCAGGCGGATTCTCCGCGCGACCAGCCCGTGCCGGCAGCCGCGCCGCTGCCGGTGCCCGCGCTCGGCCCCGCTCACGCCGCAGTTCCCACGCCCAACTTCCACTACGTAGATGCAACGTGGGATCGCGAAGTTCGCGTGCTGCCCGCCGTCACGCCCGGACCGCGTGTACTCGTGTATCTGCACGGCTATTGCGGCGACATCAACGCGGTCGGAGCATTCGTGCCCGCCGCCGCCGCGCACGGAACCCTGATCGCCTTACTGGGCGACCAACCGTGCAAGGACAAGCCTGGCCGCTTCAAGTGGAGCAATGACATCCGCGGCCTCGACGCGCGCATTCAACGAGCAATCCGCTTGGTCAATCGCACACAAGGCCTGCGGCTCGATCCGCACGATGTCACCCTGTTCGGCTATTCCCAGGGTGCAGCGCGCGCGGAATCCCTGACGCGTTACTACGGCGGTCATTACCCGCGCGTCATTTTGGGGGGGCCGCCGCGGCGGCCCCAAGCGCCGCATTTCAAGGGCACGCAGAGCGTGGCAGTATTTGGCGGCGAAAAGGAGGACACCCACGACATGATCGGCGGCGCCGATGACCTGGCGGCAGCCGGCATCCGGGCGCGTTTTTT
>JBDTYJ010000033.1:0-25334 GCA_040005755.1 Pseudomonadota bacterium
GACTTCTTCTTCTTCGACATCGGCGGCATCATCCTGTTCAGCTTCGATTGGCCGAACGTGGTCTTCAGCAAGTACCTGATCGTCGCGGATTGGTCGCTTCAGCCGAGCTTTACTTATCCGAACTTCGATTTGCACAACCAGGGGAACTACTTCTCGGTCAAGCTGCCGGTGCCTTACTACGAGCGGCTGCGCTTGTTCGCGTACATGGGCCTGGGCACGCTGCTCGGCGCATCCTACCAGGTGGACAGTCAATACTCGGTGTCGGGGGCCCTCGGGACCATGGCCTCACGGCTGGTAAACACCTCCCGCAACAATGCAGACAATGACGTCGAGTTCGCCAAGAGCGCGGGGATCTTCGTCGATCGCAACAACTCCCTCTTGGCGTCGATTCAGTACACCAACGTCCAGGACTACTTTCTCAAGTTCAATCTTTATCCGAACGTTTTCGTGAATCCAGAGCTCGGGATGTGGGCCGTTGTGGACAAGGCCGGCCACTTCGTGGCGGGGGTTTCCTTTTCGCACACGCTCGGCGTGGGCGCCGGCATTGGCACGCTCAGGCCCTGACGCACGGGCACGCGCGGCGCTACTCGCTTTCGTCCCTGAGCAGCAGCGTGGGCCGGCCTTTGACGACGTCCCACTCCTGCTCGTGGGCCACGTCGCGGTGCGCGCCGACGTGCCCTTCAGGTAGGGAGCAAGCGAGCTCGATGCGCTGGCGGGCCACACTGGTCGCGGTGCCCTCCATCTGCCGGGTGACGAGCAGGACTGCACGGGCGTCGCAGAGCATGCCAGCAGCCTAGCTCAGATCGCGACGGCGGTGACGACTTTGGACAGGAACGCGCGCTCCACGGAACGAACGGCAAACCCGGCCTCGGCCAACAGTTCGCTCAGGTCATTGGCCAAATAGTCGCTGAAAAACGGCTCATTCATGCTTGCCGCAAAATTCTCAAGGAACACCCGTAGATCCGAGGCCTCGCTCAGCTGCGCGGCGTCCTCAATCACGAGCAGCCCGGACGGCTTGAGCACACGCCGCATTTCCCGGAGCACGTTGCGCCGCGCGCGTGCGGGAAGCTCGTGGAACAGGAACACGCTCGTGACGACATCAAACGACGCATCCGCGAGCGGCATTTGCTCTGCGTTCTCCGTCACGAGGGACAAATTGCGCACGTGTGACAACCGCCGCCCGGCATGGTGGAGGTAGAAGAGGCTCAGATCCAAACCCCAGTAATTCTCTTCCGGGTGCGCGAGCGCGAGCTGATTGAGCGCGCTCCCGGTGCCACAAGCGACGTCCAAAATTCGCGCCGGCCCGGCCGCCGCGTCACGCGCGCGCAAGTAGCGCGTGACGGGCGGCACGATCTGCCGGCGCATGGCATCCGCTGTGCCCAGGAATAAGAACTCGACGCCGACGTCGTACATGGCGGCCGAGCGTTCGCTGAAGTAGCCGTCGGTTTGCCAGTGGAAGTTGCGGCGGAAGTAATCCGGATAAGCGCCCAGATCGACGCCCGCCGGCAGATCACGAACCAGCTTTTGTCTGGAGCGACGAATCGTGCGCAGTACCTCGGTGGCTAACGAGGGCAGTTGCTTGATGTACTCGGCCACCGGCATGTCGAACAGCTGCCGAGCCGAATACAGGCCCTGCTCAACGTTGGCGCAGTCGCGATCGAGCAGCGCCTCCAGCTGCGCCTGTAGCGCGCGCAAGTCGGCGGGCTTCGGCTTGACGGCGCGACGCGTGCCGAAGGGGCGAAGCCCCAAGTGCGCCGCCACCAGGGGCAGGCGAATGGCAGCTTGGCGCGCGCGATACGCGTAGCGAGTCAGCTCCTTCGGTAAGAGCAACGTGGGCGACGCTTCCATCGCTTCAAACCTGGCTCTCAATCCGCGCATTGTAAAGGCGGCCACGGCACTCCTTTGCTACCAAATCCCGAGAGCACGCGCGCATGCCTCAGTGTGCCGTCAGTGCACCGTGGCAACACTGCACTCGGTGACGCCCTGCGGTGTGCGCAGATCCACGTCGTCCCCCTCCCGCTTGCCGATGAGCGCTTGCCCGATCGGAGATTGCGGAGTGACCACGCGCACTTCACGCCCTGCCACCGGCAAGCGCAGACCACCTCCCGAGGGCGCAAGGAAATAGTGCACCGTTTCGCGTTCGTCTTCGAGCGCCACCAAGGCCCCGAGCGCGATCGCCACGCCGCCCGAAAAATCCCGCAGCTCCATGGCCTTCAGTTGATTCACGGCGCTCTGCAGCTCCACCACGCGCTGCGCTTGGCCGCGTGCCAAATAGCTTTGTTCGAGCGCGCGGGTGTCCTTGTCATTCTCGGGCCGATTCTCTTCGTGGGTCGCGCCGTCGACGACGATGCGCTGCGCGGCGCTCATCACGTGCAAGTCCGCATGCACGTGCTCGATCAGCAGCTTCAGGAGCTCGCGTTTGTCGGTCACGCCCGGCATGTTAGCCTTGGTTTTAGCGGCCTCGACAAGAGCTCGCAATCGGATACCCTGCGCGCATGCCTTTGGCCGATGATTTTTCAGCAGCGCAGGTGCGCGTCAAACAGCTCTCCAAAACGCCCGCAAGCGATGAGTTGCTCGAGCTCTACGCGTACTTCAAGCAGGCCAGCGCGGGGGATGTGAGTGGCGACCGCCCCGGTATGCTGGATTTCAAGGGTCGCGCCAAATTCGATGCCTGGAGCGCTCGCAAAGGGTTGAGCAAAGAAAGCGCCATGACCGCCTACGTGGCATTGGTCGGCAAGCTCGTTGCCAAATACGGCTGAGTACCGGGAAGCGCGGAAGGATCGCTTTCTTGAAAGCCCTCCGGGATCATTTCGGCCGTTCCACAGCTGTGCTGGAGAGCCCGAATGGGCAAGCGCTTCGCGCGGATACGACCTTTTGCTTGGCAACGTCGGCGCGCCCACCCGGACATTACCTGTCCTACGCACTGAACAGCCGTGTAGATTTCGCGCGCGGCGCGGTGCTACATCTCGGCGCGTGGAGACAGGCCCGAACGTCCAGCTCGCTCAACAGGACGCCGTGCATTGGCTGAGCAGCTTGCCCAGTGACTCGGTGGATCTGCTGATTACCGATCCGCCTTACGAGTCACTCGAGAAGCACCGGGCCGTTGGCACCACCACGCGCCTCAAGGTGAGCGCAGCCTCGAGCAACCCCTGGTTCACGGTGTTCCCCAACGCGCGCTTCGCGGAGTTATTCAGTGAAGTTTACCGCGTGCTCAAGCGTAACTCGCACTTCTACCTGATGTGCGATCAAGAAACTGCCTTCATCGCCAAGCCCATCGCGGAAGCGGCGGGCTTCAAGTTTTGGAAGCCGCTGATCTGGGACAAATGCACCATCGGTATGGGCTATCACTACCGGGCGCGCTATGAGTTCGTGCTCTTCTTCGAGAAGGGCAAGCGCAAGCTGAATGATCTTGGCATCGCGGATGTGATCACCGTGCCTCGCGTGCGCGGAGGCTATCCTGCGGAAAAGCCCGTCGCGCTCAGTGAAACGCTGGTGCTGCAAAGCAGCTCCGCCGGGGACCTCGTCGTTGACCCATTCATGGGCTCGGGTTCGGTGGGCGTCGCAGCCCTCAAGCTCTCCCGCCGCTTCTTGGGTAATGATGTGTCGGATGCAGCGTTGGCGCACGCACGCGGCCGGTTTGCCGCGGTCGGAGGTCAGGAAGGCCTGCTGGTTTCGGCTGATCCACGCGGGCAACGCCGGCTTTCACTGGTGCTGCCATGACGGGCAATGAATACGCGGATCTGATTGCCGCGTACCTCGTAAAGAATTTCTCCGCGCGCGGCATCACCGTGTACCGGGAAGTTTCGCTGGGCAAGACCATCATCGGGAAGAACCGGCACGTAGACATCTTCGTGCTCCATACCCAGTCGGATCACGCTCTCGCCATTGAGTGCAAGTACCAAGACAGCGCCGGCACGGTGGATGAAAAAATTCCCTACGCCATCCAAGATATGGAGGCGATGGGCATGGCCGTGTGCTTGGCCTATGCGGGTAGCGGTTTTTCTGAAGGCATTTTGCACATGCTCGCCGGTTGCCCCATCGCGGCCGCGTGCTTGCCCCCACAAACGCTCGAGCCCACGCGCGAAACGCGGGAGCTGGATGTTGCCGTGGCCATGGCATTCAAGTGGTGGGATCTCGCGGTTCAAAACAAGAAGCCGTTCGTCTTGCCGTCGCTGGCGCCAGTGCACATTCACACCACCGGCACCGGCACCGGCACGGGCAACGGCGGCGGCAAGTAGCCCGCGCCTCGAGGCAGGGGAGTCCCTCGAACGGCGTCTTGGGTGGCCGAGCCGTTCAGCGCACGAGCACGCGCGCATACAACATCGCAAACCGAACCTCAGCCACGCTCAAGCCGGAGTGCTCGGCAATTTCCGGCACAGTCGGCCGCCGCCCACTGACCGCTGAAAAGCTGCGCACGGTAGCCAACACTTGCTTCAAGGCCGCAGGAGGATCACGGGGTTCGGCGTCCACTGATCGGCCAGCCGCCTCCAGCCCGTCGAAGATGGCCTCAATGT
Organism: Pseudomonadota bacterium; assembly: GCA_040005755.1. Lineage (GTDB taxonomy): Bacteria > Myxococcota_A > Polyangia > Polyangiales > Polyangiaceae > PMG-095. The sequence continues at coordinate 4,515 of JBDTYJ010000033.1, forward strand.
CCTGCATGGTGACCGGCGCTGCGCCAATCGCCTCCGCCACCGTGTCCAAGGACGGCGCCGCGGCGCCCGTCACCAGCAGCCGCGCCAGAATCCTCGAGACCAGGGACGCGTCCATGTTTTGATTGTATCAGCTCGGCCTATGTTGCGCGGTGTTGCCACATGTTTCGGCGCACGGCGCGTCGGCCTGCCTATTCTTTTGCTTGTTTAGCCCCCCGGCCGGCTGCGCGTCGATGTACCATCCGCCGCCATTATGGCGTGCGGCAATCTGTGAATTTGCGCACGACCTTGGAGGAGCCATGTCTGAGAACGGTGCAGCGAAATTCATATCGGATCTGGGCAAGGGTCGCGAGGCGTTTCACGCCGAGGTGACCGAGTTCGCGTTGCGCTCGGGCGAGCGTACGCCCGAAGATTTTCTGCGCCATTTCTCGTGCCGCGCGATCATGAAATCGCTGGACGCGCGCCCCACCGAGCGCGCGCGTATCGTCAGCCAATCGACCGGCGTGCACGAGAAGGTTGCGCACAAAATGTCATCGGACGCTTCCGGTGAGTCCGTGCAGATCGCGCTCGAAGAGGGAGTGACCACCTCCGCCGCGATCGTCGGCTTATTTCAGCCGGACGACAAGCAGCGCTACCTGGAGCGCCACGCCCTGTGGGCGTTCGACATTGAAGGTCAGCCGTGGAAAGCCACGCCCGCGAACAAGACCGCGCACGACCGCGCCAAGGCCTACCTGGCCTATATTCTCGAACGCGCCCTGGAAAACCTGCTCATTTCCCACGAAGAAGTGGTGCACGGCATCACCGTCGGCAAACTGGTGCAGAGCCTTCCGAAAGAGAAGCTCGGGATCATTATCGAGGCCAGCCTGAAGACCAGTGACAAGTTCACGGAAGAGGATTTGCTGGCGGCCATCCCGCCGCAAAGCTTGGTCGAGTATGTCCCGCTCGATTACTTGTGGGAGAAGGTGATTGTGCCGCTGGTTGCCGAGGCGCACGACTACGCTCCGAAGCCGGTGACGCTCACGGCTGCCAAGTCTGCGAATGGAAAATCGTCAGACAGCGGTGAGTGGCTCGCCGCGGCCAGCGCAAAGACCGACAGCGCCTCATCTCGAAGCAGCAGCACGGTCACCGAAGATGAGATAGTGAGTGAGGACGAGATCCTCGAAACTGACGAGGATCCCCTCACCTCACCGCCGCTCCCCAACGACGGCAACAAGGCGTAGCGGAATAGCGCGCGCGGCGCGGACGCGCGGCGGCGGCTCAGCGCCTCCGCGAAACGCGCTGCGTGCTCACTTGTAAGTGGCGATGCCCGTGTAGTGCAGGATGCGCACGCATAAGCCCGAGCCCTGCGAGCCCTGGCAAGCATCGTTGCCCTGGAACTTCGTTTCGCCGGCGCGCAAGGAGCGCATCACGTCACGGGTGATGTCGTGCCCGCCGTCTTTGCAACGCGAATCCCCGCAAGGCACCATGAACAACGCCGGAGCGCTGGCCACGACGATGTGCCGGATGTGATTCTGCTCCGGGCGACGCGACGAGCCCTCGTGCTCTTCCAACTCCAGCTTGAGCGTCAGAAGCGCCGGCGCCTCCAGTGCCAGGCGTGGAGCGGCGTTCTCTAGCTCGCGGCGAGCCTGCGCGCGTTCGGCGGCCTCGGTCTTCTTCTTATAGTAATTCATCGAGCGACTCGGACCGTAGCGCGCTCCGTGGCCAAATGCCGAAAATAATAGGCCCCCCCGGAAACCGAAGGATTTGCCGAAAAAACCCGGGCGCGCCACCGGGGTACCAGGGATGACAAGCTCATGACACGTTAAGCACCAGCGGCGGCCGACCGTTCTAGCTCATCAGAAAGTTAGACCGATGCTTCCGACCGACTGCCTCCACTCGCTCACCGTAGATTTTGAACGCGCCGCTGCCCCAGTTCGCGCCGCGTTCGACTTCAGTGCTGAAGATCTGAGCGGCTTCTCGTGTCAAGCGGGCCGGGCGGGCGCACCCCTGCTGCTGATTTGCACGAGCCGGGCGCTGCACCTGATTTCCACGAGTGACGGCCATGTGCGGGCCTTCCGTCCCGTCCTGGCTCGGATCCGCGAGCGGGGCCAAAATGTGGAAGGCTGGCGTGGGTTGCCGGTGCGCGCCGCGAGCGGCTCCGACGCTGCCCGAGTCTTGCTTCGCCAAGCGGTTCCTGCCACTGGCTTCGAGCCGGAGGTTCATCAATTCATCAGCGAGCTGCGCGCTGCCGCCGAGCGCTCGCGCGAGTGGGGGGCTTTCAGCAACGAGCTTGCCTCCTTGGTTCGGATGACCGAGCACGCCTCAGCGCGCGTTTGGGAAGAAACTCGCCTCGGCTGCCTGGGGTCGAGCGAAGCCGAGCTGGAACTGGAGACGTTGGTCGCCGAGCGCATCGTCGAAGAAGAGCTCGTTGGCTGGCAGTCTTCATATCCGGCAGCGCGCTCGTCGCGCCGGCCAATTTCAGAACCGAATATTTTGCCGTTCGAAGGGGAAGAGCGCCACAGCATGATTGTGCTGCGCACCGGCAACGTGCTGAGTAAGCTGCGCACGGCCTAAGTTCGGGCGCCAACCCAAGCGCTCAGCGCGCACGAAGCGTACCGGAAACGACTGCGAAAAGCGCTGGGCTCCAAGCTCGCCGAGGTGCCTCGACGCGCTAAGCCTGAGCTGTCACCGAGCCTGCCTCGGGCGGGCGTGCGCGTGACCCGAACCGCAATCGGAACGCACAACGTCGAGCTCTGGGACAACACGATGCCCGTGTCTTGGCTGAGCAACTTCACGCGTGCGGCAACGCGCTTGAATCTCGACATTGTTCGCGGAACCGCGCGCCGCAATGCTGAGCGATGCTGGTCGGCCAAGTTCGAAATCCGCGGCGCCGATGAAACCGAGCTAAAGCAGGTCGACTTCCTGGCGCTCACCCGTGAAGCGGGCGACGCGCAGCTTGGGTCGAATTTGGAGCTCAAAACCTTCGACCTTTCGCGTTCAGCAGAGCGCGCGAACGTGCTGTCGCTGAGCATTCGAGCACGGGATCGAGTGGGCTTTCTGGCTTCTTTGCTCGGCCATCTCGCCGGTTTCGTGCTGTTCCCGGAGGAGATCCGGATTGACACGCACTACGACGAGGCGCGGGACGCATTGTGGCTGTCCGCCGTTGGTGGGATGAGCCCCGCTCCGGAAATCGAACGCGCGCTGCGCGCTTCCCTACTCGACTGCACGCGCGACCGGCCGTCCATCCCGCGGCCTTGAGCGCGGGCTCACGCGCGGGAACGTCGTGTACGACGTCAAACCGGTCATGTGCAATTGACCCAGCTCGCCTGACGACACCAGCACCCGGCGACCGCGGGCCGAGCCCAGCGCACGCGGCAAGCGGCAAAAGCGGCGCGCCGCAGCTCGGCCCCGAGCCTGCAAGAATCCGGGCCGTGTGCCACCGCCAGCAGCTGTTGGCGCGCCTTTTTGCGGCATATTGCGCGAATTACCTGGCACAAGTTGGCTCATGCAGCGGGCGCAGCGACGGCTTTATAAGTCTAGCCTACTAGAATTAAAAGCCGTGTTTCTGGTAGGTAGCGCCCACCTCGTTCCGGAGAAGACTCATGCGCCGTGGCACCGCACCAACACCCCTCGCCGCCCTCAAACTCAGCCCGCTCTTGCTCTTGCTCGCGGTGCTGGGGCTCGTCATCGCGCTCCCCCAGCCCGCCGCCGCGCAGAGCGCAAACCCACCCAGCCTTGAACCTGCAAAGGCGGTGGCAGCGCTTGCCGCCACACCCCAAAGCCCCGAGAGCAAGAGCGTAGACGATCGCCTGAGCGACCTCGAAGCGTACGTGAACAACGGCGCGCGCGTGGCCAAAGAATCCAAGATCCCGGGCCCAGGCCCCGGGCACAACGGTTGGATGATGGTGTGCGCAGCGCTCGTGCTGTTCATGACCTTACCAGGGCTTGCGCTGTTCTACGGCGGCATGGTGCGTACGAAGAACGTGCTGTCGGTGATGGCGCAGTGCTTAGCCTTAGCGGGCCTCGTCACGATCCTTTGGGTGGCGGTTGGCTACAGTTTAGTATTTGCTCCGGGCAATGCGGTGCTGGGCGGCACCAAGTTCGCGATGTTCGCGGGCGTTGATGCGCTACCGAACGGGGATTACTCGCAGTGGGTGTCGCAGAACGTGTTCGCGATGTACCAACTGATGTTCGCCATCATCACGCCCGCGCTGATCGTCGGCGCAATCGCCGAACGCATGAAATTCAGCGCGCTGCTGCTGTTTACCGGCGCGTGGATGTTCATCGTGTACTTCCCACTCGCGCACATGGTCTGGGGCATCGACGGCCTGATGAATGGTGTCTGGAATCCCCAGGCCAAGATTCGCGCCGTAGATTTCGCGGGTGGCACCGTGGTGCACATGTCCTCGGGCTGGTCGGCGATCGTGCTTGCGCTCATCGTCGGTAAGCGACGCGGCTTCGGCAAAGAGAGCTTCGCGCCGCATAGTTTGGTCTTGACCATGATCGGAACGGGCATGCTTTGGGTGGGCTGGTACGGCTTCAACGCCGGCAGCGCGGTCGCCGCCGACGCCATCGCCGCCAACGCCTTCACGACGACCACCATCGCCGCGGCAGTCGCGTGCGCGGCGTGGCCTGCAGCCGAATGGCTCACGCGCGGCAAGCCAACCGTGCTTGGCTTCTGTTCCGGTGCGGTTGGCGGCTTGGTCGTGATCACCCCCGCCGCAGGCTTCGTCACGCCGGGGGGCGCCATGCTCATCGGCGTGCTCGCAGGCGTGATTCCGTTCCTGGCCTGCACGAAGCTCAAGAACGCGCTGGGCTATGACGACGCGCTCGACACCTTTGGCGTACATGCGGTCGGCGGAACGATGGGTGCCCTGCTCACCGGAATCCTGGCAACCGCCCGCGTGAACCCAAACCTTGATACGAACCTGCACGACATCCTGGGTAAAGCGTTGTGGCTCGAGCAGCTCAAAGCCATGGGGCTCACGATCGCTATGGCCGTGATCGCCACCACCGTGCTCGCCTATGCGCTCAAGGCGACCATCGGTTTGCGCCCCAGTGAAGAGGACGAAGAGCTGGGCCTGGACCTCTCAGACCACGGCGAACGCGGCTACCACACGAGTGAAGTGGGCTCCGGTCACCAGCAACGTGACGACGACGAGCCCTACGTGCCCGCCCACTGAGCCCTTCCCGCTCACTCACTAAGCGCAGGACCTCACCTGCTAGCGTCGCCCGGTCCGAAGCTTTCGGCCCGGGCCGAAGCTTTCGGCAAAGCGACGCGGCCATCCGAAGCGAATCGCGACGCGCTTCGGGTGGGCAAGTGTCGGGAACACTCACACCGGGTATCGTCAGCAGTCTCAACTTCGTACAGCGGGGTCCGTTTACGAAGCCAGATGCGCATCTCGGGATCTTGCGGCAAAGCGGTTGGGGCATGAGAGTACCATTGGGCGGTGCCTCCTGGCTGGCGTTGACCGCGGCCCTTGCTCTCTGCACAGGTAAGGCGCGCGCTGGCGAGGCGGAAGCCACGCCTACGGCCAGCACGACACCGACCGCTGCGCAAACACCCGCGCCCGCGCCCGCGGCGAGTGGCGCTGCCAGTGTTGCGCCAAGCGCGGCTCCGATCGTGATGGCGCCGGCACCCGAGCCCGCTATCCCGAGCACTGCGGCTGCCGACCTGACGCCGCCGGCGGACGCGGGATCGGACACCTTCACTAGTGAAGACGCGAGCGAGACCGAACAGCAGCATCGACTCGATTTGTACGGCTTCGCCGACATGAGTTACATGCGGCTGCTCGTCCCACAGTCGAGCGCGTGGACTCGTACTTATAACCCGACCAACTCGTTCGCCGTCGGCAATTTCAACCTGTACCTGGGCTCCAACCTTGGTAGCGGTTGGCGAGCACTCGGCGAAGTGCGCTTCTTATACCTCCCGAACGGAGCAACGAGTAACGACGCCGCGGGCAACGTGGTGCGCACCGATACCACGGTGCTCGACTACGCCGGCTTCGACGAGCCAATTCACTGGGGCGCAATTCGCATCGAGCGCATCTGGGTGGAGCATGAATTCAGCACGTTGTTCAAGCTGCAGGTCGGCCAATTCCTGACTCCGTACGGCATCTGGAACGTGGATCACGGCTCGCCAGCGATCATCGGCATTCGCCCGCCCGCAGTCGTCGCCACCGAGCTCTTTCCGGCCCATCAGACCGGCCTTCAACTGTACGGCAGTAGTTTTTTCGATCCAATCGAGCTCGGCTACAACCTCACGCTCTCGAATGGTCGCGGCCCCGTCGAGTACGACGATTTCAACGACGACAAGGCCGTGGGCGGACGGCTGTACATTAAGACGGACGCCATTGGCGCGCTGACTTTCGGTACGACCGCTTATCGTGGCGGCTACTATGATCGCTCGGCCAAGTACTTCGTCACGAAACAGAACGGCCAACCCGTTGTCGACCAGACGTTCACCACGATTTCGAAGTATCAGGAGTTCTCACTCGGCGCCGACCTGAAGTGGGAATGGAAGCATTTCCTCGTGCAGGGCGAGGCGATCATGAACCAGGTGAAGTACGCCGCCGGCGGACGCCCGCGCGTCCAGAACCTCGCCCCACCAAACGGTTTCCAGTCGGACTACTTGCGCTGGGGGTACTACGGACTCGTGGGGTACCGCACGCCCTTCATTCAGACCATGCCCTACGCGATGGTCCAGTACTTGTACTCGCCGGATGACCCCATCATTCCGCCCATTCTAGCCGCTCAGTTTGGCTTGAATATTCGGCCGACTCCCGCAGTCGTACTGAAAACGGAGCTAACGTTCACACATTTCGGTGGTCCAGGAAGTGGCGGTTTGGGTCTAAGCCCGCTGCGCATCTGGGCTTCGCAAGTGGCGTGGGCCTTTTGACAATGAGCGCGATTGGCACTTTCTCGGGGCCGCGTCGGCTCGGGGCGCTACTCGCGCTCTGCATAGCGGTCATCTTGCTGCTGCTACTTCCGGACGCAGGTCGCGTCGCCCGTGCCTCGGAGCGCGTGACGCTCGCGGTGGTGGTCGCGCGAGACTCCAACGTGCAAAGCGTGCGGCTATCGGAGCTGAAGCGCATCTTCACCAATGAGGGCGACAGCGATGGCGCAGGGCAGCGCTACGTGCCGTTCAATCATCCGCCACACACTACGGATCGCGTTGCTTTCGATAAGATCGTGCTGGGAATGTCCCCAGATGACGTGAGCCAGTTTTGGATCGAACGTAAAATTCGCGGGCTCCCTGGCCCGCCGCGCTCGGTGGACTCGCTCTCGCTGCTGCTGCGCTTGATCGCGCGCCTGCCAGGCGGCATTGGCTACGCGCGCCCAGCACAGCTGACCGGAGACGTGCGCGTGGTGCGCGTCGATGGCAAATTACCGAGCGATCCGAACTACCCGCTCACCTTCAGCGAGTAAAACGAGCGCGCTGGACGCGCACGCTTTCGGGTGTACCGTAGGCAGCGCATGGCGCTCTTGCGATTCGACCACGTCAATCTACGCACCGCGAACTTAGCGGGCCTGATCGAGTTTTACTGTAAAGTGATCGGCCTGCGCGTCGGGCCACGGCCTCCGTTCACGTTCGGAGGCGCATGGCTGTATTGCGCCGAGCACGCGGTAATCCACCTGGTGGAGGTCGCAGAGGCGCCCCAACCAGGCAGCGCGTTGCGGTTGGAGCACTTCGCGTTCACGGCGGATGGCTTCGAAGAGTTCGTGGCCACGCTGACCGCAGCCAACGTAGAGCACCGAGTTTCGAAGCTAGCGGGGACCGAGACCCGTCAGGTCAATCTGCAAGATCCTGACGGGAACCGCATCCATTTCGACTTTCCGGGTCACTTGGCGAAGTAGGTCGTGGCCCGCTTCTGACCTTTGGTCGATAGCTTCTTCTCGCTGATCAGCTTTTTAGCCGGCAGGTTCAGTTCTTTGGTGCTGATGTCCAGGCTCGCGGCGATTTGCTCGATGCGTTGACCGGGGTTCTTGGCGATGTAGCCATGCAACTTCTTGATCAACTGCTCGAGCTCTTCGGGCGTGCGCTTGGCGCCCTTCTTGCGGCTCGCTAAAGCAGCGAACGCGGGAGCAGCGCTGGCGCGCGCCCCGCGCCGACTCGGGATCGCGCTTGCGCCGGCCAATGCTTGTTCGACCGATTCCAGTGCGGCTTGCTGAATCAGATTCGAAATGTCATCTACGAATGAATCGAGCGCCGCTCGAATCGTGTCACTAATAATCGCCATGCTCGCGGATGTATGCAACGCGAAGCAGAATGTCAATCTCGGAACTCGTCACGTATGCACTCAAAATTCCGATGCGGCATTCTGACACATTATCTAGCGCGGCAGGCGCTCGAACAGCCAGTCGTAGCTGAGTTTCTCGCGTAGATCCTGCGGTATCACCCACGCGAGTGAAGAACGTCCGCCGACGCCACATTTCGAAACATTTCGCGCGACGTAAGGTCACAGCACGGGCAAGCGACGTGATCGAAAATTGATCGGCTGACGCTGGCGGTCTACGACACTCCCGTGCAACTGGTCGTTGCCGGCGGACTGCTGGGCGGCGTGCACGGGAGGCTGGGTAAGCGGCTCGCTCCAGACGGCGTAGTCATCCGGCAGAGGACCGGGAAGCGCGGGCTGCGCGGTGCGCTCGAACAATTGGAAGTCGTGCTTACCAACCAGGCGCAGCGGCAAGCCGAGTTGGGGCCCTTCGGCTTTGAACCACGCGCGAGCGGCCTGCACGTTTTCGATCAACACCAGGTGCTGGGGGTCGAGCCGAGCCGCGGCCAAGAAGTGATCTTGCATCCCTCGGATGTCGCCACGCTGGAAGGCGATGCAGCCCAGGTAATTGAGCGCCAACCCCGGCACAGGCGTGCCCAGCTCGAGCGCTCGGCGCACGTGAAATTCGGCGCGCTCCAAATCATGCGCGAGAAAGTAAGCACCGCCCAAATCCATGTGCGCGGCATGGTAATCGCCCAGATATTCTAGAATGGCCTGATACTCCGCAATGCCTTCGCGGTAGTAATCCTGCAGGCCTTTGTTCTCGGCAAACCAACCGTTCAGCAGCTCCGTGACCTCTTCAGAAGCGTCGAACGGAACCTTGAACTCCTGAAAATCCTGCTCGAAATACACCCGGCGATCCAGCCACTTTTCCCGTTCGGCCTGCTGAAAGTCTTCAGTGCCCGGGTAGATAGTCAGGCATGAGAAAATGTATTGGTGCGGCTTCACCCGCGCCAGAAATGCCAGCGTTTCTCGGAAGGTTTCGGCCGTTTCGCCGCGGTTTCCGAGCATCATGTAAAAGCGCACTTGGATGCCGACACGCTTGGCCATGGCCGCCGCGGCCTCGATTTTCTCAATCGTGATGCGCTTGTTGATCTTGTCCAGAATCGTAGCGGATCCGGTCTCGACGCCCAGGCTGAGCCGCTGACAGCCGGCAAGGCGCATCTCGCGCAGTAACTCGTCACTCAGCACGTCAACGCGGGTATCGCAGCTCCACAGGAACTGCAGCTTGCGCTCGCGGATACCCTGACACAGCTCCAGCACGCGCTTCTTGTTGGTGGTGAAGGTGTCGTCTTTGACCTGCACCATCTTGACGCTGAGGCGCGCGATGGCTTTCTCCAACGCATCCAGCACGTAAGCTACGGACTGGCCGCGAAAGCCGCGCCCCCAGGTGGTTTCGGCGCCGCAGAAGGTGCACTGCCAGGGACAGCCGCGCGACGTCATCACGATGTGCGTGTCAAAGTACTCGTGCGGCGACGCAAGCGTATCCAGATCATGAATGGAGCCGCGCGCGGGGGCTGTTGCCACGCCGGATTCAGAGCGGTACAGCGTGCCCCGAATGCCGTGCACGCTGTCACCCGCAGCCAGGCGGGTAATGAGCTCCATGAACGTTTCTTCACTCTCGCCGACCGACACGGTATCGATGGCCGGATAATGTTCGAGCATTTCCCGGCCGAGCGGCGTCGCGTGCGGGCCGCCGATCAGCACGTGCGCCGCCGGATGACGGCGCTTGATGGCATCTGCAACCAGCGCAACCCCACGGCGGTTGGAAGTCCAGCAGGACATCCCGAACAGGTCGGCGTCGAGCGAAGCGATGACCTCTTCCACACGGCTCCAAGCAAAGCCAGACAGGTTCAGGACCTTGACCTGATGCCCCGCACGCAGCGCTTGCGCGCCTAGCGAGAACAGCCCATAGGGCGTCTGAAAGAAATCCGCGTCCAAGTCACCCGCTTGGTAGTCCGCGGGCGGGCCGTCGCCATTCGTCTCGGCGAGCTCACCAGGGCCCGGAATTTTCCAGGGTGGCGGATAGATCAGCGCGATTCGCACGCACGGAGTTCAGCACGCACGCGCCGTGAGTTCAAGCCGCGGCACTGCCCGCGCGCGCCTCAGTACTACTTGGTCACTTTGCCTCGAGCTCACAAGGCTGCGGCGGCGGGTAGATTTAGGCCGTGCAGCGATCCGAGCCGCCCCGCGTCACCTCCCACTGTCGAGGCAGCAGGCGCCCGGTTCCGCCGGTTCTCTCGTTTGTTTGTGTCCGCCCGCGCCGATCGTGATCTGCTCCTGCTCAAGAACTGACTAAGTAGTGGAGCCCGGCGCAGGTGAGCGATATTTTAGGGCCAAGGCTAGCTTCTGGGTCAGCTCTTTGGGCGTGAACGGCTTTTGTAGGAAGCCGGCAAGGCCCTTCGCGGTGAAGCGCCGAGTCGCCTCGATCTCGTTGTAACCGCTGGTCAGGATGACCGGCACATCCGCCCGCACGCGGCGAATTTCGCGAAACGTTTCCTCACCGTTCATCTCGGGCATGGTCATGTCCAAAATCACGACCACGATCTCGCTCGCGTGCCTGCGGAACTCCTCCGCGCCATGTCGACCATCCACGGCTTGCAGCACCCGAAAACCGAAGAACTCCAATAGGCGGCTGGCGGCCTCTCGCACGCCTTGATCATCGTCCACGAGCAGGGCCAAGCCCTCACCGCGAAACGACATCACCTCCGGAGCGGGCCCAACCGCGACGGCATTGCTGGCAGGGAGGAAGACTTTGAACGTCGTGCCCTTGCCCGGGCTCGAATACACTTTCAGGGCGCCCCGGTGGCCCCGCACGATGCCCAACACGGCGGCCAGACCCAGACCGCGGCCCGTGAACTTGGTGCTGAAGAAGGGATCGAAGATGCGATTTTTCGTGGCTTCGTCCATACCGCAACCGGTGTCGTGCACCTCCAGGTACACGTACGTTCCGGGCCGAATACCTTCACTGGCAAACAGGCCCTGCACGTAGAACTCGTCGATCGCTTGGACGCCGGTGGTAACGAGCACGGTGCCGCGTTGCTCGCCGATCGCCTCCGCCCCGTTGATGACCAGGTTCATCACCACTTGTTGTACCTGCGCAATGTCCGCAGACACGCTGGGCAGGCCTGCTGCGAGCTCCAGCCGGAGCTGCACCTTCTTTGGGATTGTCGTCTCCAGCAAGGTGGCTAGCTCCCGCACGTGCACCGAGAGGTCGATGGGACGAACCTCGAAATGACCTTTGCCCGAATAGGCCAGCAATTGCCGTGTTAGATTTGCGGCTCGGCGCGAGGCCAAAATCACGTTGTCGAGATCCGGTCGCACCGAGCTTTCTTTGGGCAGCGATAGCATTGCGGCCGAAGCGCTGCCCAAAATCGCGGTGAGCAAGTTGTTGAAGTCGTGTGCAATGCCGCCCGCCAGTACGCCCAAGCTTTCCAGCTTTTGGACCTGCAGCAGCTGCGCGTGCAGCCGCTCGCGCTCTTCTTGGATTTGCTTGCGCTCGCTCAAATCCAACATGAATGCGACGCCGGTACCACCCGTCTCGCTCAGCGCAGCCCCGCCCATCAGCACCCAGATGCGCGAGCCGTCCTTGCGAAAGAACTCCTTTTCGTAAGGCGTGCACACGCCGTTGCTCGCCATCTGCTCGAGCGCTTGCTCGTCCAGGTGCTCGTAGCCGGGCACGGTACTTCTTCGCCAATTGAGTAGGCCGGCATCCAAGTCGTCGCGCGTGTAGCCGAGAGCGGCAAGGATGGCGTCGTTGGCTTCGAAGATCTCCCCCGTGGCGCGAAAAAAAGTGAGGCCGAGCATGTTCGATTCGAAGACGCGACGGAAGCGTTCCTCGCTCTTGCGCGCCTCTTGCTCCGCTCGCACGCGCTCGGTAACGACTTGCGCCATACCCAGCACGCCGACCACCGCCCCCGCCGCGTCCAGGCGCGGAGCGAGCTTCAAATCCAACGTCCTGCCGTCGCGCACGTAGCGCACAGCGCTCCCCGTGCCAGCCATCGCTCGTTTCAGCGCGGCCAGGCCCTCCGGAAAATCACCGTATGCTTTGAGCGCGCTGACGCCCACCAGCGAGCCAGGGCGAGAGCCGCCAGGCGGATTGACGCCTTCATTCATCACGAACACGCCTTGCATGTCGACTTCGAACACGCGCACCGGCGCATTTTCCAAGATGAAGTCCAGCACCGCCTTCGCTGTCCCGTGTGGCCCCGCCGCCCGATCCCGCCCATTCGACTCGTCAGTCATCGATTTCATCCTAGTCGAGGACCGCCATCCTCGTTCGAGGAATCAGAATAATAGGTCGGACCGCGGGGGCCGCCAACGCGGCATGTATTGCGGACATTGGCTTTGGCCCGGACCGAGAGGAACATCGGAAAAGTCCAAGCCAGGGTTTCTGTCATAACGAAGGTCGCCCAGCACGCGCGAACCGTCTGCCTGAATTGGGCCAATATAAGGGACTCGCGCGAACCGCACGAATGCTTGCACCTCACAGCGTGTGCCGAGCAGCACGCGAAGCGTCGCGATCGGGATCCGATACTCTGCGCTCAAGACCAGGCCGGGATCGGCGATGGCGTGAATCGGGCGTAGCGGCGCAGTTGGGTTCGCAGCGCGATCGTACGGGCAACTTTGGGCATCGAGCCAAATCGGCCAGACCGCGACGCGGCCCACTCGCACGAAATACTGCTCCGCGTCTCGCTGGACCACAAGCACCTTCCAACACCAAGGGTTGGCGGGCATCGGCGTCGCGACGACATCCAGAGTGACCGCATCGGGAAATGCCTGAGCGGCACGTTCACGCACGCGTGATTTTGCCACACGCCCGCAGAACACGAACAAAGTGAGCACCAGTACGAATCCGCCTGCTGCGATCAGCATGCGCAGGAAAGGCGTGCGCGAGCGCGCCACAGCCAGCAGCGCAACCGTCAGCAAAGTGAGCACCACGGCATTTCGCGCCGGCACGAACGGCCGATACCAGACCGCGCCCAATGCGACGGCTAAGACCAGCCCGAGCGCGCTGCGCACCAGCTTCGAGCGATACGAAAACAAAAGCGGCGCAAGCAACACGAGCCAAAACGATGGCTCCAAGATGAAGATCGAATCGCCGTAGAACCAGCGCTCGTTCAGCGGCCAGAACGGATGAACGCCGTAGTCGTTCGAGAAATCCATGGCAATGTGCAGCAACGGACTGAGCAGCGCCAACAGCGCTAGAAGGCGCCACTCCGCGGCCGAAATGCGCACGCCACGCCACTTCGCGAGTGCGAACAAAGCCCCGAGGGTGGCGATCGCGAAGCCGAACGCGGCAGCCAGTGTGTGCGTGTAGCCGCGGTGCTGCAGCAAGTAGCCAAAACGCTCGCCGCTGATGTGCGAATAAGTAAAGTCGAGATCAGGCAGGTTGTTGCCGATGATCGCCGTGGCGTACAGTGCTGTGCGCGACCACGCTGAGATCGCTCGCCGACGTTCGCGCGCGCGCACCACAATTTCGGCACACAAGAGCCCCACGAGCGAATGAGTCAGGTTTTCCACAGCGTGCGGGAGTATGAAGGCTGAGCTCGGCTGCGTAAAATGGCTAGCGGGCTAACCGGAGCCGAGCGCGATGTCGGCTTTCGGGCAAGTTGCAGCCGCCTCCGGGGTGCCGGGCGCAGGCGCGGCGAACAGCTTGTCCAGCGCATTGGCAATTGCCATGGCGTTCGGACGCAGCACCGCTTTTCCGTCCGGCGTGAAGAACGGGCTGACCTGTTCGGCGCCGAGCACGAGCCCGTGCAGGCGGCGGGAATCCACGCGGAGCAAGCGCTGAGCTAGCGCTAGCATGTCCACACGGCGCAAGTCCGTTTCGAGGGAATCTTCGAACTCGGAGAACAATGCGGGCAGACGAAGCACGCTGCCCGAATGCGCGAGCTCGCGTCGCATGCCGACCAGAATCGCTTGCTGCCGCCGAGCGCGACTGAAGTCGGAGCGCCCGTGCCGCGAGCGCGCGTACATGGCCGCCGTGGCCCCGTCCATGCGGACCGGGCCTGCGGCTAGGTCGAGCTTGCGGTAGCCCGTGGGATCTCGCGGGTCGAGGAAGCGGTCGATGATCGGGCACGGCACATTCACCGTGACGCCGCCCAGCGCATCCACGGCACGCTCCAGGACGCCGATGTCGATGGCCACCGCGTGTGCGATTGGCAACCCGAGCGTGTTTTCGATGACACGGCCCAGGAGCTCCAAAGGATCCTCTCCCGCGCGCCGTGCGACGTTCATCACGGTGTTGATGCGGTCTTCACCGTGGCCGGGGATCTGCACCCAAAGATCACGCGGAATGCTGATCAGGCCAAGCGCGCCTCGCGGCTCGTCGAAGACCGCCACGAGTAAGGTGTCCGACAGCCCGGCGCCACCCCCGAAGGGACGGCGATCCAGCCCAACCAGCAGGTAATTGTCGGTGTATTCGAACGGTGGCGTGGTCATCGGCGCCGCAGGAATCATCGGGAAAACCGCGTCAGTTACCGGCGCTGAGCGCGCGCTGGCGAGCGCGCTTGGTGCGGCTTGGGTGCTTTTAACTTCCGCGGCAGTCCCACGCGCCGATAGCCGCGCCGGTGCAACCAGCGGCACCGCGTGCGAAGCGTTCCGCCCGTACGGGCGCGCCCCGAGCCAGTGCCACAACCCGACCGCAACGACGGCCATCACGCCTGCAACGAAACGCCAACGAGACATGCCGAGGGCGCACTGCAACGAGTGCGCCAGGCCAGCCAGCGGCGTTTAAATCAAGGTCGGCGGAAGTTGCGGAATGTTTTCGCCGTTACTGCGGATCACCTCTGAATAGAAGTGCGCCGAGTCTTTCAGGATGCGCTCTTGGGTTTGGTAATTGACGTGCACCAGCCCAAAGCGTTCCCGATAGCCTTCTGCCCACTCGAAGTTATCCATTATGGACCACTGAAAATAGCCGGCTATTTTGGCGCCGTGATCGCCAGCGCGGCGCAGCGCGGCAAGGTAGCGCGTCAAGAACTCGATCCGACTCGGATCGTGCACCTTGCCGTCTAAAGAGACGAGGTCGCGGAGCGAGAGGCCGTTTTCCGTAACATAAATTGGCTTCTGATAGCGTTCATAGAAGAAGCGGGGCCCCCAATACAGCGCGTCCGGCGTGAAAGGCCAGCCGAGCGCGCTGACCGGATACCCTGCGGGGTAAGGCACCCCTTCTGCGCCGGGCTTACCATTGGCTTTCGCCCTCACGCGCTCCCAAAAGTAGACGTTCGTGCCGAAGAAATCGAGCGGCTGGCAGATCGTCTCCATGTCACCATTTCGGATCTCGGGCCCTTCGTCGCCGTAGGCGTCCAGCAGGCCCTTGGGGTATTGCCCCAGGAATACCGGATCCAGCCAGAGCCCGTTGTGATGGATGCTCTTCTCGAACGACTCGAACATCACGCTCTTGGCGGCGGCGATGTCTGCGGGAGAGTCCGTATCTGGAATGCGACCGGTAGCCGCGGGGGCGTAACCAATGCGGCACGGCTGTTTGCTATAGGCCCGAATTGCCTGTACCGCCTTACCGTGAGCCATCAGCACATGGTGCGAGGCACGGGTCAGCTCGGCAAAGCGTAGCTTGTCCCCCGGCGCGTGAATGCCAAGTTGATACCCCAAGCCGATGAACACCGAGGGCTCATTGAACGTGATCCAGTTCTTCACGCGATCCGAAAGCCGCTCCACGATCAGCTGCGTGTACTCCGCAAACCACTCGGAACAATCGCGATTGAGCCAGCTACCGCGGTGATACAGAGCGAGCGGCAGGTCCCAATGGAACAAGGTCACGTACGGCTCGATGCCCGCCTCCAGCAGCGCATCGATCAGGCGATCGTAGAAGGCGAGCCCGGCCTCGTTCTTCGAGCCCACCCCCTCCGGCAAAACGCGCGGCCAGGAAATGCTGAGGCGATAGGCTTGTAGTCCCATCTGCTTCATCAACTCCGCGTCTTCGCGATAGCGATGGTAGTGGTCACAAGCCACGTCTCCGTTGTGGTTCTGGAACACCGTGCCATTCTTTTTGCAGAACATGTCCCACACGGAAGGACCTTTGCCATCTTCGTTGGCAGCGCCTTCGATTTGATAAGAGGCCGCCGCGGCGCCCCACGTGAAGTCTTTCGGGAATGGCATGGTGGAACTAATTCTCACTCCAACAGAAACGAGTTTCGCGCGTGCGCCGCACTTTTACTTTTTTCCAAGTGGCATCGCCAGGTATTTGGCGGCCAATCCCCCGCCGGGGGCTGCTATTTGAGCATATCGAAGAGCAGCTTCGCTACCGCCGCTAAAACCACGACCACGACCACGCGGCGCACGAAGTGATCGCCCCGGCGCAGCGCCAGGCGCGCCCCCATTCGAGCGCCTAGAATATTCGCCGCTGCCATAGGTAAAGAGAGTTGCCACAAGATCGCTCCGCGCCACGCAAACACCGAAAAAGCGGCCAAATTCGAGCCCAGGTTCACGACTTTGGCATTACCCGAAGCGTACAGCGGTGTGTCGCCGAACCAGGTAACGAACAGCACAATCAAGAGCGAGCCAGTCCCCGGGCCGAAGAAGCCGTCGTAAACGCCAAGCGCCAGCGCCACAATCACCAGTACCAATCTCGGCCGCTGAAGCGCTTCCGTGCGTGCCGGAATGCGCGTGCGCAGCACCATGACGGCGAGCGCGAAGAGCAGCAGCGCTACCACGATGGGGCGCAGCGGTTCGGGGCGCAGCGCCAGCAGTAGGCGCGCCCCCAGCAACGAGCCCAGAAAACCGCACACGAATCCGAGCGGCGCCCGTTTTCGATCGATCCCGCCGCGACGGAAGAAGGTGATGAACGAAGACAGCGCGCCAGGCGCCGCCTGTCCCTTGTTCGTCGCCAAAGCGAGCGCGGGGGGTAAACCCATCGCCAGCAGCGCAGGCACCGTGAACAAGCCCCCGCCGCCTGCCACCGCGTCGACCACCCCGGCCACGAATGCCGCCAGGCAAAGTAACCCGAGCGCCAGCCCGGAAGGCGCTGGCAAGCTCCACATCAAGTGGCGTTGGTGCGCAGCGAACGACGCAAACCGGTATTCAGTGCCAGCGCCAACATGACGACCACGAGCAACGCGCAACTGAGCACATATGGATACTCAGCCCGAAGTTCGTACAACCCCGTGCCTGCCAAGGGCCCCAGCATGCGTCCAAAGCCGAGCGCTGAGCCGTTCAAGCCCGCGACTACGCCCTGATCATCCTCACTCACGCCGAGTGACATGGCGGCCGTAACCCCGGGCATCGCCAGGCTTTGACCGAAGGCCTGCGCGCCGAGCGCGAACGTCAACATGCCGAAGCGGTGCGCAAACACCAGCAGAGCGTAGCCGAGGAGAGCGATCGGCATTCCCGTCACCATCAGGCGCAGGGCGGACCACTTGTAACGGCGCACCAGGTAGCCCTGCGTAAACACAGCCACCAAGCCGTACACTCCGAGCGCCATGCCCACGGTACGCGGCGTATCGTGATTAGAGAGCTGCAGCCGATCCTGGTAGTAGAAGCTGACGGTCTGCTCCATGGCCACGGATGCCAAGCTGAGCGTGAAGCCGATGGCCAAAAGCGGCCACACCAAGCGCGCGACGTGCGAGGTTGCTTTGGGCGGCTCTGCACCCTCTGTGCGCTTCGATTCGGGCAGAAAGACCCACACGAAAATCGCATTGGCGAAGGCGACGCTCGCTGAAAAATACACCGCCGCGAGCAGACTGAGCAGCGAGAACGCCGCACCGATTAGCGGGCCAAAAATTACTCCCAGCCCAAAAGCCGCGCCGATCACCGCCATACCAGCGGTGCGGTCGTGACGGCCCGTGAGGTCTGCCATGTACGCCTGCGCGGTGGGCAAGGTCGCGGATGAAAACGCGCCCCCAATCAAGCGCGTCATGAGCAAGGCAGCGAACAGGACCGGCGTCGACCAATGCGCGCGGCCGCCAAGATCTGCCAACAGCGCAAAGCACAGAAAGCTGACGCCGAAGCCCGTGATGCCAGTGAGCAGCACTCGTTTCCGACCGATGCGCTCACTCAGGCGCCCCCAAGAGGGGCTGACCAGCACTTGCATCAGCGCGTAGCTCGCGGACAATGAGCCAACCTGCAGCTCGCTCAACCCCAACTCCCGCCCGAGAGGCGCGAGAATCGGAAACAGCACACTCAAACCGAGGATGCTGTTGAAGAGCGTGATGAAGAGCAGCCCCTTCGGAGACATGCGGGAAGTACGGGCGGTCACGGGCGGTGGCCTGCGGCGTAACTGAGTTGGCTGATCTTTGACACAAGAAACCTAAGCACCGCCGGGGAGTACTGGACAAAAGTCTAGGGCGGGCCTAACAAATGCGCCCGATGACCGAGCCCGCCGACACCGCCTTCGATCCCGTCCCCACGCTCGCGGCCGAGCTGAATCTACCCCGCGCCTCCGTGAGCGCGGTCGTCAAGCTGCTCGCTGAGAGCTCGACGGTCCCCTTCATCGCCCGCTATCGGAAGGAAGCCACGGGCGGGCTGGATGAAGTGCAAATCCGCGCCATCGAAGAACGCCGCACGTACCTGGTAGAAATGGAGGCGCGCCGTAAGTCCGTCATCGCGGAGATCGCGAGCCAGGGCAAGCTGACCCCGGAGTTGGCCAAGAAGCTCGCCGGTGCGGCGACCAAGGCCGAGCTCGAAGACTTGTACCTGCCGTTCAAGCCCAAGCGCCGCACCCGCGCGACAATCGCCAAGGAGCGTGGTCTCGAGCCGCTCGCGGACTTGATTTGGGCTCAGGGCAGTGAAGGCTCTCCTGGCGCGAGCGCGCAGAGCTTCGTCAGTGTCGAGAAAGAAGTGCCGGACATTTCCGCGGCGCTCGCGGGCGCGCGCGACATCTGCGCCGAGCGCATCGCGGAGGATCCGGAGGTGCGCAAGCACACCCGTGAAGCGTACGTGCGGGACGGCTCGATTCGCGTCACCAAGACCAAAGATTTCGAAGACAAGACCACCAAGTTCGACAGCTACGCGGAGTTCCAAGAGCCCATCGCCAGCATTCCCTCGCATCGCTACCTGGCGATCCGCCGCGGGGAGAGTGAAGGCGTGCTGCGCGGCGGCTTGGACGTGGATCAAAGCAATGTCGTGCCTTTCGTGGAAAAGCACGTGAAGCGGAACCCGGCCTCGCCCTGGGCAAACGAGCTTTCCGCCGCGATCAAAGACGGCGTGGAGCGGCTGCTCTTGCACTCCGTGCAGGTCGACGTGCGCGTGGAGCTCAAGATGAACGCGGACAAGGGCGCCATTGACGTGTTCGCACAGAACCTGCGGGAGCTCCTACTGTCCGCGCCCTTTGGCACGAAGCCCGTGCTGGGCATCGACCCCGGCCAACGCACGGGCTGCAAGTGCGCCATGGTGGACGCCACGGGCAAACTGCTCGAGCACGAGACCATCTACCTGGTGCAAGGTGACTCGGCGACTGAGCGCGCCAAGCAGTCGCTGCGCGCGCTGCTCGCCAAGCACTCGCCCGCTGCCGTCGCAGTCGGTAACGGCACGCACGGGCGCGAGACCGAAGCGTTCGTTCGTGACGTGATCAAGGAGCTCGCCGGTAGCGGGCCCGCCCCCCTCTGCGTCGCCGTCAGTGAAGCTGGCGCGAGCGTGTACTCCGCCAGCGACGTGGCACGCGAAGAGTTTCCGGATTTGGATCTGACGGTGCGCGGCGCCGTGAGCATCGCGCGCCGCCTACAAGATCCCTTGGCTGAGTTGGTCAAGGTGGACCCGAAGAGCATCGGGGTCGGCCAATACCAGCACGACGTTTTTCAGCCGTTTTTGGCTAAAAAGCTGGACGAAGTGGTGGAGAGCTGCGTGAACAGTGTCGGGGTGGAGGTGAACCTCGCGAGTGCCCCGTTGCTGTCCCGCGTCGCCGGCATCGGCCCAACCCTGGCCAAGAAAATCGTCGCCTACCGCAACGAGAAGGGCGCATTCACCACGCGCAGCAAGCTGCTGGAGGTGCCCGGTCTCGGGCCGCGCACGTACGAGCAAGCCGCGGGCTTCTTGCGCGTTCACGGTAGCGAGCATCCGCTGGACACCAGCGCCGTGCACCCCGAGCGCTACGCCCTGGTCGAGAAAATGGCGGCTGATTTGGGCGTCCCCGTCGTCTCCCTGATCGGTAATCGCGAGCTGCTCGGCAAGCTGGACGCGGCGCGCTACCAAGCGGGCGACGTTGGCACGTTCACCATCAACGACATCTTGAGTGAGCTCACCAAACCAGGTCGCGACCCGCGCGCCTCGTTCGAGCCGCCCAAATTCCGCGATGACGTGCGCACGATGGAAGACTTGAAGACAGAAATGGTGCTGGAAGGCGTCGTCACCAACGTGACTGCGTTCGGCGCCTTCGTCGACATTGGCGTGCACCAAGACGGCCTCGTGCACGTCTCACAGCTCTCCGACCGCTTCATCAAAGACCCCAATGAAGTCGTCAAAGTGGGCGACAAATTGAGCGTCCGCGTGCTTGAAATCGACCTCGTGCGCAAGCGCATCGCACTCAGCGCCAAACGCGGTAGCGAAGCCAAGGTGGGCGGTGCGAGCGGCGCGAAACCAGTCGCAGCCAGCGGCGGCCGCCCCGATCAAAATCGTC
>JBDTYJ010000034.1:0-25300 GCA_040005755.1 Pseudomonadota bacterium
ACGCCTGGTCCGGCGACAGCGAGCTTCGTGTCCCCGCGAAGCCGAGCAACTGAGCACATTGATTCGGCGGGTAACGCGGAGCCTATGGCCGAGGGTCCACGGAAACGACGTCGAATTGCACGAGCTGCCCATTGTACGGGTCGGGGTCTGGGGCAATACCGGGGACGACCAGCTGGTCGCGGTTGGATACGCCGTGCCCGTCGGGTACCGACTTGCCACCGTTGACTTCGAACTTCAGCGCCGTCCCGCCGCGCATGGGAATGCTGACTTCGTAGTCGATCTTAAAGTGGATGTGGCTGGTGCTCGGGTTGTAGTTGAAGAAGTAGACCTGTGGCGGGTCGGCGACCGTGAGCATGTACGCGGTGTAGCCCGCCGTGGATGTCTCGCCACCAACGTAGAAGCGCATGTTCGGATCGAGTTTGCCCAACACGTAGGTGTTGGGCTCCGTGTCGCCGCGGACGTGCAGCTTCACGTCGTAAACGACGTTGGCGTCGCCAGCGAGCTTCTTGGAGAAGGTTTGGCGGTCGACCGAGGCTGCGTTGTCGCAGTTCTCCGGCTTGTCCAAGCCGAAGTGATTGGCGTCGATGCAGGGGCACTCGAAGCGAAATTTGTCGAAGGACGAAGCGATCGCGAGCAAACCGCCAGCACCAGAAGCGCCTGCACTACTGCCGCCGCCAGAAGCACCAGACGCCCCCGCCGTGCCACCGCTGCCAGCGTTGCCACCGCTGCCACCGCTCGCCGCGCCAGATGCCCCACCCGAGCCGCCGGCACCGGCCGAGCCCGCCAGCGACGAGCCGCCGCTGCCGCCGCTGGCGTTGGCGGTGCTGGCCGAGCCGGCGCTGCTCGCGGTGCCGCCGCTGCCGCCGCCTGACGTACCCGCGGTGGCGTTCGAGCCTGCGCTCGCGGTGCCTCCGCCGGACCCCGCATTCGTTGGCTGTGAGCCGCCGCACGCGGGGAATAGAGCCAAACACACAGCGATTGAGAACTTACCGTTAATTGACAGTGTCATTGTGAAACCGTGGCTTTCTCGACGTCAATCCAGATGAAGTTACCGTCGAAGCCGGTTGCCCCTTGGGGAACCTGATCTTCCGTGAGTCCGTCAATCTTCTGCAATTCGCAATGACCGAAGTCATTCGACGGTGGCTTGCAATTGCGACCCATCAAGCAGTCGTTGTCCTGGCCTTTGAGCGTGACCGTCGCTCCGCCTTCGATCTTGATCGTTTCGCGATAGTCGATCATGAAACCGAAATGATGCACGACCCCGCCGTTGGTGGGGTTCTTGTACGTGTCTTGCTGCGCCCCAGGGTCGAGTTGATTCAGGTGATACGTGGTCGCAGGCGACGATACCTGCAGCGAGTACTGGCTGTACTGCGCGCCGCCCTCGTTGCCACCCACCATGCCGCCCACGTAGAAGCCGTTCATGTCCGAAGTGCCGCCGGTGTACACGTTGGCTTCCACGATGCCTCGAATGTGCAAAGTCACGCTGTAGGTCGTGCCGGCCGCTCCGCCCATTTTCTTGCTCGCCATCGCGTAGGTGCGCACTTGATTGCCGCCGCAATTCGCGTCACCGGGTGGCACGTAGTTGCAGCTGCGCTCTTGATTCGCGGACGCCCCGCACTTCACCTGAAGAGTAAGGCCTTGCAACGCTGCGGCCTCGCCCAGTGCAGCGCCGCCCGCGGCTCCGCCGGTCCCAGCAGCCGCGCCGGCCGCGCCGGTGCCCGCAGCCGCGCCGGCCGCGCCGGCCGCGCCGGCTGCTACGCCGCCCACGCCAGAGCTACCAGAACTGCCTGCAGACTGACCGGTGCCACCCATTCCAGCCCCAGCAATTTCTGGGCTGCCCGCCGCGCCAACCGGCGTAGAGCTCCCGCCGCTGCCGCCGGTACCACTACCGGCTGTGCCAGCGCCACCGGGGTTCGAGGGCGTGGCGGGCTCACTGCTGCAGCCCGCCGCGGCAAGCAGCAAGTACAATGTATAGATTTTCATGAGGGACTTACAGGCCACCTAAATACTTGCTCGAAAAAAAGTTGTGTCGTCGTTGAGTTCGTGACGGAGCGCGTGCGGCCCTTGCAGCGCTAGACGAGCCCGGAGAGCGCGCCAGTACAGTAGTCTTGGTGACCAAAACGTGTGTCGTCGACGCCGAACAGGTTCAGAATGGATACGAGCAAGTTGTTGTGCGGCTGGGACTTGACCTTCAGCCATCGCTTACCCGCGAGCTTGCCACCCGCCTTCCCGGCCAGAATGAAGGGCATGTTGTTCTGTGCATGGTCGGGAGGCGATTGAATTTCGCTGACCGCAAGCACCAGCGTGTTGTCGAGCAGCGTGCCATTGCCTTCTTTCACCGAATCCAGCTTTTGCAGCAAATACGCCAGTTTCTCCGCGTAGAAGTGGTAAATGATCTCCAGCGCCTCGGGTTGAAAGCCGCGATCGTGCTGGTAGCCGTGGTGGTGATCTTTCAGACTCGCACCCGAGCTGTCATTCAGGAAGCCGAGTAGGAATTTCGCCTCCGAGTCCGACCACTGCATACTTGCGACGCGCGTGAGATCACACGCGAGCGTGGCCACCAGAATGTCGCTCATGATTTGACCTTTTTCCGGCACCTTGGCACCGGTGGTGATCGACCCGGCCGGTCCGTCATCGCTGTCCTTCGTGGCGCCCTTTGCTTCTGGATCGTCGTAGTAGCCGGCCGTTTGATTGACGCCGTCGGGCGCCTTGCACGTGCTGACCACAGTCTGCTTGAGGCCTGCCTCTGCCTCTTGGACGAGGGCCAGATGCGCTTCGAGCTTCTGGCGATCTTCGGCGCCGAGCTGGGCGGACAGCCGCTTGAAGTCGTCCGCAACGCCATCCAAGACGGACGTCGTAAAAGCGAGTTGCTTCGCGTTCGCGTCGGCATCCCCACCGACGCCGGTAAAGACGCGTTTGAAGGTATTGAGCGGGTCCGTCGCAGGCGGTACCGGAATTGCCGGTTGGCCGGCTTGCTTGGGCGCCAGATAGCTGATGATATTTCCCGGGTGCGGCTGCCCGCCCGCGGTAATACCGGTGGACCAGCCCGCAGAAACTTGCAGGCTGGGCAAGCGGAGCCCCGCCGAGATCTTGGCAGCGATCACCTGATCGATTGAAGCACCGGCGGCGAAGCCCGCATTCCCGCCGTTGGTGTTGAAGGACCCCGCCAAGAGCGGCTGCCCAGTCAGCACACCGCCCATTCCGCGGTTGTGCGGGTGACCGTAACCAATCTGGGTCACCGAAAGATCCAGCCCATCCACGAAGACCATGCGGTCGAGGAAGGGGGTGAGCGGCGCCATCATCGGTTGCAAAGTGAAACTGCCCGCTGTGCCCTGCGGGCGCCAGCGATCGAGCAGGGTGCCCCCGGGGGTGTAAAACACCAAGAGACGAGTGGGCATGCTGTCGTCAGCGTGGCTGCGGCGAGGTGCGAGCATGGCCGACAAGAATGGGAGCCCCAGGGCGAGCCCACCGGCGCCGCGGAGCATCGTCCTCCGTTGAATGCGATTCTTCGAGGTGATCATCGAGGGGGACTCCTACTGGCCAGGCAAAACGATGGGGCGATAAAGAAACGCATCCGTTTGCGTTAGCGAAATCAGCAGCGCTTTGATGTTGCCGCCCGACGCACTAAACGCCTGCTCGAGCTTGTTACGCGAACAGCTGTCCGCGGGAGTTTCGGCGCGACCGTAGGCGAACGTGAGCCAGTCACCGACGAAGCAACTTCTGACGGCTTGGCTCTTGGCGAGCTTCTGCCCGAGCTCCGTCGGCCCGTGAAACGTGCCGGCTGCGTCGGTGCCCTTGATCTCACCGCTGTCATCGATGGGCAAAGCGTTGTCCTGATCCCGCCACAGGCCGACGCCGTCGTAGTGCTCGAAGCCAAAGCCGATCGGATCCATCAGCGTATGACAGGACTTGCACGGCTCGACGGCCCGATGCATCGCGAGGCGGTCGCGCACGCTCTGCCCCGGAGTAGGTTCGGGGAGCTTCGGTACATTCGCCGGCGGGTCACCGACTTTGCCGCACAGTAGCTTCGTGTACACCCACTTGCCTCGTACGACCGGATCCGTGCGGCTCCCGGGAGTGGTGACGGTCAGGATGCTGGCTTGCGTCAGAAGACCCGCGCGCCGCGAGCCGTCGAGCATCACCTTTTGAAAGGCGTCGCCGGTGATGCCGGGCAAGCCATAAAACGTCGCGAGCGGGCCGTTCACGAAGGTGTACGGCGCCGTGAAAATTCCGACCAAGTCACCGCTGCCCTTCCAAACCACTTCGTCCAAGAACTTTTCGGTTTCTTGGCGAAACAGCGCGCCCATGCCCGGTTTGAAAGTCGGATAGTACCCGGCGTCGCGCTCCAGGTGATCGAGCCCCAGCGTGCCGAGCAGCATACCGTGGAAGTAACGCACGACGTCGTGAGCGCGGTCGTCGTTCAACATGCGCTCTGCTTCGGCGCGCACTCCCTCGGGCGTGACGAGCTTACCCTGCTGGGCCGCGCTCATCAGCAGTGCATCGGGCATCCTACCCCACAGCAAATACGATAGGCGCGACGCCATTTCGTAGCCGGTTGGTCGCGCGAGTTTTTTGGCAGCGTCGACGGTTTCCCCGAGCTCCACCCGATACAAGAACTGGGGAGCCTGCAACGCGCGAGCAATCACCGCGCGCACGCCGCTGGCGAAGTCTCCGCCGATTTGGCGGCCGTGGTCGAAGGCTCCTTGGTAAGCCGTCAGGTCCTCCGGAGTTCCGGGGCGGCGAAAGGCACGGCCTAGAAAATCCGTGATGAACTGCTTTGAGCAAGCGGCTTCGCCCATGCCGGCTGGATCACAGCCAGCCGCCGCGATGGCGTGAGCGGCATCTGTCGTTTGATCGCTCGCGATTTGCTCGGCGATCGTTCGATAGCCGTCGATCAGCAGCCGGGAGACGCCGAGCGAGTCAGCTTCATTGCCGAAGCCGGTGCCGATCTCCTCGCCCGGAAGTGCGTCGGCTGGCCGCGTGCTGATCTTGAACAACTCAGCGACGGTGTTGTTGTATTCGAAGCGAATCAGCCGCCTGAGCGGCGCGCGCCCGGCTTGCGGCTCCTTGCAGTCAATCGGCGGCTGCGCCGTGCTCCCGCCGACACCAGCGCTGACCCCTGCCGCGCCAGACGAAGATGCGGGGCCCGCGCTGCCCCCGCCACTGCCAGCGCTGGAGCCATTGATCACGCCCGTGCAACCCATGGCCGCTGCCGAACACAGCAGCCAGGTCGCAGTTCGTGCGGCAGACAAGGAAATTTCCTCAATTCCGGCACGCTGACGCTGGCTCGACCGCATGTCAGGTCAGTGGGACCGTCCCCCAACAACGTTACGAACTATTTACGCCGCGTGAGGCGCGCATTCGCCCAATCTGCGTCGTACTCCCGCAAGCGAGCGCGAGAGCACCGTCGGCAGCCTCCAACCAAACGCACATCGATGTCCTGCGCGGTGCGCGCGTCTCGATCCCAGGCATGCAGATAGCCTGTTCGAGCCTCATCGCTCTCGGCGACAAGCGTGCCACGCGGTGAAACGAGCGAGCCACCCGAGGCCAGGTTTTTTGGCTAGCGGGCGTGGCGCCCGAAGTGCGCGCGTAGCTCACGGCGCGTGCTTCGGCGCGCGCCGTCAATCCTTCACGCCATGAGGCGCAAGACCTTCTGCACGGCATCACTTCGGCTCAGATTGACTCCGGCAGTTCAGGTGGCACGCGAGATCAGCGCTCGGAAGAAGCGTTCGCTCGCTCGACGCGCTCACGCAAGGACGTCATCAACGCGCCCCACCACATGCCCATTGAACGCAAGAAGGCGGGCGCACCCTGGCCGTGGCGAACGGGGTGATCGATCACCCGCCCCAAGCGTGCCGCTCATTTGCGGCGTTTGCCCGGTTTTTCGGCGTGCACCTTGAAAGCGCGCAGCTGGTCAGCCCAGACGGCTTCCACCTCTTCCAGCCAGCCGCGTAGCTCCGTGAAGGGTTCGCGCTCTAGCCGGTACATGCGCACCCGCGCGTCATTGTCTGGCTCGCTCTCGCTCACGAGACCTGATTGGCGTAGCACGCGCAAATGGCGGCTCATCGCTGGCCGCGTCATCGCCAACGCTTCAGCCAAATCGCTGGCGCGATGCGGCTCTCTGCGGAGCAGCTCGATCACGCCGCGGCGCGTCGGATCTGCCAGCGCGAGCAACGTCTGGTCCAGGTCGACCGACACTAGCCGCGCATCCGCTGCATGAACCACCACAGATGGCCTTCCGGGTCGAGCGCGCCATAGCTACGATCGCTCCAATAGTCATCCCCGTAGTCATTCGTGATCGGCTCGCGCATGATCTCGGCGCCCGCGGCCACGGCCGCGGCATGGTGAGCATCCACATTTTCAACGTGGAAACACAGGGCGCAGGTGACTCCACCGCCGATTGATTGCGGCGACCGGTACATGCTTTGCCAAGCCTCCTTGCCGCGCGTACCGCCCACCATCACCAGCGCCTCACCGTACGCGAGCTCGGAGTGGGCGATGTCCCCGCTCTCACCCTCGACTTTGAGCCGCAGCTCGAAGCCAAAGGCCTGACACAGCCAGTCGATCGCCGCGTGCGGATCCTCATAAAAAACCGATGCGCTCATCCGCGGCCAGCCTTTGGGCGGTGCGTTCATGCTCGGAGCTCCTGGTTGGAAGATTGGCGAATTAGTTAACGAATCGGTTAACTACTGTCAATGTCTTCGAACCAGCGCCACAGCTGGCGTTGTCAGTCGTGAGCGACGCGCAGCTGCGGTGCACGGATTGCGATGCGCTTGGTGGCTCGCGAGTTCAATGCGGCTTGCTGCGCGGGGCGGGCCGTGGCGGGCACGCGCGCGCGCTGAGAGGTGCGTTGCGGGATCGCGATCGCCCAGAAAACCCATTATAAACAGGCGGTTACGACTATTCTGGCAGACTCCTCTCGAGCGATGAATGACCGGGATAATAAAATCGGACCCTGCTTTGCCACCCATAGGGCATGAAAAAATTCTCTTGGCTGTGGGTGGTCCCGTGCGCTGTTTCACTCAGCTATGGCTGCGGCAGTTCCAGTACGGACATGGGTTCGCCAGGCACTGCCGGTGAAGCTGCAGCTGCGAACGGCGACGCAGCCGGCGCAGCCGGAGCCTCAAACGACAACGTCGGCTCCAGTAACGCAGGCTCCAGCAACGGAGGTGACGCCGGCGCGATCGGCGTTTCCGGTGGCGACACGGGCGCCGCGGGAGACGCTTCCTCCGTGGGCGGGAGCGGTGGCACCGCGGCCCAAGCGGGTTCGGGCGGAGTATCGACAGCGGGCTCTGCGGGCTCAGCCGGCTCTTCCGGGAGCGCGGGCGCGGGCGGCGCTCCGGTATGCAAGGGTACGGCAGCCTCATGCGCCACGCTTTCGGCTCAGCAATGCATGGCTGCCAAGGGTTGCGGGCCCACCAATTCGTGCTCCGGAACCCCTACAAAATGCTCGAGTGCAACGACTTCAGCCGCATGCGTCAAGGTGGACGGTTGCAGTTGGGCGGCGAACAAATGCGGCGGAAACGCGACAGCTTGCGGCACGTTGGACTCCGACATGACGTGCGCCGATTCGGGCTGTACCTGGGATGCAGCCTGTACCGGTCAGCCGCCTGTGTGCACGACGCGCGTGAGTGCTGCGACTTGCAACAAAGTCTCCGGTTGCCATTGGGCCGGTTCCTGCACCGGTACGGCTGACGCTTGCTCGAGCAACGCCACCAGCGTCTCGTGCACCGATGGCGGCTGCACCTGGGCAGCGTGTGCGGGAACGGCTGCAGCCTGCGCCAGCCTGAGCTCGCTAGAGTGCAAGGCGGAGCCAGGCTGCTCGGCGATCTGAGCTGCGCGGGGCGCGCCAAGCGTTCCTATCCTGGCGCTTGGCGAACTCGCTCGTGCCGCCGAGCGCGGCGGAGACTGTCGCGCGGCGACCCCACGCTCAGTCGTCGATACCAACGCTGCGTCGTCCAGGGCTCGTCCCGGAGTCGCCGCAACTTTCAATGACGGCCTGTTTAGGTCTGGACAAGCCGTCGCCGCATGAATTCCGGACCTTTCTCCTTCATTTCGCGCTCACGGGTTCACGCAATCGCATTCGTGAAGTTACCGCGTTGTCACGCGTGAATCGCGTGGCACCCAGATACGGTCCTCGCCATTCAACGGAGGACATCATGAAAGTTCGTTCACTATTTTTGATCGGTTGTGCTGCGTCTGTCGCCGCGTTCGCCTGTGGTTCGAATGACGATTCCGGGGCGGGTGGCGGCGGAGCCTCCGGCGCTTCGGGTGCGCATCACAACACAGCAGGTGCAGCGGGAATAAGTGGCGGCACGACCGCTGGCACTAGCAGTGGCGCGAGTGCGGGCATGAGCGACATCGCGACCGGGGGGACGAACAGTGAACCGAGCGCGGGAATGGGCGGCGCGGAGCTCGGCGGCGCCCCTCCGGAGGCGGGTGCGCCAGGCGAGGGCGGGGAAGGTGGAGCACATCCCCTCAGCAAGCCGATCACGAGCACCAAACGCGTGCTCTTGATCAGCGTGGATGGCCTGCACCAAGTGGATCTCGCAAACTGGGTTGCTGGGCACGCCACTTCGACTTTGGCCAACCTTGCCGGGACAGGCGTTACGTACACGGCGGCCCATACGCCGACGCCATCTGACTCCTTTCCGGGCTTGCTCGCGCTCGTGACTGGCGGGAACCCGAAGACCACAGGTGTGTACTACGACGATAGCTACGACCGCACGCTGTATGCGCCAGGCAGCCAATGCCAGGGCAATCCCGGTACCCAAGTCTTGTTCGATGAAAGCCTCGAATACGACGCTTCCAAACTCTTCAGCGGCGGCATCAATAGCGCGAATTTGCCGCTTGCTAAGGATCTGAACGGCAACTGCAAAGTCGTGTACCCGCACGACTTCGTGCAGGTAAATACGCTGTTTGAGGTGATTCGCGCGGCGGGCGGCTACACCGCCTGGTCCGACAAACACGCCGCCTACGACTTGGTCAACGGCCCTTCCGGTACGGGCGTTGTGGATCTATACACGCCCGAGATCAACTCGGACATCGTCAACGGTGGCACCGTGAATGGCATCAACCTCGCGGCCACGAAAGCGCTGTGCGACGGCACGAACTCCCTGGCCGTTGCCAAAGTGTCGGACTTTACGACCTGCATTCCCGCCGTGCAGGCGTACGACGACACCAAGGTGCAAGCAATCATCAATCAGATCGACGGCAAGCTTTCGGACGGCAGCGCGCCGGCTCCGGTGCCGACTATCTTTGGCATGAATTTCCAGGCCGTGAGCGTGGGTGAGAAGCTTCCCGTCGGCGGCTACATGGATGCCGCAGGCACGCCGAGCGTGAACTTGGCGGCCACGATTGCCCACGTGGATGCCTCATTGGGTAAGATGGTTCTGGAGCTGCAAGCCAAAGCACTGCTGAATTCGACGTTGATCATCGTGACCTCCAAGCACGGGCAATCGCCCATCGACCTGGCAGCGCTGCACATGGAAACCGGCGGCCACGGTACTGCGGACGTGCAGGACCCGCTCGAGTTCGTGAACCAAGCGGACGCGAACGTCGACAATTCGCCGTCCACCTACGAAAACCCGAACAGCGGAAGTGGTTATCAAACCAAGGGTCACTTGATGGCCGACGACGTTGGCCTGCTCTGGCTGCAGGACCAAAGCGCGGCCAACATCAGCGCGACGGTCGCCAAACTGCATAGCAACGCTTCCGCGATTCATGCAGACGCGCTGCCCACGGGCACCATTTTCACGAGCAGCATCACCACTGGCGCCGAGCTGGCCGCCCTGTACGGCGATCCGACCTCGGCTGACGCGATTGCAGCTGCGCGCGCGCCGAACGCACTCATTCAGCCCAACCTGGGCGTGATCTATTCTGGCAGCAGCAAGAAGATCGCCGAGCATGGGGGCGGCACTACGAACGACACCGGAGTTGCGCTCTTGGTCTCATTGCCCGGCCTTGGCGCTCGAACGGTGTCGACCTCGGTTGGCACCACGCAGGTCGCTCCGACCATCTTGCGCGCCCTCGGCCTGGATCCGAAACTGCTCCAAGCTGTGACCAAGGAGAACACGGCCGAATTGCCGAGCCTGTTCTGAGGCATTCCGCTCAGCAGAGGGCGCGCCGCGTGCGCGCCCTCTGCCGCGAGGTCGGCGCGCGTTGCATCGGGGCAACGCGGCTCGTCCCGGGACGGGTGCTCGCTTACCGGCCCCGACCTTCGATCCGTTTGAATGCGCTGAGCCGCCGCATCACTTGTAGGCGATGGCCGCGCTCTGAGGGCCGGCCAGCGGCAGCACCTCACAGCGGCTGAAGCCGGCTTCTTTGCACCAACCGGCAAAGTCAGCGAACGTGTAGTCGAAGGCTTCTTTGCCGAACTCGATCAGCATGTTCAGTGACATGCACAGGCCAAACACGTTTTCACGGCGTTCGTCGTCGATTAGCGTTTCGATTGCGATGAAAGCGCCGCCCGGCGGCAGGGCATCGTACGCCTTCCGGATCAGCTGCTTCTTGTTGTCCAGATTCCAGTCGTGCAAAATCATGCCCATCGTGATCACATCTGCCTTGGGCAAGGCGTTCACGAAGAAATCCCCCGCCGCCGTTTTCACTCGGCGCGAAAGCCCGGCCGCGTCGATGCGTCGCTGAGCGATCGGCTCCACCGGCGGCAAATCGAACGACACGCACTCCAGGTGCGAGTGCGCTGCGGCGAGGAAGCAAGCCAGCTGTCCCGTAGCGCCGCCTACGTCGCACACGGTCTTGTACTTGGAAAAATCGAACTTCTGCGCCAAAACCTGAAAGGGCCCGGCTGAAACTCCGGACATTGCGCTCATGAACTGCTCGAGCCGCTCGGGGTCCGAGTACAGCATTCCGAACATCGAGTCGCCGCCGTTCTTGGTCTCGTTTTGCGCACTGCCAGTTTGCAGTGCGGGCGTGAGATCCCCCCAAAACCGGTACAAGCGTGAGTTTGCCATCTCCAAGATGCCGCCGATATAGGCGGGGCTCTTCTTGTCGAGAAACAGCGCGCCCTCCGGCGTGTTGGAGTACAGCGCGGTTGGCCCTGTTCCCTCACGTTTGAGCAGCCGCAACGCCACGAGGGTGTCCGGAAAATCCGGCACGGCACGCGCATGGAGCTTCAATGTTTCAGCGAGGCCTTGCGCGCTGAGTGGCCCGCGCGCAAGCACTGTGAACAGCTCGAGCTCCACCGCTGAAAGCAGCGTCTTGGACGCCCAGAAGCCCATACCGACTTGCATGATGTGTGATGGATCCATGAGGCCTTTTTGCCCGGCTGCACTTGAATCGTCGATAGGCAGCCGTGCAAGTCTGCCGTGCATGAATCCAGGTCTGGCCAGCTCAGCTGGGTTTCCCCGAAAAAAGCGCCTGTTCCGCGTAGAAGAAGGCAACGAGCGCCTCCACTGCCGCTCGCACGCGGGCCTTGTCGCGCGCCGCCTCCTGGTAGACCACAAAGCCAGTGTTGCTCGTGACTGGCTCCGGAAACACGCGCAGCAGGCCGGGCGTAGTGACCTCCAGGAAGGCGGGCAGCACGCCGATGCCGCCTCCGGCGACGATCAGCTGCGCCACGATCTCTAGGTTGTCGCAGCGTACGAAGTCCGCGCCTCGATGTGCCTCCAGCCAGCGCATCGGCTCAATCCCATGCATTGATTTGTCGTAAAGCACGAGCTGATGCTGGGCGAGCTCGGCAAGTGCCGCTGGCAAGCCGCGGGTTCCCGCGTACGCGACCGAGCTGAAGACACACCAGCCCCCCTCGAACACGCGGCGCGCGACCAGCCCGGCATCGCTGGGCCGCACCATGCGCACCGCGATATCAGCCTCACCTTTGGCGAGATCCACTTGACGGTAATCACCGCTCAGATCGAGCTTCAGCGTCGGCTGAGTTTCGCGTAGCTGCGGCAGCAGACGGCTGAACAAGATTGGTAGGAACGCGGGCGCCAAAGAAACCCGCACCGCGCCCGTTGCCTCGAGCTTGGCCTCGCGACACGAATTTACCGCGGCCGTCACGGCGTTGGCCATCGCTTCTGCGGCCCCCAGCGCTGCGTGCCCCTCCGCCGTCCATGCAAACTCGCGTCCGCCGCGCACGATCAAACAAGCCCCCAAACTCTCCTCGAGTGCCGCCAGTCGGCGACTCACCGTCGACGCATCCACGCCGAGCTCGCGCGCAGCACCCGCAACGGAGCCCCCGCGCGACAGCGCGCACAGCACCTTGAAGTCGCTCCACTCGGGGTTCACGCCAGAAGGCTCGGCGCCTCAACGACTCCTGTCAACAAGCTACGTTGTTTTTTGGATTGATGGTCACGCGCTACGCCCCAGCGCGTCCCAGCCTTCGGCGTCGCGGACGCCTCCGCGCTCTGTTCGATGGGTCAGAGTCGGCATGCCAGTCGGTTATTCGGGCTGGCTTTGGGCTTCGGCTCGCGCCCATTGATTCAGCTCGTAAAGGTCGGCCTTGAGCAGCACCCCCGTGGGTACTTTTGCGAAACCCGACCCGCCGACGACGATAGGTATCCGCGTGGGGATCAGCCCTCGTAACACCGTAAGATCGCGCTCGAGTGGGCGCCTCGGCGTGCCCGCTGCCGCGCTCAGCACCACTGCTGCCGCGTGTTGGCGCGTCGCGGCGCGGGCGATGTCGTTGGGCGGCGTGTTAGCGCCGAAGAACAGGACACGACGGCCGGCCAGCGCCAGCACGGTAGCGGCCATGTGCAGACCCAATACGTGAAGCTCGCCGCCTATTGTCGCGCACACGATGCTCGGGCCAGCGTTCTCTTTACTCATCGGACGCCAGTGCCCGCTGAGGAACTCGCGTACGTACTCGCTGGCGAAGTGCTCGTGGCCGATCTCGATCAGCCCCTCGCTCCAGCCGACTCCCAGGGCGCTCAGGAAGGGGCCAATTCGCTTCACCATGCACTCGAGCCCGCCAAGCTCGTCCCACGCCCGGTTCAGCAGCTGCCACAAGCCTTCACCGTCCAGCTCCAGGACGCGCTCGGTGCAGCGAGCTTCGAACGACGAGCCCGCCGTGTGATGCGGCAGAGGGCGCTTCCGTACCGGCGTCGGGGAGCGGTCGTCAGCCACGGTGACCAATTCACGCAGTAGCTCGGGACTCGCGCGTAACACGACGGATGGCGCATGCCGCGCTTCCAGCGCCCGAACCACGAGCTTCAGGCGCTCCACGGCCGAAATGGGGTAGCGACGATGCCCGGAGTCCCCGCGCTCCGCAGGTTTCGGAAAAGCGTAGCGCCGCTCCCAAGTGCGTAAGGTCTCGACCGGCACTCCGGTGGCGCGCGACAACGCTCCGATGCTGAGTACCGCGAACTCTTCGTTGGTACGGGTCGATTCTGCGTCGTTCGCGCTTTCCGCGCGCGGCCGGCCTTGAGATTGCTTGCTCACGATATTCGGTCAATCGAAGGATGCTGGCACGGACTACATGGACCCTTTGAAACGAATGACTCCGCCTCGAGCCAGAAATTTCGCGGAGTCGAAGCTAGGCGGGCCGAACACAGCCGACGCGTTGCGAGACGTACACCAACTCTCGGTGGGAATGCCGAGGAAATTTTTGTCGATGCTACCGTTCCCGTTTTCATCGTGGAAGGCCACGATGGCGTACACGCCTGCGTCGACACCCGCAAATACGCACGTGGCCTCGCGACCTCGGAGTGGCGCCTTGACCGTCAGGACCGGCCGCTTCAGCCAGCCCTGCTCGCGAAACAAGGCACACACGACTTGCCCGCCTGAACGCGAAACTACGGAGGCGAATCGGATCTCGGATACGCGAGCGCGTGGTTCTTCCGCTTGGGCTGTTCGAGTCAGCACGCCGGTCAGGCAAAGCGCGATTACCGCTGCGCGTCTCAGGGTCTGCTTTCTCGACATGTTGAGCCTTCCTGCGTTCAAAAATGAGCGAGCGTTTGACTGACGCCCACGTAGCCACCGAAAAACCACGCCCACCAGGCGACCATCATGGTGCCGTGGCCCGCCAGGATGCCCACGTGGCTCCACATCTCGACGCGATCGGCGTGGGCGCTCACGTAACGCCGCCAGTGAAAGGCTTCGTCCACCAAGCTGTAGACGAACGAAAGCACCGTCAGCACCAGGGCCGGGATCCAGTAGGCCTGCTCGCGTTTGTAGGCGGCGCACAAGAGCAGGTTGCTGCCAATTCCGCAGGCGATGGTGATGCCGTGCACCAAGCCCTCCGCCCGCGAGATGACCTCTTTGTACACCGTGCGATGGCCAATGGTGTCAACGGCGATGCTGAGCGTAAAAATCACGGCGCCCAACGGTACGAGCCAGGCGACCGCCGGAAAAGTCACTCCGTGCTGCCGCCCGAAGCACAAGAAGCCCGCCGTTGACGAGGAAAGCCCGACCATCAAGCCGATCCACGCCACGTACACGAACCAATCCACGCGTCGAAACTCGCGCAGCCTTCCGATATAGACGGCGACCTCAGTTGCGAATGACATCTTGGGACTCGACCACTAGGGATGAAAGCTCGGTGCGCCGAAACCCGCGCCGACCCTCGAACGCCGTACGCAGCGCAGCCCACAGCGAAAGTACAAGCTTACGTGCCGTGCTCACGACAGCGCGCGGAGCGAATGGGTCGGCGCCACGCGCCAGTATGACGCGGCCAATGTCGGCGTACACCAGGCGCGCAGTGCGCACCGCGACGGCCGCGCGAAACGGCAGGAAGCGCACGCCGGCTTCACCGGAATCATAAAGCGCGTCGGCATAGCGGAGCAGCCCACGCACGACCTCCGCGACCGGTTCGCGCGCGTCAGGTGGCAGCGGCTCCCCGAGCCGCTCTCTAAGCTCGGGCGCGCCGGCTTGGCTCAGCAGACTGCTCGGTAAATACAGCCGGCCGCGCTGCCAATCTTCCTGCACATCACGACAAATATTGGTGAGCTGCATCGCCATTCCGAGGTGCGCGGCGTGGCGGAGCGCTGCCGGGTCGCGCACGCCGAGCACGTGGCACATCATGAGCCCAACGGTGCCTGCCACACGAAAACAGTACAAAAGGAGCTGCTCGAGCTCGTCGTAGACGACGCCGTCGGCGTCCATCGCCATGCCGGCGAGTAGTTCTTCAGGGTAGCTGCACGGGATGCCATACTTGCCGGCGACGCGTTGAAAAAGGGAGAGCTCCGGCTCCGTTTGCGGCTCACCTGCGTACAGCGTGAAGAGCTCCGTCCGCAAACCCTGCACGATCTCTGGCGGCCAGCGATCCGTGGTCAGGTCGATCAGATCGTCAGCTCGACGGCAATACGCATACACGGCCGCCGTCTCGTCGCGCAGAGTCTCGGGCAACAGCCGAGATGCGAGCGAGAAGCTTTTGCTGTGTGTGGCGATGGCTGCCCGGCACACGTGAATCGCATCGCTGGTCATGCCGCGACCTCCACGCCCAGGTCCGAAAGCAGCAGTGTCGCGGTGGCCTTGGCCGAACTGATAACACCGGGGAGCCCCGCGCCAGGGTGTGTCCCTGCGCCCACCAGGTACAGGCCTGAAATGCCGTCGTCCCGGTTGTGCGGGCGAAACCACGCGCTTTGGGTCAGCGTTGGCGCGACGGAGAAGGCAGAGCCGTGGAAGGCGCCAAGCTCCGTGCGAAAATCCAATGGCGTGAAGGCGCGCCGAGTGACCACGTGCTGGCGCAGGTTGGGCATCAGCCGTTCCAGCGAGGCCAAGATGCGATCCCCATATTCAGCGCTGATCGCCGGCCAATCGATGTCCGCTTTGCCCAGATGCGGCACCGGGCTCAGTACGTAGAACGCCGAACAGCCCGGAGGAGCCAGCGACTGATCAGTGACGGTGGGGGAGTGCAGGTACAGGCTGAAATCCTCCGGCAACTTGGGGCCGTCAAACACCTCTCGCAAGAGCTCGCGGTAGCGCGGCCCAAACAACACCGTGTGATGCGCGATGCCGTCGTACACGCGATTGAGGCCAAAGTGCAAAACGAACAGCGACATCGACCAGTCGCGCTTCTCCAACTTGCGCGCGCGCCGAGCCGCTACGGGATGCCCGGCGTACAGCCGCGCGTACGTGTGATGCACATCCGCATTGGAGACCACCTTGTCAAAGAGCTCGCTCCCGAAATCACTCTGCACGCAGTGCACGCTTCGACCTGCGCTTTCGCTGACCGTGATGGCATGTACAGGAGTCGAAAGCCTGAGCTCCCCGCCCAGCTCCTGATACAGCTTGACCATCGCGCGCACCAAGGCTCCCGTGCCGCCGCGCGGAAAGAACACGCCCCATTTGCGCTCCAAATAGTGAATCAGGGTGTAAATGGAGCTCGTGTCGAACGGGTTTCCGCCCACGAGCAGGGAATGAAAGCTGAGCGCCTGGCGCACGTGCGGGTCTTGGACGAAGCGCGAAACAGTGGCGTACACCGAGCGATCCGCGCGAAGCCGAGCGAGCTCCGGGGCCACCTTCAGCATGTCGCTGAAATGCTGGAACGGCACGGTCGCCAAGTCTTCATAACCCTTCTTGAACACCTTCTTCGAGTAGGCAACGAAATCCAGGTAACCGCGCACGTCCTCCGGTCTGCGTTTCTCGATCTCCGAAAGCATCTGGGCCACATCGGGACCGTAGTCGAAGGTGTCCCCGTCACTCCACACGAGGCGGTAATAGGGAGCCACGGGCAAGAGCTCCACGTAGTCGGACATGCGGCGCCCGCCGGCGGCAAATACTTCTTCGATCGACTCGGGCGCGGTGATCACCGTAGGGCCAGCGTCGAACGTGAAGCCCGCGTCTTCGTACACGTAGGCGCGCCCTCCCGGCTTGTCGCGCGCCTCGTAGAGTACGGTGTTGAGCCCCGCCGCTTGGAGCCGAATGGCAGCGGCAATGCCGCCAAAACCGCTGCCAATGATAGCGATACGCGGCGCGGCGCCGCGGTCAGTCGCGTGACGCTCAGACATAGCTTTTCTCCAATCGTTCGAGCTCTCGGCGGAGCGCCGCGAGCGAAGTGCGGGCCGGTAGGGCATCCGCGAGGCGCGTCTGGGCGAGCTCTAAGTGCTCGTGAACGCGGCGTTGAGCGAACGGCCCGAGTGCGCTCTTTAGCTCGCGGAGCAAGGGCGTGGCCTCCGCGCCCGCCGTCACCTCATTGGCTCGATCGCGCAACTCTTCATACGTGGCCGCGTCGAGGCTCGCGGCCAACCAGGCCCAAGGCCATGACGGCCGGTCCAGCCGCAGATCTTCCTGGCCCTTGTGCGCTCGCCGAAGCGAGATAATCCCGCTCAGATCATCGAGCATTTGCAGCGCCGTGCCGAGCTCGCGTCCGAAGCGGACGGCCGCTGCCACCGTAGTTTGGGGGCCGCCGCCCAGCAGCGCGCCCAGGCCAGCCGCGAGACCGAGCAAGCTGCCCGTCTTCAGCTCGGTCGTCGCATGCACGACGCTCGAAACCTCGCTTTGGGAAAGTTCGCTGACTCGAATCGAAACATCCAACGCCTGACCGTAGTGGCAATCGAGCAGTGAGCGCGTGGTGAGCCGCTCTGCCAGCGCACGAGTCTCGGGCGGCAATGCGAGGTCGCCCAGCAACGAATAAGCCCAAAAATACAGCCAATTCCCGGCGTTGAGCGCCAAGGGCAGGCCGTGCATGCGATGCAGTGTCGGCCCTCCGCGGCGTTCGCTGGACTCGTCCTCGATGTCATCGATGAT
Source organism: Pseudomonadota bacterium (assembly GCA_040005755.1). Taxonomy (GTDB): domain Bacteria; phylum Myxococcota_A; class Polyangia; order Polyangiales; family Polyangiaceae; genus PMG-095. Next base: position 17,644 of record JBDTYJ010000034.1, read on the forward strand.
CAACGAGCCTGCGTGCAACGCCTCCACCACGAGCGGCAGGTTCGTCGGTGGCGAGCCGTTGCCGCCGCCAATGCGAAAGAAGAGATCCGCCAGTTGTCCCCGAAACTCTTTGCCCGGTCGCGCCAAGAATTCGCGCAGCGGCTCGCCGATGGCTCGATTCCAAAGGCGCGCAGGCAGCCGGTGTCCTGAAGCGGCTGTTCTTTCCAGCTCGTGATCGAGCCCGTCGAGCAACGGGGAGCGGGACGCGAGCACACGAGCGAAGTTAGTCATGCCAAATTTCCTCGAGATAAAACCGCTCGCAGGGACAGCCCACTCGGTGGCCTTCCGCACAAGAGGCGCATGCGATCCGTGGACGTCGTGTTCAGTGAATAGAAGCGGCGAATCACGCCTTCGGGCAGGCGGTAAAAGCGAGCCAGCGCGTGCCAGCGATCCGCAGGGGAAAAGGCGCCGAAGAGCAGTCGGTTCAGCAACGCTCCGAAGGCGAATTGCTTGTCGTGCTCTCGAGTCAGCTGCAGCCATGCCGAGCCGAAGACCTCGTCGAAAGGCGCTTCGGCGATGTGCAACGCCAGGCGTAACGCCGCCGGAAACGAGTAGCCCGTTGCCGGATGAAACCAGCCGCCGGCATAGCCCGCGAGCAGCGGAGACTCGGCGCGGGGCGGGGCAGCCCTGCGCGTCGGCAACGGCAGCACTCCCTGCTCTTCCCGAACGACGGCTCGCACGACAAGCCCTGCTCGATCAGCGTACGCGAGTATTTGCGCGCGCAGCTCCGGCGCGTCCATGCTGGCAGAGTCGGAAAAATACGTGTCCTCGACGAGCACGCGAGTCGCGCTGAACGGCAATACGTAGAAGAACCGCAAGCCGTCCGTCTGCGGCACGGTCGCGTCCATCAAGAGCGGCACGCTGCGTGCTGTCGATTGCTGGGGCTCGATCTCGAGCTCCAGGCCCAGGAATTTTTGATAACCAACCGCACCCCGTGCGCGAGGCCTCGCAGGTGCGGCGTGCGTGTCTGGGTGTGCAAATCGTCGTGGGCCGCGGGCGTCGATGACCAGCCTGCCTGTCAGCCGCGTTCCGTTGCTGAGCGTGACCGAGTGGCCGGTCACCTCGCTCGCGTGCGCTCCGGTGAGCGCCACCGCATTCGGAGCCGCGAGCAGCCGTTCGCTGACCACCGCTCGCAGCCGTTCGCTAGAAATGGCTGAGTAGGCGTCGCTCAGCTGCCGCTCGAAGCCCGGAAACGCGACGTCGTAGCCGGCCCAGCGCTGCACGACCAACGGTTCGATGATCGCGCGCGCACGGTCCGGCACGTCTGCCGAGTGAAAGGACCAAGTATGATTGCCGCCGATCGCGTGGGACGCCTCAAGCAACGCGAGCGACGCGTTCGGGCGTCGCTCCAGCACCGCGAGCGCGATCAACGCGTTTTGCAGACCTCCGCCGACCAGCAGCAGATCCCAGGCGGGATCGGATTTGGGCGCCGCGAGGGGGATCGTCATGAACAGTATTTGAATAGGTTTTGAACTGGCTCACGTCAAGGCCTAGAGCGCGGAATTTCTTTTTTCTGCGCCGGGTCCGCGCTCCCGACCGCACGCACGCCCCAGCGAACCCGATACAGTGCGCGCCATGTCGCAAACGCAGCGCGGGGGAATGCCGCACGGGCTCGGGCTTTGGGTGTTGTTCGCACTGCTCCTGGCACTGAGCTCGGGCTGCGCGGCAACGTCGGACTACATGCGGCCGACGTTGCTGCCGCTCGACGCGCCGCCTCCGCCCGGTACCGCTGCCGTGGTGTTCATCCGACCGTCGAATTGGGCCTACACGAAGGTGATGACCATCCTCGACGACCAGGGGCGCTTCATTGGCGATAGCACGGCAGGCTCTTGTTTCGCGACGCCGGTGCCCGCGGGCAAACACTTGTTCTTTGGTTGGGCGGAGAATACTGCGGCGTTGCAGGCTGAATTGGCGCCTGGCCGCGTGTACTTCGTGGAGGTCTCATCGCGCCTGGGCTGGTGGAGCGCGCGCGTGCAGCTACTCGCGATAACCCCACACAGCGAGCAATGGGCCAAGCTGAAGGAGTGGGTGAGTGACTGCGACAAATTCCGGCCCGATGAAGCGGGCGGTCAAGGTTATTTGAATGAGCGCCGTGAGGCTGCTGCCGACCGCATCCGTCGCGGCAAAGAAAATCTCGCTGACTATGACGCGGACGATCTGGGCGAACGCACCTTGCTTCCGGCAGACGGCGTCGAGCCCAAGTTCTATTCACCTCCCGGCGCGCGCCCGCCCGCGCCCGCGCTTCCGCCGCCGCCGGCAGCGCCGCCCGGCACGTGAAGCAGTGCTAGCCTGCGCTTCCGTTCAATTTACAGGAGCCACATGCAAGTCCGCGCAGCAGTAGCCAATGGCCCGCAGCAGAAGTTGAGTCTCGAGACGGTGGATTTGGACGGTCCGCGCGCGGGTGAGGTGCTCGTGGAAATTCGCGCGACTGGCGTGTGCCACACCGATGCCTACACACTATCAGGCCAAGACTCCGAGGGCATTTTCCCGAGCATTCTCGGGCATGAGGGAGCCGGCGTAGTGATGGAGGTGGGCGCTGGCGTGAACAGCTTGAAGCCGGGCGATCACGTGATCCCGCTGTACACGCCGGAGTGTCGCGAGTGTGAATATTGCCTGAACCCGAAGACCAACCTGTGTCAGGCAATTCGGGCCACGCAGGGCAAGGGGTTGATGCCAGACGGCTCGAGTCGCTTTCGCCGCGGCAAGGAAGCGCTGTATCACTACATGGGCTGCTCCACCTTCGCGAACTACACGGTGCTGCCGGAAATCGCGCTGGCGAAGATCCGTGAAGATGCGCCGTTCGACAAAGTTTGTTACATCGGTTGCGGGGTAACCACCGGCATCGGCGCAGTGATTCACACCGCCAAGGTGGAGCCGGGCGCCAACGTGGTCGTGTTCGGTTTGGGCGGCATTGGGCTCAACGTGATCCAGGGCGCGCGCTTGGTCGGCGCCAACAAGATCATCGGCGTGGACGTGAACCCCGCACGCCGCGCCATCGCCGAAGAGTTCGGCATGACGCACTTCGTGAACCCGAGTGAAGTGGGCGCTGAGCTCGTCCCTCATTTGGTGAACCTCACCGGCGGTGGCGCGGACTACAGCTTCGAGTGTGTGGGCAATGTCGATCTCATGCGCCAAGCGCTGGAGTGCTGTCACAAGGGCTGGGGCGTCTCGGTGATTATCGGCGTGGCGCCCGCCGGCGCAGAAATCAAAACGCGCCCGTTTCAACTCGTTACAGGCCGCGTGTGGAAAGGCTCTGCGTTCGGCGGCGCTCGCGGTCGCACCGACGTCCCCAAAATCGTCGACTGGTACATGGACGGCAAGATCCGAATTGACGAACTGATCACGCACACGCTGCCCCACGCACGCATCAACGAAGCCTTCGACCTGATGCACGCAGGCGAATCAATTCGCACGGTGCTCACGTACTGAGCTTGTGAGTGGGCGCCCGCGATCCCGCCACGCACCTCATTGGGCGAGAAGTGCCCGTCACATTCCGGCTGCCCCCTCAACGCTCCGAGCGCGCGTCGGGCACCCCCGGCGCGCGCGTCGGCCCCGAGCGCGCCGCTAACACTACTTAGTCAGTTCTTCAGCAGGAGTAGATCACGATCGGCGCGTTCTAAGAGCTATTCGACAACGCTCGTTTGAGAAGCGTGAGCGCGCACAACCCGAGGCCGGCCGCCAGCGCCCCGGCGACCGCGCGATGCTTGGTCACCCACAGCTGCACGCTGTAACCTCGCGCTAAGCGATCGAATCGCCCATGCGAGCCATGGTCTCCGGCAACTGGCTGCCAGAAATTGTCGAGCTGTTTCGGATCGACGGCCTCGGGGAGCATCGAGCCTTCCCAGGCCGCTTTCGCGAGATAGCGATCGAGCGTGCCCGGAATGATTTTTTCACCAAGCGTTGCCTCGACGGTGGTGTGGCCGACCATGATTTCACGGCGCTCGTTCTCCGCGGCAAACAGGATGGCGTCCGCAGCCACCTCGGGCTGGTAAATCGTGCCAGTTGGCCGCGCCTGGTGCGGCATCTTATTTTTCGTCCAGATGAACTGTGTCGTGTTGAGGGCCGGCATATTCACGACCGAAATCCTGACCTTGCTCTTGTCGTGCATGAGCTCGCTCCGCACTGATTCGGTCAACCCTTGGATTGCGTGTTTGCTGGCGCAATACGCGCTCTGTAGCGGGATGGATCGGAACGCCAGCGCCGAGCCAACTTGGACGATCACGCCGCGATCGCGCGGCAGCATGCGTTTGAGGGCGCACTGAGTCCCGTGCGCCGTGCCCAAGAAGGTTACCTCCACGATGTGACGGAACTCATCAGGCAACATCTGCATGAAGGGGCTGTACATCGAGACCATGGCGTTGTTGATCCAAAGGTCAATGGGCCCGAATTCCCTCTCCGCGATGTCGGCGGCCGCATCCACCTGCGCGAAGTCGCTGACGTCCGTCGGCACCACCCGGGCTTGGCCTCCGCGCGCCTCCACTTCACGCTTGGCGCCTTCGAGGCCGTCCTTGCCTCGGGCGAGGAGCACAATCTTGGCACCCCGTTCCGCGAACAGGCGCGCGGTCGCCCGCCCGACGCCGCCCGACGCGCCGGTGATGACGACCACCGTATTCGGCCCCACGCGCGCCACCTAGGCCTCCCGCGAGCGTCGCGCCTGGCGCGGATTCAAGCTGCTCATGGTTACGCCTGGTAAGCACGTGGGATGCCAAGCCGCGCGCATTCGTGAACGCGCGGCTGCTCGGCCATCGACTCGTGTCAGGTGACGTTTTTGTGCAGCGGCAAATGACACGATCGTGCTGATCTGCCTCTCGCTGACTTCGCGCGGGCGCTAGCGGCGCCCGAATACTCAAGGATTCATCTTCAAGTCCGCGTAGGCCGCTTCCAGACCTGCGGCGCTCACCACGGCCTGTGCCTCCGCTGGGAAAGTATCGCCGCTGATGGCCATGTTGCCCATGATGGTGTTGCCGGGCCCGTTGATGGTCGGATTCGCGGAGCTGCCCCAATTACCCGTGAAGGTGAGGTGCCCGGTGTTGTTGGATGCGTTCGCGTTGGCGGTCACGTACGAACCGAAGTTCGCGTACACGTTCTTGCTGATGGTTAGATACGCCGAGCCCTCGTCTTCGTACTCGCCCCAGATCACTCCGGATAACCCTGAGCCCTTGCCCTCGCAGAAGTTCCCGGTGACGACTGTTCCCGGGTTCGCAGACAGGTGGTAGTGGCAGCCTCCGTCGTTCATTTGAAGCTGCATCTGATGCAGGTTGTTCGCGGAAATCGTGTTGTTCATCGCGATCGTTCCGTTCACGTACAGGGGCTGGTAGCTGTACAGGTTTCCGGTGGTGCGTGTCTTGTACTCGTTGTTGCCGCCAGCGTCGTTCGTGCCCCAGCCGTAACCGCTGGCGATGGCAGAATACGGCACGTTGTAGATCTCGTTGTGCGTCACCGTCACCTTCTGCGTGTACGTGAACATGATGCCGGCAAAATCGCGGTAATCGATGCCCACGTCGTGAACGAGGTTGTCGCTGATGGTCATGTTCTGGTCGACCATCGCCAATTGAGCTGCCGTGAGCGCGGACGCCGCTACGTCCCCGCCCGGGTGATGTGCCTTCGCCTGCAGGCCGCCGATTACGATCCCGCCGCCAGCAATTTGGTTGAACACACAACCTGTGACGCTAATGGTGTTCGCGCCCAGGCCAACGCCAGTTTGATGCGCGTTGTCGTCGTTCCCGATGCCGAGGCCGACGCTGCCGAGAGCCACGAAGCGGTCGCGCAGGAAGGAGATCTTTTGCGCGGCAGAAACTTGGACTGCGGCGGGCATTTGGTGCCAAGCCGGGCGCGTCGCTTCGTACGCCGGGTACGTTGACCTGGGCCCCACGACGAAACCACCGGTTTGCTGGTCAGCAAAACCGTCACTCGAGTTCGGACCAAGCCAGCTGGTATAGGAAAACGTGAGCCCGCTGAACGTCAGGTCGTGCGCCGGTTGAGCGTAAGTTCCGCCTACGGCGAGCAGCAGCTGCAAACGCGGTAGTTCCACGTTGGCCTTGCTCATGTCCTGACCGGACAATGGGATGTAGTAGAGCGCTCCCGCCGTGGTGTCCTGGTACCACTCGCCAGGCTGATCCAGCAGCGTGGAATCGTTCTCGGCGTAGATGGGGCCCTGCCGATACGGGCTCTGCACCGTATCGTAGCCCCAGGTGTTTTCCTCCCACGCGGGCTGCGTCATGGTCACCGTGTTGTTCGTCACGCTCGTAATCGGCGAATACCGGTTCGACCACGAACCAATGATGTTCAATTCGGCTCGTTGCGGCTGCGCCAGCGTTTTCAAATAGTTGAGACTGCTATTCGAAAACGACCAGCCGCTGCTGCTGACGGTCATGTCGGAGCGGCTGATGGAGGCAGAGCGCGCGCGGGTAGCAAGCTTGCCGTCGACGTAAAGTTGCCGCGTAGCGAAGGCGGCTGGCGCGGTAGCCTTCCAGATGTTCTTCCCGGCGTCGCTCACGGCCCACGACGTGACCGGCAGCGCGCCCGAGAGCACCGGGTGCGCGCCAGCTGCCGCCTGCCAGATGACCGCGTGCCCGTTCGCGCCCGAGTCGGCGGCGGTGAAGAGTAACGGCGCGGCGAGCGTGTACACACCGTCGGCCAGGCTGACGATGAGGTCTTGTTGCATTGCGGCAGTTGCCGCGCGCACCGTGGTTTGCGCTTGAGTGATCAAGCAAGGCGCGGCGCTCGAACACGCAGTGCCGGTGCCGGTCGGCGAGACGTAGTACGTGCCGCCTTCGCCCGTCGCGCCACCAGCGCCCGCGCTACTGCCGCCAGATCCAGATGAGCCGGCCGTGCCGGGGTGGCCACCGCTACCCGGGCTGCCTGAGTTCCCGCCCGAGTTGGCGCCGGCCCCAGTGCCGGCGCCGCTGCCCGCGCTGCCACCCGCGCCGCTCGCCGAGCTGTTGCCAGACGCTCCGCTGGGGCCGCCTGCAACCGAACCGCCGCCTGCCCCACTGCCGCCAGTGCCTGCGCTTCCACCGCCGCACGCGGCACCTGTCAGCACGAAAAGCAGTCCCCAGCCGCCTACGAAGCCAACGGGCGCGGTGTTCATCACGTGGGCAATTTTCGCGAGCTTCATCGTTTCCTTGAGCGGTGCGTGATTTGCGCTGTTTGGCGAGCGCGTGTGAATGCTGTCGTGCGCCTGCACGAAGCCCAGGCGGCGAGATGGTTGGACGCCGCTGCACTGCCGGAACGCCCGCGAGTCAGTGCCCAGGATAAACGATTTCCGCCCACAAATCGCAGCCCGCGCGATTTATGTCCGTTGTAGACGGAATGCGACGCTGCTGCATGACGCACCAAAAAAAGCGCAAGCGGAGTGCCATCAGGGGCAGGCGAGGCGGCGCGGCGACGGCGATCTCGAACGCCAGAAAGGATGCACACGCCGCTCGTGCCTGAGCCGCTAGTCGCGCCCGTGGAAAGACACGTCGATCAGCCTGACGCAGTTACGGTCGCGTGGCTGTTTCGTGGTTCTGTGACTGCGCCGGCGAATGTTCGACGCCGGGCGCCAAATGGGTCGGGAAGTTAACGAGCCGTGTCACGACGAACTGCGGTCGGCCCTTCACTTCTTCGAAAATCTTGG
>JBDTYJ010000035.1:0-24912 GCA_040005755.1 Pseudomonadota bacterium
CCCCGCGCCACGCCAATGCCACGGAGGCCGCACGGTGCGGCGAGGCCTTCACGCCAGCGGCCGCTGCCGCGAACCCGACGCTTTCACTTCGTGCGGGTCTTCACTTCGTGCGGGTCTTCACTTCGTTGGGCGCGCTGGTCATTGCTACGAGCAGCTCGCGGTTCATCTTCGCGATGAAGCTGATGCTGATGTCTTTCGGGCACACGGCTTCGCACTCTTTGTGTGAAGAGCAATGACCGAAGCCCTCGGCGTCCATTTGGGCGACCATTTTGCGGACGCGATCTGCGCGCTCGGGAGCACCTTGGGGCAGCAGTGCCAAATGCGAAACCTTCGCGGCGGTGAACAGCGCGGCAGAGGCATTCGGGCACGCGGCCACACAGGCGCCGCAGCCGATACAGGTGGCGGCGTCGAACGCTTGATCCGAGTCGGGCTTCGACACCGGCAAAGCGTTGGCTTCTACGGCCGACCCTGCGCGCACCGAAACATACCCGCCAGCCTGAATCACGCGGTCGAGCGCGCTGCGGTCCACCATCAAATCACGCACCACGGGGAAGGCCGCGGCGCGCCACGGCTCGATCGTGATTTCGTCACCGTCTTTGAACAGGCGCATGTGCAACTGGCAGGCAGTGGTGCTCTTGGCGGGGCCATGAGGCACGCCGTTGATGACCATGCCGCATGCGCCGCAGATGCCTTCGCGACAATCGTGGTCGAACGCGATGGGCTCCTCACCCTTGTGCGCGAGCTCTTCGTTCACGACGTCCAGCATTTCCAAAAACGACATATGGTCGTTGATGGCTTTGGCTTCGTAACGCACGAAACCACCGGGATCCTTGGCGTTCTTCTGGCGCCACACGTTGAGCACCAAGTTCATCAGGCGGGCCATTACTTGTAGCTCCTCTGGCTGGGATGCACGTATTCGAAGTTCAACGGCTCCTTATTGAGCTTGGGCGCGCTGGTATCACCCGTGAACTCCCAGGCGGCGACGTACGAGAATTGCTCGTCGTTACGCTTGGCCTCACCATCTTCCGTCTGGTGTTCTTCGCGGAAATGACCGCCAGCGGATTCCTCACGCTCCAGCGCGTCACGACAAGTGAGCTCCGCCAGTTCGAAAAAATCAGCCGTTCTGCCGGCTTTTTCCAGCATGGTATTCAGCTCTTCACCGCTGCCGACGATGCTCAAATCCGTATAGAACTGCTCGCGCAGCTCGGGAATTTTGCCCAACGCGGACTTGAGGCCGGCTGCAGTCCGCGCCATCCCGCAGTAGTCCCACATCAGCGTGCCGAGCTCACGGTGGAAGGACTCTGGTGTGCGCTTGCCGCCGATGGAGAGCAGCTGCTTGATGCGCCCCTCCACTTCCGACACCGTGCGCTTCACGTCCGGATGCGATTCATCAACCCCGCCCGGCTTCACGCTCGCCAGGTAGTTGGCAACCGTTACGGGCAAGACGAAGTACCCGTCTGCCAGCCCCTGCATCAACGCACTGGCACCCAAACGATTGGCGCCGTGGTCCGAGAAGTTGGCTTCACCACCGACGAACAGGCCGGTGACGGTGCTCATCAAGTTGTAATCCACCCACAGGCCGCCCATCGTGTAGTGGATGGCAGGGTACATGCGCATCGGCACCTCATACGGGTTCTCCCCCGTAATGCGCTCATACATTTGGAATAGGTTGTCGTAGCGCTCGGCTACGGCGTCGCGCCCCAGCCGCTTCACGGCATCCGAAAAATCCAGATAAACGCCGCGACGAACGCCGGCAACCTCTGGCCCAACACCGCGCCCCTCGTCGCACATGTCCTTCGCGCGGCGCGAGGCGATATCACGCGGGACGAGGTTGCCGAAGCTCGGGTACAGCCGCTCCAAGTAGTAATCCCGATCCGCCTCGGGGATGCTCTTCGGATCCTTTTGCAAGTCCGCAACGTTCTTCGGCACCCAGACGCGGCCGTCGTTGCGCAACGACTCACTCATCAAGGTGAGCTTGGACTGATAATCACCGCTTTGCGGGATGCAGGTCGGATGAATTTGCGTAAAGCACGGGTTGGCGAAGTACGCGCCGCGGCGATGTGAGCGCCAAGTGGCCGTGGTGTTACAGCCCTTGGCGTTGGTCGAAAGGTAGAACACGTTGCCGTAGCCACCGCTGCACAGCACGACCACATCCGCAGTGTGCGCTTCGACTTTTCCGGTGACTAGGTTGCGCGTCACGATGCCGCGCGCCACGCCGTCGATCACGATCAGATCCAGCATCTCCGTGCGCGGATACATTTTTACGGTGCGCGCTTCGATTTGCTTGGATAGCGATTGATACGCGCCGAGCAAGAGCTGCTGGCCGGTTTGCCCGCGCGCGTAGAACGTACGAGCAACCTGCGCGCCGCCGAAGCTGCGGTTGCCAAGTAAACCGCTGTATTCACGAGCAAAAGGCACACCCTGCGCCACGCACTGGTCGATGATGTTCACGCTCAGCTCAGCCAAGCGGTACACGTTGGACTCGCGCGCGCGGAAATCTCCACCCTTTACGGTGTCGTAGAACAGGCGGTACACGCTATCGCCGTCGTTCTGATAGTTCTTGGCGGCATTGATGCCGCCCTGAGCGGCAATGCTATGCGCACGGCGCGGGCTATCCTGATAGCAAAAGCAGGACACGTTGTAGCCGAGCTCACCGAGCGTGGCCGCAGCTGCGCCACCGGCCAAGCCGGAGCCGACTACGATGACCTTGTACTTGCGGCGGTTGGCCGGATTGACCAACTTCGCCTGGAAACGGGCGTCATTCCAACGCTGCTCGATGGGGCCGGTAGGTGCGCGCGAGTCTAGTTGCATCGATAGCTTCTCGATTTCAGGGTTGTGGGGCCACGGCGCCCTACTTGACGAGGCCGAGCAGCACTGTCAGCGGCAAGAACACGTTGCCCGCCGTGACCAAGAAGACCAGACCGCGCATCAGGTTGCGCAGGCCCTTGTTGTAACGCGGGTGGTTCAGGCCAACGGACTGCAGCATGCTGAACGCGCCATGATACAGGTGAAAACCCAGGCAAACGTTGGCAATGACGTACACCGCCACCACCCACGGGATCCGAAACGCATTCAGGAAATTCGCGTAAACGTCACCGGGCACGTGATCGTAGTCACCCAGCGAAACGCCCGGGAACGTGAAGTGCGCCAAGTGAAAAATGATGTACACGAGCAGCGCAGGCCCCGTGTACTTCATCATCATCGCCGCGTAGCTGGTGGCGATGTTCCGCTTCACCTTGTAGCCTACGGGGCGAGCCGCAACGCTCTTGCCGTACAGCTCCAGCACGATGGTCGTATGCACCAGCACGGAAATGAGCAGGACCGCGCGCACGCCCCACAGCAAAACGGGCTTGTCTTTGATGCCCGCGCCGTAAGCGTTGTACACCTCCGGCCCGAGCAGCACTTGCAGGTTGCCCAGCATGTGCCCGATCACGAAGCCGAAGAGAACGACGCCGCTGACTGCGAGCGCCGCCTTCTTGCCAACGGTCGTATCCAGCAGAGTGAGAGCTTTTTGTGTGGCCATGTCTGAAAAAACTGAGTCGTCCGGCGAAGTACGTCTTGGGGTTGGGCCCAAAACCTGAGGGAGGGCCCGCTGAATTACGCCCGGAGTGATCTCCGAAGCGGCAGTTCAGCGGGGAGGGAGCAGGAGTTCCCGACGACAGCCTTTACGCAGTGCCCTTCAGGAGCTGGCGTAGGACGAACTGAAGGATGCCACCGTGCTTGTAGTAGTCGAGCTCTACCAGCGTGTCGATGCGCGCCAAAACCTCGAATTTGCGCTCAATGGTGATAGAAACGCCAGGGGCCGCGCTGGGATCAGGCGCCACGGCCGTCACCGTCAACTTCACACCAGTAGCTAGGCCGCTGGCCACGCCGCTGATGGTGAATGTTTCCTCGCCGGTGAGGCCGAGCGTTTCGCGATTCTGCCCGTCCAAGTACTGCAAGGGCAGGACGCCCATGCCGATCAGGTTGCTGCGGTGGATGCGCTCGTAGGATTCGGCAATCACCGCACGAATGCCGAGCATGAGCGTGCCCTTGGCGGCCCAGTCACGCGAGGAGCCGGAGCCGTACTCTTTACCGGCCAGAATCAGCAGCGGGGTGCCGCTCTCCTTGTACTTCACGGACGCATCGAAGATCGACAGCTGCTCGTTCGTGGGCAGGTAGCGGGTGAAGCTGCCTTCCACGCCCGGCACGAGCTGATTGCGCAAGCGCACGTTCGCGAACGTGCCACGCATCATCACTTCATGGTTACCGCGACGCGCGCCGTACTGGTTGAAATCCGCGGGCTTCACGCCGTGCGAGACGAGGTACGCGGCGGCGGCCGAATTCTTGGCGATGTTACCGGCGGGCGAGATGTGGTCCGTCGTCACCGAATCGCCGAGCACCGCCAGCACGCGGGCACCGGTGATGTCCTGAAGCGGCGCAGGCTCAAGCCCCATGTCTTGGAAAAACGTGGGCTTTTGCACGTACGTGCTGTCCGCGGACCAAGAGAAGCGGCTGCCTTCGGGCACCGGCAGGGCGCGCCAAGCCGCGTCACCCGCGAACACGTTGGCGTACTCGTCGCGGTACATTTTAGAGGTCACGTGCTTCTCCACGACCTCAGAGATGTCCTTCGTGGAGGGCCAGATGTCCTTCAAGAAGATGTCCCGGCCGTCTTCGGCTTTGCCCAGCGGCTCACTGGCGAAATCAATGTCGATGCGGCCGGCGAGCGCGTAGGCCACGACCAAGGGCGGGCTCGCCAGATAGTTGGCGCGCACGTCCGGACTGACGCGCCCCTCGAAGTTGCGGTTACCGCTCAGCACGCTGACCGCGACGAGATCGCCCTCGTGAATTGCGGCGCTGATCGGCTCCGGCAGCGGGCCGCTATTGCCAATACAAGTGGTGCAGCCGTAACCCACGACGTTGAAATGCAGCGCCTCCAGGCTCGGCATTACGCCAGCGGCATTCAAGTATTGCGTCACGACCTTGGAACCCGGTGCCAGGCTGGTTTTCACCCAAGGCTTCACGCGCAGGCCTAAGGCGACGGCGTTCTTGGCGAGCAAACCGGCGCCGAGCATGACGTACGGGTTGGACGTGTTGGTGCACGAGGTGATCGCGGCGATGACGACCGAGCCGTGACTCACGTCGAAGCTGGCGCCGTCCAAGGACGTGGCCACCCGCTTGGCGAGATCTTCGGGCGTGGCGGGGGCCGGCGGGCCTTTGCCTTTGCTCTTCGCGAGCGCAACCATTTCGCCCAGGTTCTTGGCGAAGCCGGCGCCCACGTCCTTGAGCGCGACTTTGTCGTGCGGGCGGCGCGGACCGGCCATGGTCGGCACGATGGTGGAGAGATCCAGCTCGAGCGTGTCGCTGAACACGGGATCGGGCGTGCCCTTTTCGCGAAACAAGCCTTGGGCCTTCGCGTACGCTTCAATCAGATTAGCTCGCTCCTCACTGCGACCGGAGAGGCGCACGTAAGTGAGTGTTTCAGCGTCGATCGGAAAGATGGCGCACGTGGAGCCGAACTCAGGGCTCATGTTGCCGATGGTTGCGCGGTCGGCAAGCGGCAGGTGATCCAAGCCCTCCCCGAAGAACTCGACGAACTTACCGACCACGCCTTTATCGCGCAGCTTGCGGGTGATGGTGAGCACCAGGTCCGTCGCGGTTGCGCCTTCCGGCATGGTGCCGAACAGCCGAAAACCGATGACCTGCGGGATCAAGAAGCTGATCGGCTGACCGAGCATCGACGCCTCGGCCTCGATGCCGCCGACGCCCCAACCGAGCACGCCCAGGCCGTTGATCATCGTCGTGTGACTGTCGGTGCCGACGAGGGTATCGGGGTACGCAAGGCCGTCTTTGTCAAACACGACCCGAGCCAGGTACTCCAAATTCACCTGGTGCACGATGCCGGTGGACGGCGGCACGACCTGGAAATTGTTGAACGCGTTTTGCGCCCAGCGCAGCAGCACGTAGCGCTCTTGATTGCGCTCGTACTCGTTACGCGTGTTCTTGAGCAGCGAGTCGCTGTGGCCGAAGTAATCCACCTGCACCGAGTGATCGATCACGAGCTCGGAGGGGAACAGCGGGTTGATCTTGGCTGGGTCGCCGCCCATGGCCGCCATTGCGTCGCGCATCGCGGCGAGATCCACGACGGCCGGCACGCCCGTGAAGTCCTGCAGCACGACGCGCGCGGGGTGGAACGCAATCTCGGTGTCGGGCACCGCTTTGGGGTCCCAGCTCGCCAGCGCTTCAATATCCTTCTTGACGACCGCTTTGCCGTCTTCACAGCGCAGTAGATTCTCAAGCAAGATGCGCAGCGAAAAGGGCAACCGTGCCGCATCTTTGCCGCTCGCGGCCGCGAACTTCGGCAAGCTGAAGTATGTGTATTTCTTGCCCTTTACGTCGAGTTCGGAGCGCGTGCCAAACGAATCTAAGGAGCGGTCGGTCATATGAATTCCTCGCGCTCGGGCGTACTCCAATGGCCACGCACAAGCAATCGGGATCGCGGCCTTTTTGCCTCATTTGTCCGCGTAAAATCCCGCAAATTCTGGGGCTTCTTTCGGCACCCTGCGTCACCTCACGCTGCGCCGCGGGCGCGCATTCGGCGCGCGCAGCGCGGTCCGCCGCGAGCAAAGCCGCGTTTTGCGCCCAGTCTGGCAATGTAGGCTGTTGTGGGAGCAGGCTCGGCGTCAGGCCGCCGCGGCCCAACCGTGGCACGAAACGGCGGCGAAACATTGGCCCGCTTCGAGCGCACGTTCGCAAGGCGCGGCAGCGCAACGAGCAAACGGCATTCACTGCGCGAGCTTACCGTCGGCTCGTCACTGAGCCGCGCGGCTATTGCTCCTTGGCCGCGTGCTCGAGCTCCCAATACCTGAGCAGGGCGCCGCCCGCGTGCTGCGGGTAGTCGATACGCACGTGTTGGTCGACGAGGCTGCCCGGAAAGCCTCCGCTCACGGCGCGCGGATCGGGCATCAGGTAGGCTGGCCCCGGCGTGTATTGGTACCGCAACAGAAAGGCCAGGCCGCTCTTGATCTCGGCGCCGAGCGTGGCGAGCTCTGCCGGCTCGACGCCGGCTTGGCGCGCGACCGAGAGCGTCGCAACGGCGGCTTCCATGCGGCTGGCCAAGGGCGTCAAGCGCGGCGACAGGAATGGCCCACGGCTGAGACCGCCCTCAATTCCGGGGCGATCCGCCAATGCCCCATATTGGAGAACGCGATTGTTCGCCTGCCAGTTCAAGCAAAACCGCAGAGCGGCTCGATCCGGCGCGCGCTGCCACAAATCATCGAGCACTTGGCACGTCCAGTGCTCGGGGCCCCAAAAATAGTGGCCGCCCAAAAACAATACCGGGCGCTGCACCAGAAACGATAGCGCGTGGCGTGAAGCCTCCAAATCACGTGCGTCACCGCTGATGCGCTGTACCCGCGAGAGCGCGAACGCGGCCTCCCCGGTGTAGTACTCCAGTTGCACGTCGACCGGGTGCTGCTCGGCGACTGAATAAATGTGCTGGAAATCCCCATCCGAGCGTTGTTGAGCGCGCAGAAAGCCAGCCAGATCGAGCGCCGCGTCATGGTATTCGGCGGCGCCGCCGTTGATCAGCTCCACATACGCGAGCAACGCCAAGGCCGACGCGCCGACGTCGACCGTGTCGCCTTCACCAACGCAACTGTGCGCGCCGCAGCGCAGGGTTTGACTGTCCTTCAGGTAGACGGCTGCCGATTGCGCGGCGCGAAACAGCTTCGAATCGTGAAGTTGGTTCGCCGTGCGAGCCAAGAAGTACGTCGCGCCGGCGTGACGCGGGAAGTTGTAGCCGGGCTCGTCGTCGCCGGTCATGGCGTTCACCTCGTACCGGAACGAGCCGTCGCGCTTTT
The DNA here is from genome assembly GCA_040005755.1 of Pseudomonadota bacterium. GTDB lineage: Bacteria > Myxococcota_A > Polyangia > Polyangiales > Polyangiaceae > PMG-095. Next base: position 7,842 of record JBDTYJ010000035.1, read on the forward strand.
GATTGTGCAGCAAGTAGCGCGCCGCGTTCAGCACGGACCCCCGAACCACGTCCAGGCTCACGTCCGCAGCGCCGAGCTCCTTCGGATAGTGCGAGCTGCGTTCCACGCAAAAGCGCCGAAAGGTGGCGTGCCGGAACAGCTCGTCCGCGTTGGTGCCGAGCTCGGCGGCCAACGGCCCAAGCACCTTGTCCGCGTTCGCGCCCAGAGAAATACCCAGCTGCCCGTAGTCCAGCACCGCCTCGTACGCCTCGAGCTTGAGCAAATCATCGGGCGTCAAATAAGCCGTTCGGCCCTGATAGGTCGCGCTGACGCCGTCCCGTGCGGGCGCGATGGACGCGGCGAAGATCAGGCGCCCGAGCGGCAAAACCGGCGCGGAATCGACAATTTGCTCGACCACGCGGGTTGCGCCCGGCTCGGCGGCTTCAGCGAGTAGCGCGCGCACGGCCGAAGACTCATCCGTCGCTGCGACACGAGCTTTGCGTTCGCCATGCTGCCAAATGCTGATGAGCACCGGACCGCGCGGCACGCGCGAGCGATCCACGCGCACGCACCAGAACAAGAGCAACGAACACAACGCAAGCACCGCCCCGTACGCTGTGAGGAGATGCAGCAATCCGCGCGGTGTCACGGGCGGAGCTCGCTCCGTTGCCGTTGAAGCCAAAGCAACTCGAGTGCGGGTAGAACAACCACGTACGGAACGAGCAGCGCGACCACCAAGCCAGAAACGGCCAGCGCGGCGACGCCATAGTCCCCGTGAATGCCGCGCAAGAACGCCATCGTGAGCACGATCAAGAATACGATGATCAGGCCCAGCACGAACGAGACCCACGCCGCGATCGCCAAGGCGCGGAGCGCCCAGCGCAGCCGCGCCAAGAGCGAGACGGAGCTTGCCAACTGCGCCACGCCGATCAACGCCGCAGGCACATCCAGCACCCAAAAACGCGGCTGAGCGACTACGAAGACGCCTACCAACAGCACAACGCCCGCAATGCCATTCAGCACGCCGAACGCGATGCGCACCCGAGAATCAGAGGCTTCAGCCATGGCTGGCCCGATGTAGCACGCCTGAATGCGAAGCGGCCGAGCAAGCGAGGGGCGCGCTTGCCGGCGCGCGCTCACGGCGTTGTCTTGATGTATTCGACGGCGCGCTGAGCCGCGCTAAGCCCCGAGCGCGCCGCCCCGAGCGCCGTGCGTGGTCGCCCTGCAACCGCGTCCCCCGCGGCAAATAAGCCCGGGTTGTCGCGCACCTCGCCCGCTCCGTTGGTCGCGATGCCGACGGCCAAGAGCGTGCCCAGCCCACGCGCCACGAAATCCACACTCGACAAAGACGAGACGCCCTCCACCACCTCCCCGTGAAGCTCGAGCGGAACCGGGCCCGTAAACGAAAGCCGAAATCCGGTACCACCACGGCGCTCGAACGAGCGCTGCAACGCGACGCCGCCCGCAGCAACCCCACCCGTTGCCAGCACCGCCGCCGAAAACTCCTGAGCCTCGCCTTCGCTGCCGATCACACGATAGCCATCTCGCGTGCGCTCCACGCCTGTCACGTGAACGCGCTTCACCACGGCGATTCGCTCAAGCAGCTGGTCGCGCGCATTCTCGAAGCGTGCGCCAGCGCTGCCGCCCAACGTTGAAGTGGTCTCGCCCACTGGCAGACCGAGTGCCGCGCCGAGCTCGCTGCTGAGCGCGCGTTCGATGCCGAGCCAGGGGCCAAACAGCCACGCATCCCGCTCAGCACCGCGGCCTCGAAGCGCACTCAGCAGCGCTTGCGAACGCGCCGGTGAGTCCAGGAGCGTCGCCAAATCGTACGCGGAAATACGGCGTTCGAAGCCGGCTTGCAGCAGCGGCACAGCGGTCGCAAAAAACTGCGTTTGCGTCTGGCGTGCCCAGGCGCTGCTGGCGAAGCTCTTTGCCAAAAGCGGCGCATCCCAGTCATCACGCTCGACATCGACTACTGCCACGCGTTTACCGGCGCACTGCTCCAAATTCAGAAGCGCACGATCGGTACCTCTCGCGGGCCGCACGTTGCCTTCCAGGGTGGCCACGCGCTGGGTCTGCTGTCCGAGTTCCCAGATGCCGAGCGCCGCCGCGAATTGCGCGAGGCCTTCGCTCACCGGCTCAGCTTCGACAGCGCGATCCCAGGCGTCGAAATCCAGCGCGCCCGAGTACAAGCCGCTCGAACCCGAGTGAGCGAAATAGAGGACGGGCTGCCCGCCTTGGCGCGCAATTTCGAAGGCTGCGGCCGTACCCGCGATGCCGCCGCCGAGCACTGCAATTTTCACGAATCGCCGCTCCCAGAGCCAATTTCAGCGGACAATGCGCTCAGCGCGATCGCCTCTTGGCGAGCTTGCGCTGGGCCCACAGCTGCGCTGCGGCGGCGAGCGGCTTGCGCCAAAAACTCCAGCGCCATCTGCTGCCCGGCCTCCGGTGAGCGCCCGGTCGCGTCGGCCACGATACGCCCGCAGCGTAGCGCGCAGCGCATGCCACCACACGCTCCAAGCCCTAGCCGCGTGCGCCGCGCCACATCCGCGACGTCGTGCGCGAGCTCTTGTTCGACCACGTAGCGGATCTCCGCCTCCGTCACCGGCTCGCACGTGCACACCACGGCGGCCTCCCGTGGTTTCTGCTGCATGCGTTCCAGGACGCGTAAACTGCGACTGCCGTGGCGATACTCGAGGCGCGTCGCGGTCACGGCTTCCATGCCGCCCTGCACCACGAGCAACATGGGATCCACCTGCTCATCGCCGCCGGGTAAGGGGGCGATGTGCGAGCGCCGTGGCGCTGTGTTGCCCAGCCGCGCGGCGATGACGTCCGTCATTTCTTCCGAGAACAGCCGATAACTGGCCAATTTACCGCCGATCATCGAATACAGGCCGTCCGCGCCGTGCTGCTTGTGGTCAACCACTTGGTGCTCGCGCGACAGGTGGTCCTCGTTCATACCCCAGTCATACAACGTGGGGCGCACGCCGCCCCACGTGCCAATGGCCCGAGCGCTGCGTACCGCAGGGAACACGTGCTCTACCGCCTGGAACAGGTAGTTTACTTCGTCGCTAGTGGCGACCACTTGATCCAAATCACCGTAGTAGTCGTCGTCAGTTGTGCCGAGCACGCTCATATTTTGCCACGGCATCAGGAACACCTGACGGCCATCGATCGCGTTCGTGGCGATCGCGTAGTTGGTCAGGCGGCGATCCAAGAACACGTGAATGCCCTTGCCGGGACGAATGCGCGCGGCCGTGGGTGCGAGGCCGCCTAACGAAGTCGTGATGGGCGCCCATGCTCCGGTGGCGTTGACCACGACGCGCGCGGTGCGCGTGCCACTTTCACCGGAAACTCGATCGCGAAAGCGCACGCCATAGACGCTGCCGTCTTCGCGGCGCAAGATCTCCGTCACCGTGCAGTGCACGCGAATCTCCGCGCCGCGCTCACGCGCGTCGACGGCGTTGCCAATGCACAAGCGTGAACCGTCGATGCCCCATTCGTCGAAGGTAACACCGCCGGCTGAGCCGCCCACAAGGCCAGGCTCCAACTGATGGATCTCCTCCGCGCTGAGCCGGGTGTGCGGTTTGCCGGCCTTCAGCGGCTGGTAGTGGTCGTAGAGATCGAAGAATGCGTCGTAGGCGGTGAGCGCAATCTTGGAAAGCAGCGCGCCGTTCTTGAAGATCGGGAGCAGGAACGGAATGCGAAACAGCAAGTGCGGCGCAATGCGTTGAATGTGCCCGGAATCCAGGCACGAGCTGTGCGTCACCGCCGGGTCGTAAGTCAGGTAGCGCGGGCCACCGTGGATCATGCCACTCGAGTTACCGCTCGCGCCGAAGGCAATGTCGTTGCGCTCGAACAGCGCGACCTTGAGCCCGCGCAACGACGCATCCCGCGCCACGCCCACGCCGTTCACGCCTCCGCCGATCACGATCACGTCGCACTCGAGCGGGCGCCCGCTCGCATCGACGTCGATTTCGCCGGCCATCCAGCATCGATAGCGCCCGGCGCGCCTCGGGTAAAGGCGTGGCCCGGTGCTCGCGCGGAAGGCCCGCAAACTTGGCCCAATCCACCCGAGCCCGCTAAGCCACGCGCGTGCGGCGCGTTCTGTCCTCAATCTCCTTTCTGCTCGCGACGCTCTCGTTGTTCGCCGCAGCCCTGTGCGTCCGCCCCACGCTGGCACACGCGGACCCTGAAACCGAACCGGGGGTCGCCGCCGGGCACCCGCACGTCAAACTCGACCGGCTTCAGCTCCCCGCCGAGCTGTCCGGCGCGGACGCCAAGGAGTTCGAAAAGCACCTGCGCGTCACGCTCAAGCGCGAAGCACGGCACGCCGACTGGGGCGCCGACCAAAAGAGCAAGATCAGCTACCGGTTCTTCGTCGAAGAGCTCGAGCTGCGCGAGGAAAATGGCGTGCTGCACGTCACCTGCACCGCGCTCGGTCGTCTTCCCAAAGGCAAATCGGCAAAGAGCCACATCGCGTTCGGCGGCGATCCGCGCGCCCGCAAGAAGGTCGTGGAGCGCGTCCTGGACATCGTGGCTCGCGGCGTCGTGACACGCCTCGCTGAGCTCGAGCGCGCGCGTAGAACGCCATAAGTTTCGCGGACTTTAGCGCGCTCTTCAGCGCCTGGCGTTCGCGACCAACAGGGCGCGCGCGAAACGCGGAGCGAAAATTACGAGCGACCGAAGCGCCAGGCTACACCTGCAAAGGCGCGCGCGGCGTACAGCGCGTTCACGGCGACGTACGGCAGGAAATACAGCTCCGCTCGGCCAATGAGTGCGACCACCAGGATGTACGACGGATAGTGGATGACGAACTTTGCGCCGCTTTCGACCAGGCCGAGCGCGCGGCGTACGAGCGAGCGCGAGTTTTCCGCGCTTGGCAGCGCGGCCGTCGGCGGCGCGGAGGCTGAGCCATCGGCGGCTGGCCGAGGCCCTTCCGCGGGCGCGCGTGACGGAGGCTTTGGGGCGACGATTTCGGGACGACGAATGAATGTCGTGAGCGCAATGCCGGAGGCAAGAGCGACCAAGCCGAATAAGCCGAGCAACAACCAGCGCGGGTCCCTCTGCTCTTGGAACAACCGCACCGCAACCGCCGCCAAAATGCAGAACGCTTTGAGCTCGTCCATCAGGAAGTCGAGCAGGTGACCCGCGGGTGAGGCAATCGCGCGCCAGCGCGCGAGCATGCCGTCTGCGCAATCGAGCACGTAGGAAAGCTCGAACACGACTGCCGCGACAATCAGCCCCGCATGACCGGGCCAAACGATCAGGAGTGCCGCGGACACGAGAGCCACGAGCACGGCGGAGAGTGTGATCTGGTTGGGCGTGATGCGCGTGTTTTTGACGGCATCGACCAGCACGGCCGCCACGGGCCGGCACACGTAGGCGTTCCAAAACAGATCCGGAATTTTGCGCGTCTTCCGGTAGACTTCGAGCGCGCTCATGTGAAAGTGGCGGCAGGCTACCGTGAACCGACCCCAAACTCGACCACTCCGTACGCTCGGCTCTGTCGCCGCGTTTGCCCTGCTTTTCCTGCACATCGCCTGCAGCACTGCGTCTCCCCCCACGCCTGCGAGGGCCATCGCGCCCGGCACTCCGGTGGCGCCGCCCGCACCCGCACCCCTGCCCGTGCAAGTCGCTCGTGAGCGCCCAGCCGACCCCGTGCCCGCTTCTCTCACTCAGCCTCCCCTCACGTCTGCCTCGCCGTCCTCCACGCCGAGTGCACCCCCTATTCCCTCCCCGCTCTCCGTGCCGGACGCGGGTAGCCCCATCGCCAACACCGGCCATCACTACGTGATCGCGGCAATCGGGGATTCGCTCACCGATCCGCGTTCGCATGGCGGGGGCTACTTGCAATACGTCAAGGCGCGCTGCCCAGGGACTGAGATCGACAACTTTGGTAAGGGCGCCACCATGGTGGTGCAAATGCGGCGCAGCTTCCAGCAGCAGGTTGCCGAATCAAGCAAGCGCTACACGCACATCGTGGTCTTCGGCGGCGTGAATGATTTGTACAGTGACCTGACCGCACACCGCACCCCTGCGAAAATAGAGGCCGACTTGAGCATCATGTACGGTTGGGCGAAACAGCACGGCGTCAAAGTCGTGGCGCTGACGGTCGCACCGTGGGGCGGCTTCAAACGGTATTTCAATCCCTCCCGCGCGAGTGCCACGCGTGAAGTGAACGCGTGGATCCGCGACCAACCCGCGCGAGGCCAGGTGGACACCGTCGTGGACGCCTACGCGCTCTTGTCGTGCGGGGAGGCGGAGGTCCTGTGCGAGCGCTTTTTCGCGCCATTCCGCGACGGCATCCACTTTGGGCCCGAGGGGCACCAGCTTTTGGGTCAGGCGCTGTTCCGGTCCGCCTTTTCCGACTGTGACTAGGGAAAGCGGGCTTTTTCCGCGGCTTTTCGGGGTGCGCCGCTGGCACTTGGGAGCGCCCGGAATCTGCGCTATTGAAGCGCGCGATGGCGACGACTGAATCGGGCAAACCGGCAGACAAAACGGCGGCTGGCAAAGTGAGCGCCAGCAGAGCGCCGGCGGACACCCGCACGGTTCCGCGCCGGCCGGCGGCTGAAGAGCTGCCGCAGCTGATTGGCGGCCGCTTCTTGATCGCCGCGGTGATGATGGCCGCGATGATCGTGATCCCGATGTCCGCGCTCGGGAACTACTTCGAACCGGCAGAGCCACCTGGCTCGAACACCACCGCTTGGAAAACCGGGGCCAAGGACACCATTCGCCTGACTCTGGTCACGGCCGATGCCGCTTCGCTTACCTGCGCTTCGACGCAAACCTTCGAAGGCCGGCATTGCGCGTACAAGACGGAAACTGAGCTCTGGCCGCGTGAGGCCAACGCGCCGCTCGACGACAACAAGGCCAACGTCATTCAGCCGTACCGCACCTGGAAGGACAACCAGCTGATCTTGGTTGCCGGTGTCTGGGCCAGCCCCTCCCTGGCGATGCGCGTGCACAGCGAGCCGCCGGGAAATCTCGCGCCCGACAAGCTCGCGCGCTTCGTCGCGGAGTGCAAAGTGCACTTCGCGGGCGAGCTGGAAAAGCCGACGATGCGCTGGCAGCCCGGGCAAAGTTGGGGCACGGACAAGAGCACCATGGTGGCCATCGCAGATTCCTGCCAAGTCATCGAAGAGCCGTCGCCGGATTGCCCGTCTGGACTCGTTTGCGGGTTCTTTCACCTGCTCCCGTGAGCGCCGTGAGCGCCCCCGAAGCCACAATGACTGAAACCGAAGCGGCACCGCGGCCCAAGGCCTCGCTTGCCGTACGCGCACTCTCCACCTGGTTCGGCTGCGGCGCGTCCAAGCTAGCGCCGGGCACCATGGGCTCGTTCGGTGCCATTCCGGTGCACCTTGGGTTACGCCTGCTGCCGGCCCCGGTGCACCTCGCGGCCATCGTGGGCATCACCGCCGTGGGCGTGTGGTCCTCGAACGAAATGGCCAAAGCCATGGGTGTGGAAGATCCGCAGTGCGTGGTGATCGATGAAGTGGCGGGCACGTTGCTGGCCATGGGCATGGTGCGGCACAGCAGCATCGGCGTACAAATCTTGGCGCTGGGCCTATTCCGCCTGTTCGATATCTGGAAGCCCGGCGTGATCGACACGGTGCAAAATGCCAAGCCGGAAGGCGTCGGCATCATGGCGGATGACGTGCTCGCTGGGATTTTGGCGGGCGTGGTTAGCTTCGCGGTCGCGAAGATTTAGGGTGTTGAGCCGCCGGCGCCGGCGGATTCTTCGGCGCCTCCGGGCGACCCAGAAGAGCTGTTTTCTGGAGCGCGGTGCGCACTCACCCAGATGTAAAAATCACTGCACGTATCGTTCTTGATCGAGAACGAATTTTCGTCGATGTGCACCGTAATAGCCTCGTTGCCAGCGCTGGGTGCGACCGAACCATGGTCTGAAAACGCCAACTGCGGCACGTCCGGAAGCAGCATGACGCCTAAATCGTGCTCGAACGTGATGGTGCGGGCCGGAGGGAAGTAGGCGTAAGGAGTACCGACGAGCGGTTTGTTCGGGTCGTGGTAGGGCGCCGACAGATAGCTACCCGCGGCCGCATCGATGATCGCGTCCGTTTTCGGCACGGTGATCGCATCCTCATCGCGATTGCACGTGCTCGTGCTCGAACACGCGGACAGCACTACGCCCAGCCCCGCCACCGCGATCCAAGCGCGCATCATCGGTAATCCTTCGCTTCGGGCCCGAGCAGCGTGCCGCACATGGTCTTGCACAGGATGTCCTTCTCGCGGCACTCACACTTGCTCTGCTTTTTTAGCTCGAGCTTCTCGATCATTTGAGCCTTGCTGAAGCCGGCGATGCGTTCCACGCGCTTGAACTCCCAGTCGGCCTTGATTTGCTTGGGCGTGCGCGGATCAGTCGCTTTGCCGTCCGCCTCGGCGCAGCAGCGAAAGCCGAGGAAATAGTAATAAAAACCCTCGTCGTGCGTGTAGATCTTGGGGCGGCACTGATTGCGCACGCCTTTGTACCAAGGGCCACCCGAGTGCACGCTGTCGAATTTGCCGCGAAAATCCGAGCTGTACGTTTCACTCGCCACGACTTCGTCGGTGTTGCCTGGCAAATCCGCGATGCCATAGGCGCTGATGCATTCTGGCTGGCTACCGTTGCGCACGCCCTTCCACAAACGCGCTAGCTCCTGTGGATCACGCTGCGCAACCTTCTTCATGTTCGGCGCATCCCATTCGACGTCCCCCAGACACTTGTTGGTGTCGCGCACATAGCCGTACGGGAAGGGCAACATGTCTGGCCCCTCACAGGCGAGCGTCCACTCCGTTTCCGTGCACATGCGCTTGCCGACGGCCGCGCATTTCACCTCGGCTTGGTGGAAGCGATTCATGACCTCTGGACGGGCGCCCTTCTCGTTGGGCCAGGTGTAGGTGTCCATGCAGTAGCGCTTGTGCTCTTTTTCACCGACGCACGTGGACTTTGCCTCGAACTCTTCACACACGGTTTTCTTGTTGGATTTGTCGTACCAACTCTTTTTGCACTCCAAATCCAACTTGCTGCAGTAATCCCCGTCGACCAGCTTCATGCCCGCCGGGCACGCTTCCGCGTCCTTCGCGGGCTTGTCGGCTGGCGCCGGCGGCGGCGTGGAGTCCCGCTTCGGTTTGGTTTCGGCAGCGCGCGTCGGTTGTGTCGGCTGTGCAGGCCCGGCATTGCGTGCCGCGGTCGGGAACGGTTCGCGCATGATTGTGGCGTGCGTGCGCGAAGGCGTCGCGCATGCCACGGCGCCAACGACTGAAAAAACTCCTAAAATCAGGGCGAATCGCATCGCCCCGGACGGTAGTGCGGCCGCCGACATAGCGCAAATCAATCCCCGCACCGCGCGCGCAGCGAGAGCCCGCGGCCGCGTTTAAAAGCGAGATGCCACGCGGTCGGTCAAGACGAGCCGCCGCGCTTCGGCTACACTTTCCGATGATGCTCAGGCGCGTGGGAGTAATTGGCGACATCCATTGCGAGGTCGCCCGCTTGAAGCAAGTGCTCGAGCTATTCCGCTGCTCGGAGGTCGAGACGGTGCTCGCCGTGGGCGACATCGCCGATGGCCCGGGGGATTTGACCGAAGCCTGCCAACTGCTCGACAACGTCGGCGCACTGGTCGTTGCCGGCAATCACGATCGCTGGCTGCTAGCTGGTGAAATGCGTGATCTGCCGGACGCCACTCCCGTGGCGGCGCTTACCGAGCAAGCGCGGCGCTACCTGAGCGCATTGCCGAAAACGCGCACCTTCGAGAGCCCGCGGGGCAGCGTGCTGCTCTGTCATGGCCTCGGTGAGGACGACATGGCGAGCGTGCGCCCCAGCCACTCCGAGGCCGCATTGCACTCCAACGCCGCGTTGAGTGATCTGCTGAAGAACCACAGCGCGCGCTTCGTGATCAACGGCCACTCACACCGCCCCATGCTGCGCACGATTGACGGGCTCACGATCCTAAACGCCGGCACGCTGCACCCCAAGCACCGTCCGATCTGCTCGATTGCGGACTTCGAGGCCGGCCACGTGCAGCTATTCGACGTGTTCCCCACGCACCTGGCCAGCGCCGAACGCTGGTCGTTCGCGTGCAGCCCGTGGCCGGCGCAAGCTCTCAGCGCAGAAGGCTGATCACTCGGCGTCGGATGCGGCGAGCGCGGGCGCCTTGCGCTCCAGCGGGTAACGCGTGCGTTGATCCGAGGCGATCTTGATCACGCCCAGGGAGTCCAACAGAACGATGACGAAGTAGGTGGGGTCGATCTCGAACCAACGAGCTGCGAAACGCGGGCTCATCGAGAACTCATGGTGGTTGTTCTGAAACAGCTCCCCGGCGCACAGGAAATCAATGGGCAGCGTGTTGCGCGAGACGTCCGCGCTCTTGTAGTTGCGATAGCCGTAGCGGTGCCCGCACCAGTTCACGATCGCACCGTGAATCGGACCCATGATGAAATGCGCGGGCAGGAGCAAGAACCACCACGCCGAAGGCGCGAAGATTACGTACACGGAAGAGTACGCGGCTCCCCACAGCACGCGCATGATCCACGACTGACCGAGCTTATCGAGCGCGGGCCAATCCGGGTAGCCGCCCTCGAAGCGCGGTTCCGGTTCCTCATGACGGTATGCGAAGGCGTCGTAACGCTTCTTCGTCGCCAGCATCATGGTGAACACGTTGCTGTAGTTCTCCGGCGAATGCGGATCCAACGCCGTGTCGCTGTAGGCGTGGTGCATGCGATGCAAGATCGCGTAGCCACGCGGGGACAGAAAGCTCGAGCCTTGCGTCAGGTACGTGAGTACGTGAAAGAAGCGCTCCCAGCCCTTGGTCATCGTAAACTGACGATGCGCCCCGAAGCGGTGCAAGAAGAAGGTTTGGCAGAACACCGACGACTGCCAATGCAACACGAAGAATGCGAGGAGGATGTACATTCCGAGTGCCTGCAAGGTAGCGGCTCTTGGCCCGCCCGGGGTCATCCTTCCGTCATTTGCGGTTTTTCGGCGGAATTCCGCCCGCCCTGCCATGCCCGGGCCTGCGGCCTTGCGGGAGTACCGCGAAATGACTAGGGTTCCGCCCTCCTTTTGACCGATTCAAAGCACAAACCACTGGTCGGCGTGATCATGGGCTCGCAGAGCGATTGGGAAACCCTGTCGCACACCGCCGAAATGCTCACCGAGCTCGGCGTCGCGCATGAGGTGCAGGTAGTGTCTGCGCATCGCACGCCTGATTTGATGTTCGAGTACGCCGCAGCGGCCGAAGCGCGCGGGCTTGAAGTGATCATCGCCGGTGCCGGGGGCGCGGCCCACCTACCCGGCATGGTTGCAGCGAAATCGGCGCTGCCCGTGCTCGGCGTGCCCGTTCAAAGCCAGGCGCTGAACGGGCTCGACTCGCTCTTGTCCATCGTGCAAATGCCCGCCGGGATCCCGGTCGCCACGCTCGCGATCGGAAAGGCGGGGGCAATCAACGCAGCACTTCTCGCAGCTGCGATCTTGGGCGGGCGCCATCCGGCGATCCGCGACGCCTTGAAGCGCTTTCGCGCTGCTCGCACGCAAAGTGTCCTCGACAACCCCGATCCCCGAAACTGACGTGAGGGGCCTCACGCTGCGCGTCGGCGTTCTCGGCGCTGGCCAACTGGGCCGCATGCTCGCCCTGGCGGGGACGCCACTCAATTGCTCGTTCGTGTTCGTCGATCCGACGCCGGCAGCACCCGCCGCAGCGCTGGGGCGCCAGGTGGTTTGCGGCTACCTGGATCCGGTCGGCCTGGCGGCGCTCGCGGCTTGCCACGTAGTAACCTACGAATTCGAGAGTGTGCCGGTGCAAGCCGCGGACGCGCTGGTAGAAACGGTACCGGTATTTCCGCCCCCGGGCGCGCTGCGCGTCGCTCAGGATCGCTTCGTGGAAAAGAGCCGCTTCCGCGAGCTCGGCATCCCGACCGCGCCCTTCGAAGCCGTCAGCAGTGTGGAAGAGCTGGCACTCGCCGTAACTAAGCTCGGCCTACCCGCGGTGCTGAAAACGCGACGCCTCGGCTACGATGGCAAAGGTCAGTTCGTGCTCAAGCACGCGCACGACGTGCCGGCAGCCTGGGCCGCGGTCGCTGGGGCGCCATCGATCTTGGAAGGCTTCGTGCAATTCGAGCGTGAGCTCAGCTTGCTCGCCGTGCGCGGGCGCGCTGGCGAAGTGCGCTTCTACCCGCTCGTCGAAAATCACCACGAACGCGGCATTCTACGCAAAACGCTGGCCCCGGCGCCCCAGCTGACGCCCGAGTTGCAGAGCGCCGCCGAAGGTCACGCGACCCGCATCCTGGAAAACCTCGGTTATGTCGGCGTGCTGGCGCTCGAGCTGTTTCAAGTCGGTGGCACGCTCGTGGCCAATGAAATTGCTCCGCGCGTGCACAACTCCGGTCACTATTCGATCGAAGGCTCAATCACGAGCCAGTTCGAGAATCACCTGCGCGCCATCCTGGGTTTGCCGCTCGGCGATACGGCCGCAATCGGCCCGAGCTGCATGCTGAACCTCGTGGGCACTTTGCCGGAGTCGGGCGCAGTACTCGCGGTGCCCGATGCCCACCTGCACTTGTATGGGAAATCGGCGCGCGCGGGTCGCAAAGTGGGTCACATCACCGTGCGCGCGGGGACCGAAGCGGAGCTCGCTCGTCGCGTCGCGCTGCTTGAAGCGATACCCGGCGTTCGCGAGGCGTAACTCCACGCGGCCGAAGCGTGCGGCGTCAGGGACCCGAAAGGCCCTTCGCGTCGTCGACCAAACGCGCCATGTCGTCTTCGTCGTCCGTACGATAGTAACCGCGAATCGCCAGCGCTTGGTCGACGAGCACCAAGTGCGAGCCGTGAATGATGCCGCCGTTTTCAGCGTTGGGATCCGGCTTGCCGTCGAGCGCCAACTTGAAGCCGTCCACGATCGTGCGCTTCACGACGCGCAAATCCCCCGTCAAAAACGCCCAACTATGCAGATCGGCGCCGTAGCGCCGAGCGTATTCGAGCAGCACCGGGGGCGTGTCGTTCTCGGGGTCGACGCTGAAGCTGATCAAAGAAGGCGCTGGCGTCTGGCCGCGCGTCGCCACTTGCAGCGCGCGCATGCGCTTGGTGATGCGCGGGCAAATGGTCGGGCAGCGAGTGAAGAAAAAAGCCGCCACCCAAACTTTGCCGCGCAGGGAAGCCGCGCTCACCGGCCGCGCTTGCTGGTCGACCAGCTCAAAATCACCAACTTGACCGAGCTTCGGCAGGGGCGCAGCCGGGCGGTGGCAGGCCATGAGCACTCCGCAGCAGGCGAAAACTCCGCACCACGCGAGCGCTTTTCGCAACGCCCAAGAAAGCTGCGCGGACCCCGGCACGCGCGCGTCACTAACGGAAATCATCCGGCGTTCTATAGCGGAGTCATCCAACCGGCCATTGCCGGCGTCGCCAATCGCTCGTGACGGACACCGCCGGTGTTGCCCTGCTTATTGACGCAGTTCGATAATCGACCGCCGGTCCGACGTTTGTTAAAATCGCACTTTTCAGCTGTTATTTTAGGCAGTTAGGTGCCAGCCGTACGCGCAGGCGCGGGTGGCGAAAGCTTGCGCGGCGAACAGGAACGGGTGTAGGCAGTCGCCTCACAACGGCTCACCGCCGAGAAAGGGGCACCCCATGCGTTGGTTCCGAAAAATGCTGAATCGCCTCCGTTTCCCGCTCCCCGCCGCCAGCTTCGGCTGATGGTCCTGTCCCGCGGCGTGCGGGGCAGCAAACAAACGGCCGAGGCTTCCGCGTTCGTCGCGTCGAGTTCGGCCCGCATACTCACGACAGGCTCCGCGAGCTAACGTTCGCGGGTTCGCTTCCATGCACACGGTCACGATGAGCTCGCCTGACGGTGCTACCCTGAACCGGTGTCGCGCCGTATTTCATTGCCCGTGACCGACGCAGCCAAACGCCGGACGTCGACGATCGAGGCCGTGCGCGCGCGGCTCGGCGGTCGAGCGCGCACTGATCTGCAGGCGGGCCGCGTCGTGTGCTTCCTGGACACCGGGGCCACAGGCGTCGTGTTGTTCGGATGCGGGAATGAAGTGCACGTATTCTCCAACGCGGGTTGGGTGCGCCGCACCACCGCCGACGCCCTCACGCCAGTGAGTGAGCCGGCGGAAGATCTGAACGCCGTCGCCAACGACGTGCGTGTTTTCGCGGCCCTCGAGGAAGGCCATCGCGTGCGCTTCCAAAACGCCGGCGGCATGGAGCAGGGCACCTTGATCGAGAAGTGCCGTTACGGCGCGGTCGTGCGCCGCGACGATGAAGCCGTCATGGGCGTTGGCTTCCGGCGCATCTGGCCGCTCGCCAACCCGAGCGACACCCCAAGCTGAGAGACCCGTGACGGACTCCGAGCTCGCACGCCAACAGCGCGTCGGACTGTGCGCGATTTGTACGCACGCGCGTGTGATTGAATCGGTACGAGGCAGTGAATTTTGGCTGTGCGAGCGCAGCAAGAATGACGCGCGCTTCAAGAAATATCCGCCGCTGCCCGTGCGCGCATGCCTCGGCTTCGAGCGCACGGCGCCGCCCTTGCGTTGATCTTTTGTGGGGTCGCCTCGCGGCTGCTCGCATGCGAAATCTTGCCGCGACCCACGCAACCAATGCGCGCCTCCGGCGCTGGCGGCTCTCGCGCCATGCGCGTCAAAAGCAGGTTGGCTCGCCTGAAGGCCTTGGCACGGTTGGTGCTACGCTTACGAACATGACCAAGTGTGCCACTACCCTGGTTGCCGTCGGCATCGGGTTGATCTGGATGACGGCTTGTGGCGGCAGGTCGCAGAACGGAGGGAGCGGCGCTGCCGGAGCGTCAAGCAGCGCTGGAGCAGCGGGGGTTGGCAACGGGGGCTCCACTTCGAACGCAGGCGCGGCGGGCGCTAGCGCGTGTGCGCTGCCCAAACTGACGGGCCCCTGCGACGCATACAATCCTTCATTCTGGCACAACCCAAAGACCGGCCTGTGCGAACCCTTTGTTTACGGAGGTTGTGAAGGCAACGCCAATCGTTTCGCCACGCGCGAGGCGTGCATCGCCCAATGTGGCAGCACAACGGGGGATGACTGGGGCAGCTGCGAAAACGACGGGGACTGCAGCCTCGTTTCGAACGGTTGCTGTGCAGCGTGTGAGCCTGTCCGAGACGAGCAGCTGCTCGCGGTGAACGCGAAGCACGTCGTTGACCAGCAAAATTCAATTTGCCCGGGCGGCGCGGCCTGCGCTCCCTGCGCGTCGGCCACCGAGTACGAGGGAACGCTCAAGTACTTCAAACCCGTGTGTACGGCGCACCGCTGTTCGCTACTGGACGTTCGCCAGTCGCCACTCACCGAGTGTAAGACCGATGCGGACTGCACGCTGCGTGATGGCGTGAACTGCTGCGCCGGGTGCGACGGCAGCGGATACGTGCCGGTCAACGCAAGCGCTGACTTCTGCGACGGCGCGCCAACGCCCTGCCCTGCCTGCGTGTCCATCGGCGCAAACCAGTACCGTGCACAGTGCAAGAGTGGCGCGTGCGCGTTCAGCCCGCCGCTGCGCTGAACCACAAATGAGAAACGGCGCGCGACCAGTCGGATCGCGCGCCGCCAATCAGCGCGTTGTAATGAGCGAGCTCAGGCCGGAATGCCGGGCGGCGGGAAGCCGAGGCACATTTCTTTGACTTGAGCCGCGACCCGCTCGATGAGCTTGGCGTCGTCCGCCGCGCTGACCACCTGGCTCATGAAATCGGCCAATTTCAGCATCTCATCTTTGCCCATGCCGCGCGAGGTGATGCTGGGTGTGCCGATGCGGAAGCCGGACGGATCGAAGGGCTTGCGCGGGTCGAACGGGATTGAGTTGTAGTTGCCGACGATGCCCGCGCGATCCAACGCCTGAGCAGCGACCTTGCCGGTGATGTTCTTGCCGCGCAAATCGATCAAGATCAGGTGATTGTCCGTGCCGCCGGTCACGAGCGTGAACCCCTTGGCGAGTAGCCCTTCCGCCAGCACCTTGGCGTTGGCGACCACGTTGTGTGCGTAGACCTTGAACTCCGGGGTGGCGGCTTCCTTCGCGGCGACCGCGATGCCCGCCGTAGTGTGGTTGTGCGGGCCTCCCTGCAGGCCTGGGAACACCGCGCGGTCGATGTCCTTGGCGAACTCGCTCTTGCACATCACGATGCCGCCGCGCGGGCCGCGCAACGTTTTGTGCGTCGTGCTGGTGATCACATCGGCATAGCCGACCGGGGAAGGGTGCGCCCCGCCCACGACCAGACCCGAGATGTGCGCGATGTCGGCGGCTAGCTTCGCCCCAACTTCATCGGCAATTTCCCGGAACTTCGCGAAATCCAAGGTACGCGGGTAGGCCGTGGTGCCACACCAGATCAGCTTCGGCTTGTGCTCGAGCGCGAGGCGGCGAACTTCACCGAAATCGATGCGCTGGTCGCCGGGGCTGACGTTGTAACCGACGCTCTTGAAGTACTTCCCGGTGATGCTCACGGTAGAGCCGTGCGTGAGGTGCCCACCGGAGGGCAAGCCGAGACCCATGATTACGTCGTGCGGCTGGCAGAAGGCCAGGTAGACAGCGAGGTTCGCAGGGCTACCGCTGTATGGCTGTACGTTCACGTGGTCGACGCCGAACAGAGCCTTCAGGCGGGATACCGCGAGCTCCTCCACCTGATCGATGACCTGCTGGCCCTCGTAGTAACGCTTGCCTGCGTAACCTTCGGAGTACTTGTTGGTCAGGATCGAACCGGTCGCTTCGAGCACGGCGCGCGACACGTAGTTCTCACTGGGGATGAGCCGAAGCTTGACCGTTTCCCGAACCTCTTCTTCACGAATCAGTCGAGCGATATCAGGGTCACGTTCAGCCAAAGAAGGATCACGGGGCGTTCCAGGATTCAGCATGGCGCGCAGCCTACCGCCCCCTTCCAGCCCGCGCCACAGCCTTGCAACACATCGTAATTGCTTACTATTATCGAGTTGAACAAATACTGGAGCGGGAGACGCCGCATTGTCTCGACGCTACCGTACGACTGGTTAAACTGCGCGCCGAGCGATGGCGAAGCCGAGCCAAGCCGAATCCATCAGTGAACTGAGCTCCGCCCGCCCCGCCGACCCCGTGCCAGCTGCGACCAAAACCGA